>NZ_BRXS01000001.1:600000-900000 GCF_030159095.1 Roseisolibacter agri
CCCGTCCGGCGCGCGATCCATTCCCTCGACGCTCGCGGTCCTCGCCCTGGGCGCGCTGGCCGCGTGCGGCGGCGACGGCAAGGCCGAGGACACCGCGCAGGCGGCGCCGGCGCCGAGCGCGGTCACCGTCGGCCCCGAGAACGTCGCCGTCGTCACGCGCGACACGATCCAGAGCGGGCCGGCGATCTCCGGGTCGCTGCGCCCCGAGCGCCAGGCGACCATCCGCGCCGAGGCGTCGGGCACCGTCACCGCGGCGCTCGTCGAGCCGGGGCAGCGCGTGTCGCGCGGCCAGGCGCTGGCGCGCATCGAGACGGCGGGGCTCGCGGAGCAGGCGATCAGCGCCCGCTCCGGCGTCGCCGCCGCGGAGCTGGCGTACCAGTCGGCGCAGCGCGACGCCGAGCGCGCGAACCGGCTGCTGGCCGCCGGCGCGATCGCCGAGCGCGACGCCGAGGCGGCGCGCACCGCGGCCGCGTCGGCGCGGGCGCAGCTGTCGGCCGCGCGCGCGCAGTCCACGCTCGCCGGGCGCCAGCTCGGCAACGCGACGGCCAGCGCGCCGTTCGCGGGCATCGTGGGCATCAAGCGCGTGAGCACGGGCGACGTCGTGAGCCCGGGCACGGAGCTGTACAGCGTCGTCGATCCGTCCAGCATGCAGCTCGAGGGCAGCGTGCCGGCCGACCAGCTGGGCGCGGTGCGCATCGGCGCGCCGGTGCAGTTCACGGTGACGGGCTATCCCGACCGCACCTTCGCGGGCCGCATCACGCGCGTCGCGCCGGTGGCCGATCCGGCGACGCGGCAGGTGCAGATCATCGCGTCGGTCCCGAACGCGGGCAACGCGCTGGTCGGTGGGCTGTTCGCCGAGGGGCGCGTCGCGAGCCAGTCGCGCGACGGGCTGCTGGTGCCGGGCGACGCGGTCGACCAGCGCGGCGTGCGCCCGACGGTCGTGCGGCTGAAGGGCGGCAAGGTCGAGCGCGTGAACGTCGAGCTCGGGCTGCGCGACGACGCGCGCGAGATGATCGAGGTGCGCGGCGGCGTGGCGGCGGGCGACACCGTGCTGCGCGGCGCCGCGCAGGGGATCTCGAACGGCACGCCGGTGCGCGTGTCGAGCGTCGGCGACCGCGCGACCGCGTCGGCGGGTGCCGCCCCCACGACGTCCGCGCCGGCGACGCCGGCCGCACCGCCCGCGAAGCAGCGCTGACCCCCCACCACGGAAGGCGGGCATGTTCATCTCCGATTTCGCGATCAAGCGACCGATCATCACCGTGGTGGCCATGCTGGCCCTGGTGGTGTTCGGGCTGTTCGCGCTGCTGAAGCTCCAGACGGACGAGTTCCCGGAGGTCGCGCCGCCGTTCGTCACGGTCGCGATCCCGTATCCGGGCGCGTCGCCCGACGGCGTCGAGCGCGAGCTGCTCGATCCCATCGAGGAGGCGATCTCCGCGATCAGCGGCGTGAAGAAGGTCATGGGCACGGCGCAGGACGGCTATGCGACGGTCATGATCGAGTTCAACTTCGACAAGCCCCTCCCCGAGGCGACGCAGGACGTGCGCGATGCGATCTCCGGCATCCGCAACGACCTGCCGCTGGAGATGGAGGAGCCGATCATCAAGAAGTTCAACGACACCGACCAGCCGATCATCTCGCTGGCCGTGTCGTCCACCGTGCTGACGCCGGCCGAGCTGACGCGGCTCGCCGATCCGGGGATCACGCGGCAGCTGCGCTCCATCGCCGGGGTCGCGGAGGTCGCGATCCCGGGCAAGGTGGAGCGCGAGCTGACGGTCGAGATCCAGCCGGACCGCATGCAGGCCGCGGGCGTGTCGGTGGGCGAGGTCGTGCAGGCGCTGCAGCTGCAGAACCTCGCGACGCCGGTCGGCCGCGTGTCGGGCACGCTCGACGAGCGGTCGATCCGGCTGCGCGGCCGCCTCGAGAACCCGGAGCAGTTCGCGCGCATCGTCGTCTCCGAGCGCGGCGGCCAGCTGGTGCGCCTGGGCGAGGTCGCGACGGTGCGCGACGCGACCGAGGAGCCGCGCACGCTCGCGCTCTACAACGGGCGCGAGGCGGTCGGCATCGACATCAAGAAGTCGACGGGCTACAGCACCACCGAGGTCGCGGACCAGATAATCGCCCGCATCGACGAGGTGAAGGCGACGCTCCCCGCCGGCACGACGATCGACGTCGTGAAGAACAAGGGCGTCAACGTGCGGAACTCCGTGCGCAACGTGCAGGAGGCGCTCGTCGAGGGCGCGCTGCTGACGGTGCTCGTGGTGTTCATCTTCCTGAACTCGTGGCGCTCCACCGTCATCACGGGCCTCGCGCTGCCGGTGTCGGTGCTCGCCTCGTTCATCGCCGTGTGGATGCTCGGCTTCCGCCTCGAGACGATGTCGCTGCTCGGGCTGTCGCTGGCGATCGGCATCCTGATCGACGACGCGATCGTGGTGCGCGAGAACATCGTGCGCCACGTCGAGATGGGGAAGGACCACTACACGGCGGCGCGCGAGGGCACCGACGAGATCGGGCTCGCCGTCGCGGCGACGACGTTCTCGATCCTCGCGGTGTTCATCCCGATCGCGTTCATGCCGGGCGTCGGCGGCCAGTGGTTCCGGCCGTTCGCGCTCACGATCGCGGCCTCGGTGCTCGTCTCGCTGTTCGTGTCGTTCTCGCTCGACCCGATGCTGTCGGCCTTCTGGCCCGACCCGCACAAGGAGGAGCACGAGAAGGGCCCGATCACGCGCACGCTCGACCGCTTCAACCGCTGGTTCGACCGCCAGGCGGAGCGCTACCGCGGCGTCATCGCGTGGGCGCTCGACCATCGCTGGAAGGTGTCGATGCTGGCCGCGGCGACGTTCTTCTTCGCGCTCGCGATGCCGGCCATCACGATCGGCGACAACGCGCTCGTCGGCGTCAGCTTCTTCCCCGAGGACGACAACGCGGAGCTGAACATCATCGTCGAGACGCCGCCGGGCTCGAACCTCGAGTACACGCGGCTCAAGACGGAGCAGATCGCAGCGCTGACGCGCGCCCACAAGGAGGTCCGCTACACCTACACCACGCTCGGCAGCGGCGAGGCCGGCGCGGTGGACATCGGCAAGGTGTACGTGAAGCTGGTGCCGAAGGACCAGCGCCAGTTCGGCGTCGAGGCGTTCTCGTCGAAGCTGCGCCAGGAGTTCGGCCCGACGGGCGGCGCCAAGGTCGCGGTGCTCGCCACGGACTGGGGCGGCGGCCGCAAGCAGGTCGCGATCGAGCTGCGCGGCAACGACAGCGACGCGCTGCAGAAGTTCGCGGACCAGGCGCTGGAGGCGGTGCGCTCGGTGCCCGGGCTGGTGGACGTCGGCCTCTCGTCGAAGGGGCAGAAGCCGGAGCTCAACGTGGAGCTGAACCGCGGGCTGGCCAGCTCCATCGGCCTCACCGTGGGGCAGGTCGCGCAGGCGCTGCGCCCGGCGTTCGCCGGCGTGGACGTCGGCGACTGGGTGGACCCGAGCGGCGAGACGCGCGACGTGTACGTGCGCCTGTCGCCCGAGTCGCGCCGGCGCGCGGCCGACCTGCGGCAGCTGCCGCTGGTGGTGCGCGGCGCCGACGGCGCGCCCCGCACCCTGCCGCTCGGCCAGGTGGCGACGGTGACCGACGGCCTCGGGCCGGCGATCATCAACCACCTCGACCGCGACCGCGTCGTGCAGGTCGAGTTCAACACCTCCGGCCGCTCGATGGGCGAGGTCACGACCGACGCGATGAACCGCATCAACGCGCTCACGCCGCCGCCCGGCGTGCGCGTGTCGACAGGCGGCGAGGCGCAGCAGCAGGCCGAGGTCTTCGTGCAGATCTTCTCGGCGCTCGGGATGGCGCTGCTGTTCATGTACCTGATCCTCGTCGTGCAGTTCGGCAGCTTCCTCGACCCGCTGGCGATCATGTTCTCGCTGCCGCTGTCGCTCATCGGCGTCATGCTGAGCCTCGCGATCACGCGGAACACGATCAACCTGATGTCGCTCATCGGCGTCATCCTGCTGGCAGGCATCGTGGCCAAGAACGCCATCCTGCTGATCGACTTCGCCAAGTGGGCGCGCGAGGAGCGGGGCCTTCCGCTGCGCGAGGCGCTCATCGAGGCGGGCGCGATCCGGCTGCGCCCCATCCTCATGACGACGTTCGCGCTCGTCGCCGGCATGCTGCCGGTGGCGCTCGGCCGCGGCGAGGGCTCGCAGTTCCGCTCCCCGCTGGGCATCGCGGTCATCGGCGGCGTGATCACCTCGACGCTGCTGACGCTCGTCGCGATCCCAACCTTCTACGAGATCCTGGACGGGTGGCGCGAGCGCGTGTCGCGCATGTTCGGCCGTCGGCCGGCGCAGCGCACCGCGGAGCACCGCCTGCCGGTGGGCGGGCCGTCCACGCCGACGCCGGTCTCCGGCGACTGAGTCGAACGCACGCTGGAGCATCAGGAGGGCGGGCCTGTCCGATGGACGGGCCCGCCCTCTAGTTTCCGGGTCCCCGCCGTCCCGAGGCCCGCATCCGACTCGCCAGCCTGCTCTCGCTCGCGCCGTTCGCGGCCGCCGCGCACGCCGTCACGGCGCTGGGCGTGGCGGCCGGCGAGCCGCTGACGCACGCGCAGCGGCTGTGGGCCTACGCGACGCTCGGCGCGAGCCCGATCGTGACCGAGGAGCTGGCGCCGCTGATCGGCGGGCTCACCGCGTCGCAGGGGCAGCTCGCGATCGGCCCCGTGATCGTCGCGCTCACGCTGGGCGGGTGGATCGCGACCGGGCTGCTGTACGCGCTGGGCCGGTGGCGCGGGCGCTGGGTGCGCCGCCGCTTTCCCGCGGTCAACGGCCACATGAAGCGCTGGCTGCGCGCGGTGCGCCGGCGGCCGTGGCGCAGCGCGCTGGCGGTGCGCTTCGCCTTCGGCGCGCGGCTGCTGCTCCCGCTGGCGTGCGGCGCCGCGCACCTGCGGCTCGACATCTACCTGCTGGGGAGCCTGCTGAGCTCCATCGTCTGGTCCACCGCGTTCGCGCTCGTCGGCTTCTGGTTCGGCGACGCGGCGGTGGCCGCGCTGCACGCCGTGCGGCGCTACGACCAGTACGCGGTGGGCGTGCTGGCGGGGCTGGCGACGCTCGTCTGGCTGATGCTCCGCCGCCGGCGCCGCGGGCGGACGGAGGCGGCGGCCGCCGCCGCGGTCCCGCCGGGCTGACCCGCACGGAGTGCGCGCGCTGGCCCGGGGCGTGACGCGGCGCACGGGCCGCGCGTCGTCCCGGTGTCGCATCCGGCCCGTTTCGGGTGTAGGATTGTGCGCCCCGTCACGTCCGCCGTCCGACCATGTCCGCCCGCCAGCTCTCCGCTCTCCGCCCGCTCGGAGCTCCCGTCGCGCGCCGCCTCCTGGCGTGCGCGCTCCTCTCGGCCGTCCCGCCGGTCGTCGTGCCGGCCGCCACGCTGGGGGCGCAGACGCTGCGCGGCTCGCGCGCGGCCGTCGACCGCGCGTTCCACACCGCCAAGCGCCGCGAGCTGCCGTTCGTGCGCTCGCGCCGCGAGATCGAGCGCCGTGCCCGCGAGGGCGACTACGTGCGGCTGTCGGCCACGCGCAACGTGCGGCTCAGGGGCGTGACCACGCCGTACGTGCGCCCGCTGACGCGCAGCTTCCTGAGCACGTTCGCGGCGCGCTACCAGCGGTCGTGCGGCGAGCCGCTCGTCGTCACGAGCGCGATGCGCCCGACGTCGATCCGCCTCGTGAACTCGACGGCGAAGTCGGTGCACCCCACCGGGATGGCGCTCGACCTGCGCGCGCCGGGCGGCAGCTGCCGCGGCTGGATGCGCCGCGAGCTGCTCGCCTACGAGCGCCGCGGCGTCGTGGACGCGACCGAGGAGCGGCATCCCGCGCACTTCCACGTCGTGGTCTACCGCGCGCCGTGAGCGCGCCGCGAGCGGCGAGCGGCGAGCGTCTAGCGTCGAGCGGCCGTCCCTCGACGCTCGACGCTCACCGCTTCCTTCTCAGGGTTGCGCGCCCGCGCTGCGTCGCGCCTTGTTGCACGTCGGCCAGCTGCGCGGCTGCCCGTTCGCGCCGAGCAGGATCGCCACGTCGTGCGAGGTGCGCGTCGGATCTTCCGAGGCCGCGTAGGCCAGCATGGCGGCTGTCGTCGCGTTCTGCCGCAGGTCGTCGAAGACGATCTTGTCGAACGTGTCGCGGTTGGTGTGCCAGGTGTACTGCCGGTACTCCGCATACGGCGACTGCAGGCGGAAGGCCGGCGTGGAGCGGCAGACGAACGAGGTGTGGTCGCTTCCCGTGTTCGCCTGCGCGCCGGGCACCTGGAGGCGCAGGCTGTCCGACAGCTCGCTCGGGAGCTGCGACACCCAGCGCGCGAGGTTCGCGCTCGCGCCGATGAAGCCCTGTCCCTCCAGCATCTCGAAGCGCCAGGTCCCGTTGTCCTGGTTGAACACGGTCTGGAGCCCCTGCACGACCTCGGGATGGTCCTCGGCGAAGGCGAGCGAGCCGATCGTCCCCTGCTCCTCGCCGCCCCAGTGCCCCACGAGGATCGTGCGGCGCGGGCGCGGATAGGCGGCCTTCAGGATGCGCATCGCCTCGAGCATCGTGATCGTGCCGGTGCCATTGTCGGTCGCGCCCTGCGCACCGTGCCAGCTGTCGAGGTGGGCCGAGAGCAGGACGTACTCGTCGGGGAGCTCGGTGCCCTTCAGCTCGGCGACGACGTTGAACATCGGCACCTCGGCGGCGGGCTTCTCGGCGGTCGCCGTGAGGCGCGCCCGCGGCCCCTGCCCGCGCGACGCCAGGCGGTGCATCAGCCCGTAGTCCTCGCACGACACGTCGAGCGTCGGCACGCGCTCGGCCGTCGCGCCGAAGATCTTGTTGACGCCCCAGCCGTTCGACCAGAGCGAGGTGAGGATGCCGGCCACCCCCGCCGCCTCGAGCCGCGCGTGCACCACGCGCGACAGCTCGTTGGGCGTGGTCCCCGCCGGCGCCAGCGCCTGCAGGCGCTGCGCGTGCTCGCGCTGCAGCTCGGTGCGGCGGGCGGCGATCCGCTGCACCGTCGCCGCGCGCGCGTTGGCCGCCAGCTCCTGGGGCGCGCGGCACATCGGCTCGGGCGCGGAGGCGAGCACGAAGCTCCCGCGCACGGTGCGCAGCCAGGCGTCGGCGGCCTGCGCGTCGGCGAGTGCCGGGATCGCGACCACCGTCCCGTCGACCGGGCGGCCGCCGGTGCCGGGGCTCCACGCCAGGAAGCGCGCCTCGAGCGAGCGCACGTGCGGCGCCATGAGGTCGAGGTGCACGGGGCCGGCCCGCCAGCCGCGCCAGGTGCCGTACCGCTCGCGCCGCGCCGGCACCCCGAACGACTGGTAGGTGCGCTCCAGCCAGGACACGGCCGACTCGAAGCCGGCCGTCCCCGACAGGCGCGGCCCGATGGAGTCGATGAGCACCTGCGCCAGCCGCTCGGTCTGCGACGAGTCCATCCCCACCTGCCACATCCGGCGGATCACCGGGTCGGCGGTGCGGAAGGTCTGCGCGGAGGCGAGCGCGGGGAGGGCGACGAGGCCGAGAGCGGCCAGCGAGCGGATGGCGATTCGCATGGGAGCGCGAGCGATGGGGCGGGGATGCGGTGACGGTGAATACGCCACGTCGCGGCGCGCCGCCAGCCCGCCCGGTCGCTCAGGAACCACTCACGCGGCGCGCGCCTCGCGCCGGCGGATCGGCGCCGCCGCGAGCGCGCGCCGCGCGGTGACCAGCGCCATCACGTGCGCGCGCTGCAGGTGATACAGCCACCCGCCGTACGCCGCCGCGAACACGTGCGTCGTGAGCGCGAGCAGCGACGGCGGCAGCGCGCCCAGGTCCTTGCGCAGCACCGCCAGCGTCGTGACCGCGGCGGCGGCGGCGATCGCCACGCGCCACGCGGTGTGCCGGTAGCGCAGCTCGCGGCGGCCCCACACCTCGGCCAGCAGGTACCCGCCGACGGTGAACGCCGCCAGCGACTCGACGTGGCGCAGGATCCCCAGCCGCGTCCACACGTCCGGCCCCGCCGGCGGATCGCCGAGCGGGAGGAGCAGCAGGTAGCCCGCGAAGAACGGCGCGGCGAGCGTCAGCGCCTCGGCCTCGAAGCGCCGCTCGATGGGGAGCACGCCCGGCGCCCGGCGCGCCAGGTCCCACGCCGCCACGCCGGCCAGCGCCACGCCGGCCAGCAGCGTGCGCGGCGCGGTCGCCAGCGCGGGGAGCGCGCCCACCAGGAACCAGCCCGCTGCCACGAGCACCGCGGCCAGCTTCCCCAGCGCGCCCGCCGGCCCCAGCTGGCGCCGCTGCACGGTGCCCACGAGCGATCCGCCGAACGCCGCCAGCAGCAGCAGCGCGAGCGCGCGCGGTGCCACGCCGCCCAGGCGCGGCGCGTCGGGCGCGGCGGCGGACACCGCGGCGAGGGTGCACAGCGGCAGCGACACGTAGAGCAGCCCCATCACCGGCAGCTCGAGCGCCAGCCGCCCGACGAGCGGCGTGTCCGCGCCCAGCTGCCGCGACGCGCGCGCGTGCAGCCACGCGCCCAGCAGCGCGCCCATCGCGTTCGTGACGACGTCCACGGGCGACGGGAATCGCCCGGGCTCGAACACCTGCGTGACCTCGATCGCGAGGCTGGCCAGCGCGCCGTGCGCGAGTGCGAGCGCGAGCGTCAGGCGGCGCGCGCGGGCCGTCGCCTCCTGCGTGCGCGGCGCGTCGGTCGCGGTGCGCGCCGCGCGCGTCAGCGCGTAGAGGAAGCCGAGCGGCACGAAGAGCGCGACGTTGGCGATCACGTCGAAGCCGGTGTCCCAGCCCATGATCGCGAGGCGCGCGGGCCACGCGAAGCGGAACGGCTGCAGCGTGATCGCGCCGACGATGGCGGCGACGAACGCGAGGACGGCGGCGCCGAGGCGCGCGCCGGTGTCGCCGTAGGGCGGACGGCCGGGCGAGGCGCTCACGTGGCGCTCATGCGGCGTGGGAGGCGGAAGGCTGGCTCACCCGCGGGAGTCTCGGAGCCGGAGGGCGGCGGGTTGAGTCGGGGCGAGCGGATTCATCGCCACGCTGTCACCTGCGGTCCGATTCTCTCGTAGGGTCCGCGTCCGCCGCAGACCCGCACCGTCAGACTCGGGAGGCCGCACGTGAGTGTTCGACAGGGAACCGCCGGCAACGTCATCGCCGCCCTGGCCAGCTTCTTCATCCCCGGGCTGGGGCAGCTCATCCAGGGTCGGCCCGGCAAGGCGCTCTGGCACCTCGTCCTCGCCGGCGCCTTCTGGCTGGTCTCGTTCGGCATGCTCGGCTGGGTGATGCACGTCTGGTCGGCGATCGAGGCCGCGCGCTGGGAGTCCTGAGCGCGCACGGCGTCCGGGCGTGGGAGCCGTGGTGACTCCCCGTCCGGACGACGGGTAGGTTGCAGGATGCAGAATCCCTCCGCCTCCCGCCGCGCCCGCACGGGCGCGCTCGCCGTCGTGCTGTCCGGCGCGGCCGCCGCCTGCACGCCCCTCAGCGCCCCGGACGAGAACGCGTGCTCCGGGGCGCAGTGCATCGACAGCATCCAGATCATCGCCACGCGCCGCTACCTGCTGGTGGGCGACACGACGCGGCTGCAGGGCGAGGTGCTGACGCGCAACGGCGTCGCGACCCCGTTCAGCTGGCGCGCCGCGCAGCCGTCGGTCGCGACCGTCAACGCGTCGGGGCTGGTGACGGCCGTCGGACGCGGGCGCGGGCAGATCGTCGCGATCCCCGCCAGCGACACCAGCGTCTTCGCGTCGGTGGCGTTCGACGTCGTCAGCGGCGACTCGAGCACGGTGCCGTTCGTCGTCGGCGTGACCGACGTCGCGACGCGCTCCGCCATCCGCTACGGCGGCGCGGTGGGCGACTCGATCGACATCACGCTGGAGTACGCCTCCGGTCGGCTCCCCGACCAAGTGGTGCAGGCAGCGCAGCTCCGCATCACCGGCGGCGGGCGCGACACGACGCTCACGCTCGCGCAGCCGGGGGCGCCCGGGACCATCGGCCGTGGCTCCGTGCGCCTGCGCTTCACGCCCCCCGCGGGGAGCACGGTGCGTCCGTTCGCGCAGGGCTACTACACGGCGCGCACGATCCTGCAGCTGGCCGGCGGGCGGACGCTGAGCGTCGAGATCCCGGCGCTGTTCGCCGTCGTGCGCTGACGCCAGCACACCCACGACCGCCCGGCGGCGACGTCCTGGCGACGTCCTGGCGACGTCCTGGCGACGTCTTGCCGCCCGGCGGTCGCGGTCGCACAATTACCACAGAACACCGTTCGGCAGGCGCCGCGCGCCGATCGCCACCTCCACCGGACCCGAGTCCCATGCCGACCTACAAGGCGCCGCTCGACGACATCCGCTTCCTCCTCACCGAGGTCCTCGACGTCGAGCAGCTCTCGCGGCTGCCGGGCTACGAGGAGGCCACGCCGGACATGCTGCTGGCCGTCCTCGAGGAGGGCGCCAAGCTGTGCGAGCAGTACCTCGCGCCCGTCAACCAGAGCGGCGACGCCGAGGGGTGCCGCTACGAGAACGGCGTCGTCACGACGCCGAAGGGCTTCCGCGAGGCGTACGACGAGTTCGTGAAGGGCGGCTGGCCCGCGATGACGGCGCCCACGGAGTTCGGCGGGCAGGGGCTGCCGCACCTCACGCGCTTCGTGCTGAACGAGATGATGTGCGCCGCCAACCTCTCGTTCGCGATGTACCCGGAGCTCGGCCACGGCGTCGCGATGACGCTCGAGAAGTGGGGCAACGCGGAGCTGAAGCAGCGCTTCATGCCGAAGATCGTCGACGGCACGTGGACGGGCACGATGTGCCTCACCGAGGCGCACGCCGGCACGGACCTCGGCATCATCCGCACGAAGGCGGTGCCCGCGGGCGACGGCGCCTACAAGGTCACGGGCACCAAGATCTTCATCTCCGCGGGCGACCACGACCTGGCCGAGAACGTGATCCACCTCGTGCTGGCCAAGCTGCCCGACGCGCCCGCGGGCACGAAGGGGATCTCGATGTTCATCGTGCCCAAGTTCCTCCCCACCGAGGAGGGCGGCGTCGGCACGCCGAACGGCGTCACCTGCGGCTCCATCGAGCACAAGATGGGGATCAAGGGCAACGCGACGTGCGTCATGAACTTCGACGGCGCGACGGGCTGGCTGGTGGGCGAGGAGCACAAGGGGATGCGCGCGATGTTCACGATGATGAACGGCGCGCGCCTCGGCGTCGGCCTGCAGGGGCTCGGCCTCGCGGAGGTCGCGTACCAGAACGCGCTCGCCTACACGAAGGACCGCATCCAGGGCCGCGCGCTCACCGGCAAGAAGGCGCCGGAGCAGGAGGCCGACCCGATCATCGTGCACCCCGACGTGCGCCGCATGCTGCTGACGCAGAAGGCGTACATCGAGGGCGAGCGCGCGCTCGCGTACTGGGTCGGGCAGCTGATCGACATCGAGGAGAAGCACCCCGACGAGGAGAAGCGGAAGGAGGCCGAGGACCTGGTCGCGCTGATGACGCCGATCATCAAGGGCTTCCTGACGGACACGGGCTTCGAGAGCGCGAACCTCGCGCTGCAGTGCCTGGGCGGCCACGGCTACATCAAGGAGTACGGGCTGGAGCAGTTCGTCCGCGACGCGCGCATCGCGCAGATCTACGAGGGGACGAACGGCGTGCAGGCGCTCGACCTGATCGGCCGCAAGGTGCCGGAGGGGAACGGCCGGCTGCTGCGCCGCTTCCTCGCGCTGGTGCAGGCGGACCTCAAGGAGGCGCAGGCGGACGCGCGCGTGTCCGACCTCGCCGCGCAGCTCGGCGACGCGGTGCGCAAGACGCAGGAGAGCATCATGACGGTCATCCAGAAGGCGATGCAGAACCCCGACGAGGCGGGCGCCGCGGCGACCGACTTCCTGCGGATGATGGGGCTGGTCGCGACGGGCTGGATGTGGCTGAAGATGGCGCGCGTGGCGCTCGACCGGCTGCCGAGCGCGAACGGCGAGGCGCGCTTCTACGACGCGAAGGTGAAGACGGCGCGCTTCTACTTCGCGAAGCTGCTGCCGCAGGTGGACGCGCTGGCGGCGACGATGCAGAGCGGCGCGGCGACGGTGATGGAGCTGGAGGCCGCGGCCTTCTGACGCGGCGGCCGGCGTCTTGCGCGGATGAGCGGGGGCGTGCATCACAGGATGCACGCCCCCGCTTCCCGTTCGTGCTCCCGAGTCTGCCGTGTACGCCGCCTGCCTCTTCTGCGACGCGCCGTTCCCCGGGAACGAGGCGCTGGAGTCGTTCCCCGTCGGACGCCGCGTGGCGTTCGACGCCGACCGCGGGCGCCTGTGGGCGGTCTGCCGCCGCTGCGAGCGCTGGAACCTGGCGCCCATGGAGCAGCGCTGGGAGGCGATCGAGGACGCGGAGCGGCTGTTCCGCGACACGCGCGTGCGCGTCTCGACGGACAACATCGGGCTCGCGAAGCTGCGCGAGGGGCTGGAGCTGGTGCGCATCGGGCGGCCGCTGCGGCCGGAGTTCGCGGCGTGGCGCTACGGCGACCAGTTCGGGCGCCGCCGCCGGCGCGCGGTGACGGCCGGCGGCGTGGGCGCGGCGGCGGCGGTCGTGGCGGCGCCGATCGCGGTCCCGGCGCTCGTGGCGGGCCTCTGGTCGGGCGGCATCTTCGTCGCCGGATACCTCGCCGGCGGCGTGACGGTGCCCTACGAGATGGCGAAGGAGTGGCTGCTCTCCGAGCGCGTGATCGCGCGCGTCTCGCTCGGCGACCCGGCGGACGGCGCGCCGGACGCGGACATCCGCGTGCGCCACCTGCGCGAGAGCACGCTGCTGCAGGACGGCGCCGACGGCGTCGCGCTGCGCCTGCAGCACGACGGCGGCGAGACGGACCTGCGCGGCGCATCGGCGACGCGCGCGCTGGGCGCGCTGCTCGCGCGCGCGAACGCGTGGGGCGCGAGCGCGGGGCAGGTGCGCGCCGCGGTGCACGCGATCGACGAGCGCGGCGACGCGCTCGGCTGGCTGCACGCGGCCGCGCGGCGCTCCAGTCGCCCGGGCGGGCGCGTGATGGCCGAGTGGCGCCGCGTCGGCGCGCTCGCGCTCACGCCGGTGGAGCGCCTGGCGGTGGAGATGGCGCTACACGAGGAGCAGGAGCGCCGCGCGCTGGAGGGCGAGCTGGAGGTGCTGACGGACGCGTGGCGCGACGCGGAGGAGATCGCGGCGATCGCGGATTCGATCTAGATGTCGTCCCGATCCTGAGCGCAGCGAAGGAGAGGGACCTGGTATGCGTCACGCGTGGGACGCCTCTCGCCTCGGAGAGCGGATGCCTGGCTGCGCTCGGGATGACACCCGACCGGGCCGCACGCGGCACGCAGCGCTTCAGTCGACCAGCGCCTGCCCCCGCGTCGCGTCCAGCACCGCCGCCGCGAACGCATCGCGCCGCGCGTCGGGGAGCGTCACGCGGTACGTCACGTCGGCCGCGTACGACTCCTCCGCGACGCGGCCCTCGTGGCCCGCGATGAGCTGCTGCACGACGGTCACGTCGCCGTAGCCGATCGTCAGCACGCAGTCGATCCACTCCACCCGCTCGGCGCGCGGCATCGATTCGAGCGCGTGCTGCACGGCGCCGCCGTACGCGCGCACGAGGCCACCGGTGCCGAGCTTCGTGCCGCCGTAGTAGCGCGTCACCACCGCGGCCACGTCGCCGACGCCCGAGTGCAGCAGCACCGTCAGCATCGGGCGACCGGCGGTGCCGTGTGGCTCGCCGTCGTCGCTCATGCCCACGCGGCCCGTGCTCCCCGGCGGCCCGACGACGAACGCCCAGCAGTTGTGCGTCGCGTCGGGGAACTCGGCGCGCATGCGCGCGATGAAGGCCTGCGCGTCCTCCACCGTCGCGGCGGGCGCGATGGTGGCGATGAAGCGGCTGCGCGAGATCTCCTGCTGTGCGCGGTGCTCGCCGGCGGGGATGGGGTAGCGGTCGCTCACGCGTACATCACCGCAGCAGCGCCACGCTGCCCGGCGCCTCCGTCGGGTCGCCCGGGAGGTCGCCGACCGCCGCGCCGTCGCGCGTCAGTGCGCGATACACGAGCCGCGTCGCGAACGGATCGCCCTGCTCGACGTTGATCGCGACCACGACGCGCGCGCCGTCGGCGCTCAGGCGCGCCCAGCGGATGCGGTCGTTCGTCACGCGCGGGTCGCCCGGCGTGAGCAGTGGGACCGGCAGCCGTTCGCGGCTCGCGAGCGCCGTCGCCGCGCCGGTGCGCACGTCGATGCGCGCCAGCTCGCGGTAGTCGTCCGCGGTGCGGAAGGGCGCCACGCTCGAGACGAAGCGGCGGCGCAGCGCCAGCACCCAGCTCGCGTCCGGCGCGAGGTCCTGCACGAGCCCCACGAGCGAGTCGCGCACGAGGCGCCGGACGCCGCCGCCGTCGATCGCCCACACGCGCGAGACGGGCGTCGGCAGCGAGTCGGGTCCCGTCTGACCGACGATCGTGGCGACGTACACCCGACCGTCGGTCGCCCAGCGCACCGCGGTCGTGGGCTCGACGCGCGGACCGCCGTCCGATCCCGACTCGTGCAGCACGCGCGTCGTGCCCGTCGCCAGGTCGGCGGCCACCACGCGCGTCGTGAGCGCGCGACGGTCCCCCAGCGCCGTCACCGCGGCGGCGATCGCGCCGCCGTCCGGCGACCAGGCGACCGGCGTGCCCCAGTAGGGGACGGCCGCGATGCGGACCTTCGTGTCGACGGTGCCACCGGGCGTCGCCACGAGCAGCCGCCCCACGCCCTGCGCCACCGCGACGAAGGCGAGCCGCGCGCCGTCCGGGCGCCAGCGCGGCTCCTGCAGCGACTGCGCGGGCCCGGTGGAGTCCGGCGGCGCCGCGAGCACGCGCGGCCACGTGTCCGACGGCGCCTCGACCAGCAGCGCCGGGGCGCCGGCCTCGATGCCGACGCGCGCCACGACAGGTGCGTCGCTTCCGGCGCCGCCCGGCCCGGTCGAGTCGCCGCAGCCGAGCGCGAGGAGCGCGACCGCCGCGATCGCCACACGCTCAGGCCGAGCGCGCATCCGGCCGATCCGGGTCGTCGTCCTCCGCTGCGGCATCGCGCGCCGCCTGCAGGATGCCGCGCGCCTCGTCCAGCGCGTCGATCGGCACCAGCACGTCCACGCCCTGCGCGGTGGCGCCCTGGAAGTTGGGGCCGAACAGCCCGACGAAGTCGTTGCCGTGCGCCCGCGCGGGAATGCCGGCCGCGCCGAGGACGGCGACGGTGACGTCGGCCTCGAAGCCGCTCGCCAGCGTCGCCACCGTCACCCACGCCGTGTTCGACCCCGGCATCCCGAACGCCCCGTCCTCGCGTCGCCACCGCATGGTCGCAAGATGGTCGGGCGGCCCCGCCGAGTGCCAGCGGTGGGATCGCGCGCTACGGCTGCAGCCGGTAGCCGACCTTGCGCACCGTGAGGATGTGCCGCGGCCGCGCGGGATCCTCCTCCAGCTTGCGGCGCAGCTCCGCGATGTGCGTGTCGACCGTGCGGCTGACGACCGCCGCGCTGTAGCCCCACACCTCGCGCAGCAGGTCGAGGCGCGTCGCGACCGCGCCGCCGCGGCGCACGAGCGCCTGCAGCAGGTCGTACTCCAGTGGCGCGAGCGGGATCTCCGCACCGGCGCGCGTGACGCGGCGCGCGGCCGGCTCGATCTCCACCGCGCCGAAGCGCGCGCACGCCGCGGCCGTGCTGCCCGCGACGCCCGGTGCGGCCGCCGCGTCCGCGGGGGCAGCGGCGGCCGAGTCGCGCGCGGCGCGGCGCAGCAGCGCGCGCACGCGCGCCAGCAGCTCCAGCACGCCGAACGGCTTGGTGACGTAGTCGTCGGCGCCCAGGTGCAGCCCGCGCACCTTGTCGGCCTCCTCGCCGCGCGCGGTGAGGATCAGCACCGGCATCTGGCGCCCCTCGTCGCGCAGCGTCTTCAGCACGCGGAAGCCGTCGAGCCCCGGCAGCATGAGGTCGAGCAGCACGAGGTCGGGCGCGCCCGCGCGCACGGCCGCGAGGCCCGCGGGTCCGTCGGGCGCGACGTCCACCTCGTAGCCCTCGATCTCGAGGTTGTTGCGGAGGCCGAAGGCCAGGTCGGGATTGTCCTCGACGACGACGATGCGCGGCATGATCGCTCTACGCGGGCTTCACGAGACGGAGTGGGGCTCGCGCGCGACGCCGAGCGGGGCGGGCATCGCGTGCGGGGGAACGTCGACGGGCGGCACGGCCGGCGCGGCGTCCGCGGGCAGCTCCAGCAGCAGGCGCGCGCCGCCGCCCGGCGCATCCTCCACGCGCACGCGGCCGCCGTGCAGCGTCACGAGGTCGCGCACGACGGCGAGCCCGATGCCGCTCCCCGCGACCGCCGACCCGGCGTCGCGCTCCAAGCGGAAGAACGGGAGCCAGACGCGCTCGCGGTCGCGCGGCGCGATGCCGGGGCCCTGGTCCTCGACCCAGAGGTGCGCGAACGGCCCCACGGCGCGCAGCCCCACGCGTACCGTCTGCCCGGTGGGGCCGTACTTGACCGCGTTGTCCAGCAGGTTGAGGAGCGCCTGCCGCAGCGCCGCGCGATCGACCGACGCGTGCACGTCGCACGTCGGCTCGCACGCGACGCTCACGCCGCGCGCCTGCGCGATGGGCGTGAACGCCTCCACCGTGTCGCGCACCTCGTCGGCGAGGCGCGTGGGCTCGGGCGAGAGGCGCGTCACGCGGCGTTCGCTGCGCGAGAACTGCAGCACGTTCTCCACCAGGTGCGTGAGCCGCCGCGCCTCCTGGTCGATGATCTCCAGCGAGCGGCGCCCCTCGGCCTCGCTGCGCACGCGGCCGAGCAGCAGCGTCTCCGCGAACATGCGCACCTGCGCCAGCGGCGTGCGCAGCTCGTGCGAGATGTTGCTCACGAAGTCGGCGCGCAGCCGCGCCAGCGCGTACTCGCGGCGGATCTGCAGGATGGCGACGATCACCAGCGCGCCCGTGAGCGCCAGCAGCGCGAGCAGCTGGGGCAGCCGCTGGCGCGGCAGCCCCCCGATCACCAGCCGGTCGGCGACGTCGGGGCGCAGCGTGAGGTTCACCACCAGCCCGCCGAACTTGTCCAGGCGATACTGCGCCGTGAACGGCGAGTCGTATTCGACGGCCGAGCGATACAGCTCCGCGCCGCGATCGTCGGTCACCACCACGGACAGCAGCGAGTCGTTGGGCGTGCCGCCCACGAGCGACGGCGGCAGCAGCGCGCCGTAGCGCATCGCGTCCACGAACACGGGCTTCGCGAAGTCGCGGAAGGGCGCGCCGAAGCCGAACGCCGCCGCCGGCTTGTCCCAGTCGTCGAAGCGCACCGCGTACGCCAGCATCCAGCGCTTGCCGCCCGCCTCCGCCACCACGTCGGCGTGGTCCCACGACTTCCGGAAGACGCCGAGCGCGTGGTGCGCGACCGTCTCGCGCAGCCAGTCGCGCGGCGGGCCTCCCGCGCAGCCGAGCACCTGGCGCAGCTCGTTCGTGCGCAGGTCGAGGCGGAAGAGGAAGCGCGACCGGTCGTGCGGGCCGATGCTCGCGGCCGCGGTCGTGAAGCCGCGCCGCGGGTCGACGCACCCCTTCTTGTGCCGCATGTCGAGCGCGCTGTCCAGCTGCGCGGCCAGGCGCGCGGCGGCGTCCGGACGCTCACCGCCCATCAGGTCCGTGGGACGCGCGAGCACGCCGCTGGCGCGGGCGTAGATCCCCTCCTTCGCGCGAGACGCCATCTGCAGCGCGGCGAACTGCGCGTAGTCGCGCAGCGTGCGCTCCGCGGTGGCGCGGTGCGAGTGCGCGGCGTCCATCGCCTGCCAGGCGAGGACCGCGGTGAGCGCGAAGCTGGCGACCAGCAGCGCGACGAGCACGCCCACGCGGCGGCCTTCGGGGCCGGGGCCGGCGCCCGGGAACAGAGAGGGCATGAGGCGAAGCTACGGCGCGCGCCGCGCCGCCGCACGCGGGCGCGGGCGATGTTCACGGCGTCCTGACGCTCGGTCCGGCCCGGCTCAGCGCGGGCTCAGCGCAGCAGGTCCGGCGGCAGGCGGCGGATCCAGCCGGCCGAGAGCGCGCCCCACAGCCCCACGAGGATCGCCTCGGCCGCGTCATGGCGGAGGGAGGTCGGGCGCGGCCCCTCGCCGAAGGCGATCGCGCGCCGCGCGAGGCGGTCCGAGATCGTCTTCAGCTGCGCCGTTCGGCCCCCGTGCTCGCGCGGCAGGAGGAAGACGCTGCGCCAGTCCTCGGCGCTCACGCGCTGGACCGTGAGCGCGCGACGGTCGGCCTCGTGCGTCCACGCGTCGGCGATCGGGCCGCCGCCCTCGAGCACCACGCGCGCGAGGTCGGGCACCTCGTCCAGCAGGGCGGGGATGGCGCGGCGCAGGCGCGGCAGCGCGCCGAAGTTGCGCGAGCGGTACCAGCGCAGGCGCCCGTCGTCGCCCCAGCAGGCGAAGCCGGTGCGCACGCCGACGTCGACGGCGAGGAGCGCGGTCATCGCGTGGACCTTCTGGCGGCCGCCCGATCGGGCGGTATGCTCAGGCCGACCGCCCACCGCTCACCCGCATGCGCCCCCACATGCCCAGCCGCCGCTCCTTCCTCCTGTCCGCCGGGGCCGTCGCCGCCGCCCCCTTCGCGGCGCCGCTGGTCCACAAGCTCCCCGCCGCGCCCGCGCCGCCATTCGCCGCGCGCGCGGGCCGCGCGCTGCGGGACGCGCACGCCGTCGCGGGCGGTCGCACGCCCGACGCGCTGGCCGACGACGAGGCGTACTGGGGCGAGATCCAGCGCGCGTTCGACGCCGACCGCACGATGATCAACCTCAACAACGGGGGCGTGAGCCCCACCCCGTCGCACGTGCTGGAGGCGATGATCCGCGACCTGCGCTTCTCGAACGAGCTGCCGGTCGAGCACATGTGGCGCGTGCTGGAGCCGCGCCTGGAAAGCGTGCGGCGCGAGCTGGCGCGCGAGCTCGGGTGCGATCCCGAGGAGATGGCGATCGTCCGCAACGCCAGCGAGGCGAACGAGACGATGATCCTCGGCCTCGACCTGAAGCGCGGCGACGAGGTGATCGTCAGCACGCAGAACTACCCGCGCATGCTGACCGCGTGGGAGCAGCGCGCGCGGCGCGACGGGATCGTCGTGAAGCAGGTGCGGTTCGACGTGCCGTCGAGCGACGACCACGTGGTCGAGCGCTTCGCGGCCGCCATCACGCCGCGCACGCGCGCGATCGAGCTGCCGCACATCACCAACCTCACCGGGCAGGTGCTGCCCGTGCGCCGCATCCAGCAGCTCGCGCGGCCGAAGGGGATCGAGGTGCTGGTGGACGGCGCGCACGCGTTCGCGCACTTCCCGTTCACGCGCGACGCGCTGGACTGCGACTACTACGGCACGAGCCTCCACAAGTGGCTGCTGGCGCCGGTGGGCACGGGCTTCCTGTACGTGCGGCGCGACCGCATCCCGAAGCTCTGGCCGCTGATGGCCGCGCCGAAGGCGATGGACGCCGACGTGCGGAAGTTCGAGGAGATCGGGACGCACCCCGCGGCCAATCACAACGCGATCGCCGCCGCGCTGACCTTCCACCGGGCCATCGGGGCGGAGCGGAAGGCGGCGCGCCTGCGGTGGCTGCGCGACCGGTGGGCGAAGCAGCTGCTGGCGGCGAGCGACCGCGTGCGCGTGCTCACGCCGCTGGACGACCCGGCGCGCGCGGGCGCGATCGGGTTCTTCGCGGTGGAGGGATTGGACCCGGCGAAGCTGGGCGGGTGGCTGCTGGCGAAGCACCGCATCGTCACCACGCCCATCGTCTTCCCGGAGTTCAGCGGCATCCGCGTCACGCCCAACGTCTACACGACGCGCGAGGAGCTCGACACGTTCGTGGAGACGGTCGTCGCGGCGATCCGCACCGGCGTGGCGTGACGCGAGATCGCGCCCGTCACTCGGTGACGGGGCGCCGCGTGCCGCCGACCGTCGCGCGGCCGATCGTGCCGACGTCGGTGCCGAACCAGATCTGGCCCGTGCGGCGGTCGAAGGTCATGTGCCGCACGGTGCCGCCGCCGCTCTCGATGGTCGTGTGGCCGAAGAAGCGCTCGCCGCGCGGATCGAAGCCGATCAGCCGGTTGGGCTGCTTCCCCGTCTCGACGAACCAGAGGCGGTCGCGGTCGTCGACCGTCATCGCGTACGGCAGCGACGCGGCGCCCCCCGGGTTCGGCCACTCCTTCACCGCGCCGCTCTGCGGGTCGAGGCGCCCCAGGAAGCCGCGCGTGTAGTCCACGTACCAGACCATGTCGTCCGACGTGATCGCGATGCGCCGCGGGCGCGCGCGGTCGTGCGGCAGCGGGAAGGTGCGCAGCCGCATGCTCGCCGGGTCGATGGTCGCGATCGCGTTGGTGCCGAACAGGTCGAACCACGGCCGGCCGCGCGAGTCGAGCACGAGGCCGTAGGGGCGCGACTGCGCCTTCGGGATCTTCACGAGGCGGATCTGCCCGGTGCGCGGCGTCAGGCGGCCGACCGCGTTCCCGTTCTGCACGGTGAACCAGAGGTCGCCGTCGGGCGCGAAGATCATCGTGTGCGGGTCGCGCACCGTGCTGTCGGGCATCGGGAAGCGCGTGATCTTCCCGGTCGCGGGCTCCAGCCGCCCGATCATCGCGTTGCGGTTGCCCGCGTACCACGCGTTGCCGTCCGGGCCGACGACGACGTTGTGCGGATGCGTCCCGTCGTCGATCTCGTACTTCCGGAACTCGCCGTTCGCCGGATTCAGCCACGCGACGTAGTTGCCCGCCTGGCCGACGAACCAGACGCGCCCCTGCGCGTCGGCGATGGGATCGCGCGGGCGGCTGTTCTCCCACGGCACCTTCCACTCGCGCACGGGGACGGCATCGGCCGCGGGCGACGCGACCGGCGCGCCCTGCGCGGCGGCGCGCGCGGGCGCGAGGGCGGGCAGGGCGGCGGCAATCGCCGCGGCGGCGAGCGCGGTGAGCGCGTTGTGCAACGAGCGCGTGGCGGACATGCGGACTCCTGGCTTGACGGCCGACGGCGGCGACCGGACGATGCGGAGAATCTGGCGCGCGCGCCGGCGCGCGGGAACCTCAGCGCGTCTGGCTGACCTGCGCGGGCACCGTCCACCCGACCGGGTGTCCCGCGTTCTGCCGGTCGAGCCAGATCTTGAGCGGCGCGAAGTACTCCATCATCGCGCCCGCGTCCATGCGGCGCTCGCCGGTCATCTCGAACAGCACCTCCTGCCACGGGCGGCTCTGCCCCGCCTCGAGCAGGCGCGCGAGCTTCGCGCCCGCCGCCTTGCTGCCGTAGAACGAGCAGCGATACAGCGGTCCCGTGTGCCCGGCCTCGCGGCACATCGCGCGATAGAGCTGGAACTGCAGCACGCGCGCGAGGAAGTAGCGCGTGTACGGCGTGTTGGCCGGCACGTGGTACTTCGCGCCCGGGTCGAAGTCGGCCTCGGTGCGCGCGACCGGCGGCGCGACGCCCTGGTACTTCGCGCGCAGCGCCCACCACGCCCTGTTGTAGTCGGCCGGCGTCACCTGGCCGCTGAACACCTGCCAGCGCCACTGGTCGATGAGCAGGCCGAACGGGAGGAACGCTACCTTGTCGAGCGCCTGCTGCAGCAGCCGCGACGTGTCCGACGCGGTGCTCGGCGCCTGCGCGAGCAGGCCGACCTGCTGCAGGTAGCCCGGCGTGATGGAGAGCGCGACCGCGTCGCCGATGGCCTCGTGGAAGCCGTCGTGCGCGCCGTTCTGGAACAGGAACGGCTGCCCCTTGTAGGCGCGCTGGTAGAAGTTGTGCCCCAGCTCGTGGTGCACCGTGACGAAGTCCTCGCCGGTGCGCTCCGCGCACATCTTGATGCGCACGTCGTCCTGCGCGTCGATGTCCCACGCGCTGGCGTGGCAGACGACCTCGCGGTCGCGTGGCTTCGTCAGCATCGAGCGCGTCCAGAACGTCTTCGGCAGCGAGTCGAAGCCGAGCGAGGTGAAGAAGCCCTCGCCGAAGCGGAACATGGCGGGGACGTCCGTCCCCTTCGCCGCCAGCAGCTTGGTCAGGTCGACCGTCGGGGCGGCGGCGGCGGGCGAGACGATCGGGAACACGTTGCCCCACTCCTGCGCCCACATGTTGCCGAGCAGGTGCGCGGGGATCATCCCGTCCTTCGGCACGGCCGCGTCGCCGTACTGCTGGTTGAGCCGCGTGCGCGTGTACGCGTGCAGCGCGACGTACAGCGGGCGCACCTGCTGCCAGAGCCGCTCCAGCTCCGCGGAGAACGCGTCGGCCGGCATGTCGTAGCCGGAGCGCCACATGACGCCGACGTCGCGGAAGCCGAGCTCGCGCGCGCCCTCGTTGGAGAGCTGCACGAAGCGCGCGTAGCGGTCCTTCATCGGCGGTGCGATGGAGTGCCAGCCGCGCCAGGCGTCGAGCAGCACGTTCGGGTCGCGGCTCTCGACCAGCGCGCGCGAGAGCGCGTTGATCTGGTAGCACGTCGAGTCGCCGCGTGCCGCGCCGACCGGCGCCGCGCCGGCCGCGGGCAGCGGCTCGCCGAGCTTGCCCGGCCGGCAGTAGGTCCCGCGTCCGTAGTCCGCCTCGAGCCCGACCGCGAGGCGCGTCAGCTCCGCGGCCTTGGCGGGGTCGCTCGGCGGCGGCGCGACGAGCGAGAGCTTGAGGAGGGTGAGCTTGCGCCGCACGTCCGCGGGCAGCTGGACGCCGTCGAAGCGGGTGGTGCCGAGCGCCCAGCGCTGCGCGGCCACCGCGTAGCGCTCCTGCACGTCGGCGGAGAGCCGCTCGGTGTCGTCGGTGATGTAGGTGGCGGCCACCCACGAGGCGCGGTTCGCCTTCTCGCCGAGCGTCGCGAGCTCGCGCTCGGCGGAGTCGACGAAGGCGCGCGCGGCGGCTGGGGAGGGTGCGGGGGACGCGGGCGCCTGGGCGCCGGCGCTCGCGCCGGTCAGGAGCGCGGCGAGCAGGAAGGCGACGTGGCGGCGCATGGAGGGCTCCATCGGGGCGGCTGGCGGGTATGCGTCCTACGGAATGTGCGCCGGCGCGCGGGCACGCGAAACCGGCGCGCGCCGGTCGCGCGACCCTGGCGCGCCGCGTGTACACGGCCGAGCTTCCGGCTGATGATCGACTCCTCATCCGCGCCCCGGAGGCGCCCGACCACCATGGCCACCCGACTCGCCCGCACGCCGGCCGCCGCCGCGCTGGCCGTCCTCGCGCTGGGCGTCACGCTCCCGGCCACGGGCTGCTGGCGCAAGGGCGCCGCGAGCGCGCAGCAGGACGAGCGCCCGACCACGCTGCGCGTGCGCAACCAGGGCTTCCTCGACGTCAACGTCTACGCGGTGCGCGGCAGCCAGCGCGTGCGCCTCGGCACGGTCACGGGCAACTCGACGCAGGTGCTGCGCATCCCGTCGTTCCTGATGAACGGCATCACGCCGCTGCGCTTCATCGCCGACCCGATCGGCAACCAGCGCACGCCGACGAGCGACGAGATCGTGGTGACGCCGGGGGATGAGGTGCAGATCTACATTCCGCCTGCCTGATGAGGCGGAGGACGGAACAGCGGAGGACGATGAAGCGGAGGACGGAAGGGCGTGAAACGAGAAGGCGGACCCTTCAGGCTCGATGCTTCGAGCTGGAAGGGTCCGCCGTTCGGTTTCACGCTCCATCGTCTTCCGCCGTTCCGTTCTCCGCCGTTCCGTCCTCCGCCCTACCGGAGCCACTCATCACGGTGCTCGGCGACGAAATCATCGTCCGTCAACTCCGGGTACGACCGCAGCACCCGATCCAGCTCCTCGCTCTGCCCCGGTGACAGCCGCTCGTGCGGCTCCAGCGTCCACACGCCGCGCATCAGCCCCTGGCGGCGCAGCACCTCGTGGATGCCCGGCAGGCAGCCCGCGTAGCCGTTGCGCGCGTCGAAGATGGCGCCGTTGGCGTCGGTGAGCGCGGCGGCGCGCGCCAGCCACCCGGCAGCGACCGCGCCCGTGCCGTCGGCGCCCTGCGCGGCCACCGCGGCCTTCACGTCGTCGAGCTGCTCGACCGCCGCGCGCGTCCACACCGCCCACTGGCCCAGCAGCCCGCCCACCATGCGGCGCAGCACGCGGCGCCCGCCGGCGTGCACGGGGAAGGGCGTCAGCAGGTCGACGAGGATGCTGTCGTCGTTGCCGGTGTAGAGCGCCACGTCGTCGCGCCCCGCCTCCGCCACCGCGCGCACGACGTCGATCGTGCGGTAGCGGTCGAACGGCGCGATCTTGATCGCGACGAGGTTCGGGATCTCGGCCAGCTCGCGCCAGAAGCGGTGCACGAGCGTGCGCCCGCCGACCGCGGGCTGCAGGTAGAAGCCCACGATCGGCAGCACCTCGGCCACCGCGCGCGCGTGGCGCACCAGCGCGGCGTCGTCGGCGTCCGCCATCGCGGCGAGCGACAGCAGCCCCGCGTGGTAGCCGCGGGCGCGCGCGATCTCGGCCTCGTGCACGGCCTGGCGCGTGTCGCCGACGAGCCCTGCGACGAGCACGAAGGGGCGCGGCGCGCCGCCGGGCGTCGTCTCGCGTGCCAGCGCGTCGCGCGCCGTCTCCGCCGCCAGCTCCAGCACCGGGCGATAGAGGCCGACCTGCGGCGCGTGGATGGCGAACTGCGTCGTGTGCACGCCGACCGCGATGCCGCCCGCGCCCGAGGCGACGTAGTAGCGCGTGAGCGCGCGCTGGTGGCGCTCGTCCAGCTCGCGCGTGGGCGTGAGCGCGAGCGGGTGCGCGGGGATGACGTGACCGTCGAGCAGGTGGCGGCGGACGTTCATCAGTACTTGCCGTCGCGCACCTCGAACTTCGTCGGCCGCCCGAGCGTCGGGTTGCCGGCCTCCAGCCACGCGCCCACCCAGTCGATCAGGCGCGCCGTCGGCACCGTGGGCGGACCGAAGAGCCGCTGCGCGAGCGACGTGTCGCTCAGCAGCGCGTCGGGCGCGACGAGGCCCACCATCACCGGCTGCCGCTTGAAGCGCTGCCCGAAGCGGCGCGCGATCTCCGCCACCGGCAGCGCGTCCGGGCCCGTGACGTTGATCGCGAACGCGGGCACGTCGCAGCGCGCGAACGCCTGCAGCGCCTGCGCGTTCGCGTCGCCCTGCCAGATCACGTTCACCCAGCCCGTGCGCACGTCCACCGGCTCGCGGCGCAGCACCTTCTGCGCGATGTCCACCAGCACGCCGTAGCGCAGGTCCACCGCATAGCTCAGGCGCACCAGCGCCAGCGGCGTCGCGCTGCGCTCGCACGCCCACTCCAGCACGCGCTCGCGGGCGACGCACGCGTTCGCGTACTCGCCCGCCGGCGTGAGCGGATGGTCCTCGGCCGCGCCGCGCCCCGGCGCCGCGGTGCGCGGGTAGACGTTGCCCGTCGAGAAGGCGACGATGCGCGACCGCGCGTAGCGCTCGGCGGCCAGCAGCGGCGCCACCGTGTTGGTGGCCCACATGCGCGCCGGCGCGTCGGCGGTGCCGAACTTGAGCCCCGCCATGTAGACGACGAGCGGCGCGTCGGGCAGCGCGGCCACCGCGCGCCGGTCGAGCAGGTCGGCGGCGATGGTCTCGACGCCCGCGGCGTCGAACGCGCGCCGCGCCACCGGATCGCCGAAGCGCGACACCGCGACCACGCGGCGGTCCGCCTGCACGCCGCCCAGCTCGTCCAGCGCGCGGCGCACCATGCGCGCCAGCGAGAGCCCCATCTTCCCGCCCGCCCCCAGCAGCACGACGTCGCCCTGGTAGCGGCCGAGGACCGCGCGCACGCCGCCCGTGGGGCGGGAGAGGCGCTCCTCGAGCGCGTCGAGCGTCGCCGGCGGCGCGACCTCCATCGGCGCATCCGGGGCGGCCGGCGCGTCGGGGGCGCGCGCGGTGGGGTCGGTCATCGCCCGTGCGCCGGCGTCACCGCCGTCACCGCGCCTCGCTGGCCATCGGCAGCGACGCCGCGAGCGGCAGCGGCGCGGGCTCCGGCGCGGGCGCGAGCGCCGGCAGCCGGTGCCCCGCGCGCAGCTCGGCCAGCAGCTCGCGGCGCGCGCCGTCGATCAGCGTGCGCACGTGCTCGCGCAGCGCCGGCACGTCGCTGGACGACAGCCCCGTCGTGTCGATCGGCGGCAGCACGCGGCAGGCGGCCGTCGCGCGCTGCACGCGGAACGAGTGCTTGGCCATCGCGTTGCGCGTGCCCGCGACGGCGATGGGGAGCAGTGGGACCTGCGACTCGACGGCGAGCGCGAACGCGCCGTCCTTGAACGACAGCAGCTCGTCGGTGTTGGAGCGCGAGCCCTCGGGGAAGACCATCACCGACGCGCGCCGCGCCAGCCGGTCGCGGCAGCGCGCCAGCGCGCCGATCGCGCTCGCCCGGTTCCCGCGCACGAGCGGCACGTCACCGGCCATGCGCATGATCCACCCCATCACGGGGATGTTGAAGATCGTCTTCTTGGCCAGCCACTTCATCTCCCACGGCAGGTAGCACAGCAGGAAGATGTCGGCGTACGACTCGTGGTTCGAGACGACGACGTAGGGCCGCCGCGGATCGTCGATCCGGACGCCCGTGGTGTGGAAGTGCCACCACGGGTTGAGCCGCGCGCCCAGGCTTCCGAAGAAGCGGAACACGCGGCCCGGCGCGTACCGCCCCTTGTCGAACGGGGCCGTGCACGCGAAGACGAGGCAGATGATCGGGAAGCCGACGAGGACGATCAGGACCCACAGGGTCCAGACCCAGGCGGTGACGAGACGCTGCATGCGGGCAATCTACTCGCGCCGGGCCGGGACGCGGGGTCAGCCGTTCGCGGGGCCGCCGGTCGGGGTGCCGCCCGCCGGGGCGTCGGGCGCGGGAACCGACGCGGCCGCGGCCGTGGTCGCCGCCTCGGTCGCCGCGGCGGCCGGAGCGCCCGCGGCCTTCGCGGCGTCGAACGCCTGCTGGGCCGCGATCGCGCCCACGAAGCCGATCTTGCTGTGCGTCCCGTCGCAGAACGGCTTCTTCGTCGACCCGCCGCAGCGGCAGAGCGAGATCGCCTTGCGCCCCTCGGTGGAGATCTCGTTGCCCTCGTGGTCGACCAGGCGGACCTTCGCCATGTCGTCGCCCGAGATGAAGAGCGAGCCGTTGTTGCGGACGGTGATCGTGATGCGGTCCATGGGATGCTGCGGCGGAAAAGTGGAGCGGCGCGCCGTCGGGGCGCGCCGCGGTCGGTCGGAGATCGGGTCGGACGTCAGGCGGCGGCCGTCAGGCCGCGGCGCGGGCCTCGGCCGCATGGCGCTTGAGGCGCTGCACCATCGCCTGCAGCCCCACCTCGCGCGTGTGC
Source organism: Roseisolibacter agri (assembly GCF_030159095.1). Lineage (NCBI taxonomy): Bacteria > Pseudomonadati > Gemmatimonadota > Gemmatimonadia > Gemmatimonadales > Gemmatimonadaceae > Roseisolibacter > Roseisolibacter agri. The sequence continues at coordinate 627,218 of NZ_BRXS01000001.1, forward strand.
AGCCCGACGCCTTCCATCAGCTGCCGCACGTAGTCCGACGGGAGCGCGAGCGTCACCTCGGGCGGCTGGTCGTTGACCGCCTGGAAGGTGATCGCCAGCACCGCCGCGATGGTGGGCGACTGCCGCACGTTGACGTCGGCGTAGAAGTGGAGCGTGCCGTCGTCGCGGTGCTCGGGGAAGATGTCCACGCGCGTCTGGCATTCCGGCACGTTGAACGCGGCGCGGTCCATCTCCGCGTAGCGCGGCGGCAGCGGCTCCAGCTTCCGCGCGTAGCCCACCAGCGCCTGCATCTTCTCCTCGCGCCCGAGGGCGCGGAAGCGTGCGAGCGTGCGCTCGATGGTGGGCGGGAGCGGTGGGGCGGGGGCGTCGGCCATGCCCGCACGAAAGACGGTCGCCGCGTCCCGGTCAAGCGCCGTCACAGGAAGTGCACCTCCAGCCCAGGCCGTGCGACCGACGCCAGCCAGCGCGCGTCCCAGTTGGTCACGCGCACGCAGCCGTGCGACATGCCCGGACCCACCAGCTCCGGCTCCGCCGTGCCGTGGATGCCGACGTGCGCCTTGGAGAGCTGCATCCAGAGCACGCCGACGGGCGAGTTGGGGCCGGGCGGCAGGTGGGCGTCGGGCCGCGAATCGGGGACGTCGCCGAGGACGCGCGGGTTGAAGTGGTAGTGCGGGTCGCGCGTGATGCTCACGACCTTCAGCCGCCCGCTCGGCGACGGCTCCTCGGGGCTGCCGACGCTCACGGGCATCCAGAAGAGCGTGCGGCCGGCGGCGTCCTCGCCGCGCAGCGAGCCCTCGCGGCGGTCGACGACCATGCGCGCGAGCCGCGGCGCGACCTCGGCGGGCGAGCGACGGGCGACGTTGGGCACGACGATCTGGGTGCCGGCCGCCGCGCTCGCGAAGCTCACATCGGGATTGAGGCGCCGCAGCACGTCGGGCGCGACGTGGAACCGTTCGCCGAGCATCTCCAGCAGCGACTGGTAGCACAGGCAGTCGAGCCGCGCCTTCGCGTACGTGCCCGCGGGCAGCTTGCGATACGGGCCGCGGACGTCGGCGGCGGTGAGCGTGTACGACGTGAGCGGCTCGCGCGCGCCGGCCGCCTCCGCGAGGCGCGCGTACGCGTCGGCGTCGATCTCGTCGGCGGGCGAGAGCCCCTGCGCCGCGCGGAAGGCGCGCACGGCGAAGCGGGTGTTGTCGCCCCACTTGGCAGTGATGGAGCCCGGCGCGAAGCCCGCGGCGTCGAGCAGCGTCTGGAGCTGCAGCAGCTCCTCGGGCGCGCTCGTGGCGCCGAGCGGCGCGCGCAGCGTCGCCGTCGCGGCGCCGCCGCCGATCGCGCTCGCGTCGAGCGCCTGCGCGGGGAGCGCGCGCGCGGGCGCCAGCGCGCAGGCCGCCGTCAGCGCCGCCGCCATCCATGACATGCATGCCGTCCGCGCACGCGTGGTGCGCGCATGATTCCACAGGGAGCGCTCCATGCGCGCCGCCTCCACGTCGTCGGTTGTCAATCAGGTCGTGCCGGGGCGGGGGACATGGGCAACGGCCGTTCCACCCGGGCGCACGACGCGCGTGCCATCGAGGCTGCAACCTTGGTCGGCGGCTGCGTGCTGCGTGCTGCGCGCTGCGTGCAGGGCCTCGGGACGCTTTGGCGCGCCGCGGAGATGGTGCCTGTTGGGGAGGATACGGATGCTCCGGATCGGAACGGATCCTTCGGATCGCTCCTCGTGGTGCATGGGACCTCGCCGCCACGGGGAGCGATCCGAAGCATCCGCTGCATCCGAAGCATCCGCGTCCTCCCCAATAGGCAGAAGGGTCCGGCCCAATGAGGCGGACCACGCAGCACGCAGCACGCAGCACGCAGCACCGCCGTGGGGGCTCCGGCATCCGCCCGCCACGATTGACGCCGGCCCCCGCGCCTCGGAAGTTCCTCGCATCCCACCGCCGAGGATCGCATGCGACGCCGCTGGTCACTCGCAGTGCCGCTGGTCGTGTCGTTGATGGCCGGCTGTCGCCGCGACGGCGCGCCGGGGCCGATCGTCGCCAGCGGGACGGTCGAGTGGACCGAGGTGGAGGTCGCGCCGCTCGCCGCGGGCCGCGTCGCGCGCGTGCTGGTGGAGGAGGGCGCGCGCGTCCGCATGGGCGACACGCTGGCGGTGCTGGAGCAGCCGGCGCTCGACGCCGCGCTGCAGCAGAGCGAGGCGCGCGTGGCCGCGTCGCGCGCGCAGCTCGCGGAGCTGGAAGCCGGGGCGCGGGCGGCCGAGCTGGCGCGCGCGGAGGCCGACCTGCGCGCCGCGTCGGCCGAGGCGACGCGTGCGGCCTCGGATTCGGCGCGGCTCGCCCCACTCGCGGAGGCGGGCACCGTGAGCCGGCAGGTGCTCGACGCGGCGCGCGCCACCGCGCGCGTGGCCGCCGCGCGGCGCGATGCGGCGGCGGCGACCCTGCGGCTGCTCCGCGCGGGCCCGCGGCGGGAGCGCGTGCGTGCGGCGGGCGCGGAGCTGGCCGGCGCGCGCGCCGTCGCGTCGGGCACGGAGGCCACCGCGCGCGATCTCACGCTGCTCGCGCCGGTGGACGGCACGGTGCTCGTGCGCGCGGCCGAGCCGGGCGAGATCATCCCCGCCGGAATGCCGGCGATCACGCTCGGCGAGCCGCGCCGGCCGTGGGTGCGCGTGTACGTCGCGCAGACCGACGTGCCGCGGCTGCGCGTCGGCGCGGCCGCCGAGGTGCGCGCCGACGGGCAGGCGCGCGCGGTGCCCGGCCGCGTGGTCTCGATCCGCGATCGCGCCGAGTTCACGCCGCGCGTCGCGCTCACCGAGGAGGAGCGCGCGGACCTGATGTTCGGCGTGAAGGTGGCGATCGCCGACACCACCGGCGCGCTGCGCGCGGGGCTGCCGGTGACCGTGACCTTTCCGGCCACGGCCGCGCCGTGAGCGGCACGAGCGGCGACGCGGTCGTCGAGACGCGCGGGCTGCGGCGCACGTTCGGCGCGCTGGTCGCGGTCGAGGGGCTCGATCTCGACGTCCGGCGCGGCGAGGTGTTCGGCCTCCTCGGTCCCAACGGCTCGGGGAAGACGACGACGATCCGCATGCTGTGCGGGCTGCTCGCGCCGACCGCGGGCAGCGCCACCGTCGCGAGCTATGACGTCGCGCGCGAGCCCGAGGCGGTGAAGCGCGTCATCGGCTACATGTCGCAGAAGTTCGGGCTGTACGACGACCTTACGGTGGCGGAGAACCTCGACTTCTACGCGAGCGTGTACGGGCTGCGCGGCGCGGTGCGCGCCGCACGCGTGGGCGAGCTGCTGGACGGGCTCGGGCTGCGCGCGCGCGAGCGGCAGCTCGCCGGCACGCTGAGCGGCGGATGGAAGCAGCGGCTCGCGCTCGCGTGCGCGACGGCGCACCGCCCGCGCCTCCTGTTCCTGGACGAGCCGACGGCCGGCGTCGATCCCGCGGCGCGCCGGCGCTTCTGGGCGACGATCCACGAGCTGGCGTCCGCGGGGACGACGGTGCTCGTGACGACGCACTACATGGACGAGGCGGCGCGCTGCGACCGGCTGGCGTTCATGGCCCGCGGCGCGCTGATCGCGGTCGGCACGGGCGACGAGATCACCGCGCGCTTCGGGCTCGCGACGGTGGAGGACGTCTTCGTGCTGCTGCAGGAGCGCGAGCTGGCGCGCGAGGAGGCGGCGCGGTGATCGCGACGCTCCGCGCGCGCCTCGCCGCGTCGGCGTTCTGGCCGATGCTGCGCAAGGAGTTCGTGCAGATGCGGCGCGACCGGCTCACGCTCGGCATGATGGTCGGGCTGCCGGCGATCCAGCTCGTGCTGTTCGGCTACGCGATCCGCACCGAGGTGCGCCACCTGCCGACGGTGGTCCTCGACGAGTCGCGCACCGCGCAGAGTCGCGCGCTGGTCGAGGCGCTGGTGCAGAGCGGCACCTTCGACGTCGCGCTCCAGGCGCGCGGCCGCGCGGACGTCGCGGCGGCGATCGGCGCGGGGCGGGCGCGCGCGGCGGTCGTCGTGCCGCCGGACTACGCGCGCGACCTGCTGCGCGGCCGGCCGGCGCCGGTGCAGGTCATCGTCGACGCCGCAGATCCGATGGCGTCGAGCGCCGCGCTCTCGGGCGCGGCGCTGGTCGGCGCGGCGCACGGCGCGGAGATCGTCGCCGCGCGCGCGGGGCGCCCCGCCGTGCCCGCGCTCGACGTGCGCGTGCGCCCCTGGTACAACCCCGGCCTGCGCAGCGCGATCTACATCGCGCCGGGCCTCGTGGGCGTGCTGCTCTCGCTCACCATGCTGCTCATCATGAGCATGGCGATCGTGCGCGAGCGCGAGCGCGGGACGCTGGAGCAGCTCATCGTCACGCCGATCGGCCGCGGGAGCCTGATGCTCGGCAAGGTCGCGCCGTTCGTGCTCGTGGGCTACGTGCAGATGAGCGTCGTGCTGCTGCTCGGGCACCTGCTGTTCGACGTGCCGGTGCGCGGCTCGCTGGCGCTGCTCTACGCGCTCACGCTCGGCTTCATCCTCGCCAACCTGGGGCTCGGGCTCGTGGTGTCGACGCTCGCGCGCACGCAGGGGCAGGCGATGCAGGTCGGCTTCTTCTTCCTGCTCCCCAACATCCTGCTGTCGGGCTTCATGTTCCCGCGCGAGGCGATGCCGGACGTCGCGCGCTGGGTGGGGCTGGCGCTGCCGCTGACGTACTACCTGCGCATCCTGCGCGGCATCCTGCTGCGCGGCGTGGGGCTGGAGGCGCTCTGGCGCGAGGCGGCGGTGCTGGCCGCGTTCGCGGTCGGGATCCTGGCGGTGAGCGTGCGGCGGTTCAGCAAGACGCTGGACTGAGGGGTGCGCCGGCCGCATTCTTGCGCCGGCAGCGCGACCCCCATCACCACGACCACGGCAAGGAGATCACGGCATGCCCACGCGTCACGCCTCGGCGACCTGGACGGGCGACCTCCGCAGCGGCAAGGGCACCTTCAGCGGCGAGAGCGGCGCCGTCGGCGGCGAGTACTCCTTCGGCACGCGCTTCGGCGACACGCCCGGCACCAACCCCGAGGAGCTGCTCGCGGCCGCCGACGCGGCCTGCTTCAGCATGGCGCTCAGCCTCGCGCTCGCGCAGGCGGGCATGACGCCCGAGAAGATCGAGACGAAGGCCGCGTGCACGATCGAGAAGGTGGGCGACGGCTTCAAGATCACCCGCATGAAGCTCGACTGCACGGCGCGCGTCCCCGGCGCCGACCGCGATGCCTTCAAGGACGTCGCGGAGGCGACCAAGAGCAGCTGCCCGGTCTCGACGGCGCTCATGGGGAACGTCGAGATCGAGCTCGACGCGAAGCTCGACGAGTCCTGAGCGGCCTGGCCGCCCTCAGGCGCCGGCGGCGGCCTGCACCTCGCCGTCGGCGCCGCCCTTCACGACCACCGACCGCGTCGGCACCGCGAGCCGGATCCCCTCGGCCGCCAGCCGCTCCAGCAGCGTGAGGTTGATCCGCTGCTGGATGTCCATGTAGAGCACGTAGTTCGCGTCGAGGACGAAGTACACCGCCTCGACCGCCAGCGCCTGGTCGGTGATGGCGCTGAAGTGCGCGCGGTCGAAGCGCACGGGCGCGTTGGCGAGGATCGTCTCCTTCACGATCTCGGGCACGCGCGCCATCGACTGGGGCGGGGTCTCGAGCGGGAAGAGGAGCGTGAACAGCACCCGCCGCTCCGTCTGCCCCTGGTAGTTGCGGATGCGCGCCTTCAGCAGCTCCGCGTTCGAGACGACGATCTGCTCGCCGGTGATCGAGCGGATGCGCGTCGTCTTGAGCCCGATGTGCTCGACGGTGCCCTGGAAGGTGTCGACGGTGATCGCGTCGCCGATCACGAACGGCTTGTCGAGCGCGATCGACAGCGACGCGAGCACGTCGCCGAGGACGTTCTGCACGGCCAGCGCGACGGCGACGCCGGCGATGCCCAGGCCGGTGATGAGCGCCGTGACGTCGACGCCGAACGACTGCAGCGCGAGCAGGAAGAGCAGCGTCCAGAGGACGATGCGCAGGATGACGGCGACGACGTTGAGCGTCGTCACGCTGGCGCGGTCGGTCCCCGCGCGGGCGCGCGTCACGCGCAGCAGCCAGAACGCGATCGCGCCGCTCCCCCAGCTGGCCAGCTGCAGCAGGAAGACGAGCTTCGCCAGCTTCTCGATCAGCGTGCGCTGCGCCGGCGGGATCTCCAGCGCGAACGACGCGGCGGCCAGCGCGAGGACGAACAGGAACGACTTGCGCGTGCGGCGCAGCGCGTCGAGCACGACGTCGTCGACCATCGTCTCGGTCGCCGCGGCCGACCGCTCCAACCGGCGCACGACCAAGCGCCGCGCGAACACGAGCGCGAAGAAGACGCCGAGCAGCAGCGCGGCGGCCAGGGCCCAGCCGCCGACGGGGTTGCCGAGGAACTCGCGGGCGAGGAGCTGGCGGAGCGTCATGCGGGCAGCGTCGGGATTCGGGGCGCGTTCGGCCGAGTGGCGGTGCGTCGCGCGCGTTATCGGGTGCGGCGCCGGGTGGCGGATCATGGAGCCGCAGCCGGCGGACGCTCCCACGTGGACGTGGCGTGGCTGCATCCACGCGCGACCCGGAGGTCGAGATGTCAGGGAGAGATAGCGGAAGTGTGCCGCCAGGCACACGGGCGGCGAGCGCCTGGCTCGCGCTCGTCGCGGTGCTGGCGGGGTGCGCGGACGAGCCGTCGACGGCGCCCGTCGCGCGCCCGGCGTCGGCACGGGTGGCCGCGGCGCCGGTGCGGCACGAGGCCCCGGCGGCGCCGGGCACGCTGGTGGTGCGTCGCACGACGTCGTCCGCGCAGGGCGCGAAGGGACGTGGGCGCACGGAGCGTCGTGAGTCGTGGTCGGTGGCCGAGGCGGCGCTCTCGCGTCGGGCGGGGGTCGTGACGCTGCGCGGGACGGCGCCGAACACGCTCACGCCCGAGACGGCGGCGAGCTTCGTCCCGACGGTGGTGCTCCAGCTCCCGGCGCGCACCGCGTCGGCGGTGTGCACGAACGCGGCGGCGTGGCAGCGCGAGTCGAAGGTCGGCGACCTGACGGTGATCGCACGCGGCCGCGGCGACGAGCCCTGGGCGTCGCTCGAGGTCTGGTCGGCGGGACGGCTGGTGAGCCGCACGAGCACCGAGTGGGCGCGCCACCGCGGCAGCTGGCGGCTGGTGTCGCAGGAGGACGTGGCCGTCGGTGACGGGAGTCGGCGCACGCTGGCGGTCGACCGGTCGGCGCTGGCGCGCGCCGCGGGCGACGAGGTGCTGCCGCGCGTGAGCTGCGCGAACCCGAAGCCGGGCTACGTGCCGCCGTCGCCGGTGGTCGCGGCGGTGCGCGAGGGCGTCGCGGCGCCGTGGAGCGTGGGGCTCGGACCGGTGGGGCTGGCGGGGCTGGAGCTCGCGGGCGCGTTCCGGTTCGCGGCGGAGGAGACGTGCACCGCCACGGAGGAGGAGGCGGAGGCGGCGTGCGCGATGAAGCTGATCGCGCTCGTCGGGGCGACGACGTCGTTCGTCGGCCTCGCGGCATCAGCCATCGCGGCCTGTACGCCGCCCGCCGTCATCACGGGCTTGCCGTGCATCACCGCGGCCGCCGCCGCCACTGGGGCGTACGCCACGATGCTCATCGCGCTCGACGCGTATCTGGACTGCAAGCTGCTGGCGAGCGCGCCGCAGCCGTGCAGCTGCACGACCACCGGCATCGCGGCGGATGGCGCGGGGACGGCGGATGGCGCTCCAGCGTCCCGTCGCGACCCGACGTTGCCCCCCGCGGCACCCCTCGCTCTTGACTGCACCGAGCCGGAAGCGCCAGCTACGGGCGGAGGCGGTGGTGGTCAGACCGGAGAGCCGGCCCCGGGGCACTGGGCCACGGTCTGCACCTACATCGACTACTACGACGAGTGGGGCGACTACATGTACACCGAGTTCCTCGGGTGCAAGGTCGTCTGGATCGCATGACGCCGCCGCGAGCCGCCTCCTCCCTGCGCGACGACGCGCACCGCAGGTCCACGCATCAATGCGGGAGGTTCCGATGAACCGAGGCATCTACTGGTGGGTCTGTCTCGCCGCGCTCGTCGTCAGCGCATGCGGTGCCGCGGTGGGCGCGGTGCGCTGGCTCGGCCCGGAGGGGTGGGTCCTCGCGCTCGCACCGCTCGCACGCGCGCCGCTGTTCATCGGCGCGGGCGGCGCGCTCGTGACCTACCTGGTCACGCAGTCGCTGCCGGGCGGCCGGGCGCCGATCTGGCTTCCCCGGCCGCCACACGACGGTTGGACCAACGCGCTCAGCCTCGCGATGCTCTGCGCGACGCTGGCCGCCTGGCCCTCCGTGCGCGGCGGTCCGAATCAGATCCTGGCCAGCACGCCGCTCGTGCTGCTCGCCGCGTTCCTCTTCATCGACCGCATGCGGCGCGTGCAGCGTCAGCTCGCCGCGTCCGGCTTCACGCGGGCGTCGTGACGGCCGCCGGTCGGGTGCGCGCCGATCGAGCCTCCGCTCAGTCGGCGCGCGCCTGCCGCCGCTCCCACTGCAGCATCGCGTCGCACGCGTCGCAGTTCCCGCAGCGCCAGTCGCCCTCCACCTCCTCGCCGAAGTACTCGAGGATGTAGCGCGTCCGGCAGCGCGCCGTCTGCGAGAAGTCCACCACCGCCTGCAGCTTCGCCTGGTCGCGCGCGCGGCGCTCCTCGTAGTCCGTCAGGTCGTGGCTCAGGTCCACCTGCGTGAGCCGCCCCGCCAGCCGCTCCCAGTTGCCGCCGCGGTGCTCGCGCACCAGCCCGTGCCGCTTCAGCAGCATCAGCGTGATGCGCGCCTTCCGGCGCGGCACGCCGCTGCGCTCCGCCAGCTCGTCCAGGTGCACCGGCGTGCGCTCGGGATACGTCTCGAGCACCAGCGCCACCTTCGCCGCCTCCTCCACCTCCGGGTACTTGCCGCCGAGGAAGTAGCTCTGGATGCGGCGGTCCTCGACGCGGTAGAGCATCGTGCACGTCGACGGCTCGCCGTCGCGCCCCGCGCGCCCCGCCTCCTGGTAGTACGCCTCGATCGAGCCCGGGAAGTTGTAGTGCACGACGAAGCGGATGTCCGGCTTGTCGATCCCCAGCCCGAACGCGTTCGTCGCGACGATCGCCTTCAGCTCGTCGTTCATGAACCGGTCCTGCGCCGTCTTGCGCTCGACCGGCGGCAGCTTGCCGTGGTACAGCCCGAACTCGAGCTTCCGGTGGAAGTGGTCGCGCAGCTGCTCGTGCAGCCGCTCGGCCTCGCGGATGGTCGCCACGTAGATGACGCCCGTCCCCGGCGTGTGCTCCAGCAGCTTGCGCAGCGCCTCGTCCTTCGCGACCTCGTTCACCGTGCGCTTCACCTCGAAGCGCAGGTTGGGGCGCGCGAAGCCGGTGATCGTCACGTGCGGGTCGCGCATCCCGAGCTGCCGGACGATGTCCGCCCGCACCTCCGCCGTCGCGGTCGCGGTCAGCGCCAGCACCGGCGGCCGGCCGAGCCGGTTCACGACGGAGCCGAGGGTGAGGTAGTCGGGCCGGAAGTCGTGGCCCCACTGGCTGACGCAGTGCGCCTCGTCGACGACGAACAGGCTCACCTTGCGCTGCAGGAGCATCTCGAAGAACTCGCGGTCCTTGAAGCGCTCCGGCGTGACGTAGAGGATGTCGCCCTCGCCCTCCGCGATCGCGCGCTCGGTGTCGCGCGTCTCGCGCGTCGTCTGGTGCGAGTGGAACGCGAGCGCGTCGACGCCCTGCGCCACCAGCTTGTCCTGCTGGTCCTTCATGAGCGCGATCAGCGGGCTGACGACGAGCGTCAGCCCCTCGAGCACGAGCGCGGGGAACTGGTAGACGAGCGACTTGCCGCTGCCGGTGGGCATCACGACGAGCGTGTCCCGTCCCTGCAGCACGGTCTGGATCGGCTCGTACTGCCGGTACTGGAAGTCGTCGAAGCCGAAGCGATCGGCGAGGATCTTGCGCGCACGCGCGCGCGTCAGCTCACGGCCAGTAGGCATGGCCGGAGCCAGGGCGTCCGTCGGGGTCATGTACGAGCCCAGGGGCAGGAATCGGACCGGACGGGCCCAGCCGCGCCGGAAGACGCGGGGCCGCCGCGCGCGGGGCCTAAGCACCGCGCACTCCGGCCGTACCCGCGCGCACGGACGGCGTTCCGACGCGTCCCGCCTTCCGGATGCGCCGCGGGGCTGGCCCCGGCGTTGCACTGGCGTGTCCCGCTGCTCGATCACAGACACGGACGCGGGACCGCGTCCTCCCGCGGGACGGGAGCGGACGCTGACCGGGACGGAACCGAGGAGAGGATCATGGCGGAGATTCGCGTGGAGCCGAAGCGGCGCAGCATGGCCTGGGTGTGGGTGCTGCTCGCGCTCGCGGTGGCGGCGGCGGTGTTCTGGTACCTGAACAACGATGGCGTGAACCAGGTCGAGACGACCCCGGCGACGTCGGCGCTGCCGCAGCAGGTCCTGCCGCCGGCCGCGCCGGCCGATGCGCCGGTCGCCGGCCCGGCGACCCTGATGCGCGTCGCCTGACGCGCCGTCCATACACGGGAGGAGACATGGCACGGGACCACGCGTCGCGCGGGCTGCGCGACGAGGCGAGCGTCGGGCCGGACCCGCGCCGCGCGCGCGAGCTCAAGCGGCTCAGTGACCTCAAGTTCAAGGTCGCCGACGGCGAGCCGGACATCGTCGGGTGGACGGTGTTCGCGTCCACGGGGCGCGAGCTGGGGAAGGTGCGCGACCTGCTGGTGGACGTGGAGGCGCGCGAGGTCGTGATGCTCGACATCGACCTGCGGCGCGGCGACCAGCACACGCTGGCGCCGGTGCGCGCGGCGTGGATCGACCACGCGGCGAAGCGCGTCGTGCTCGACGCGCGGGAGCTGGAGCAGAGCGACGACCTGCTGCCCGGCCTGCCGCGCACGGGCGCGATCAGCGACGACCAGGTGCGCCGCTTCAACGACGACTACGTGCGCGCCTACGGCGACCGCGGCGTCGACCGCGACACCGGCTGGCGGCTGCGCCGCGGCGACGAGGAGCTGCGCTTCGGCGTCGAGCCGCGCGCCGATCTGAACGCCGCCCCGCGCCGCGACGACCGGACGCTCGGCGCCGCGGCGGCGGGCGCCGCCGCGGGAGCTGCCGCGGGCGCGGTCGGCTCGGGCCCGGCGTTCGAGGAGTCGCGCCGCATCGACGCGATCATGGAAGGCCGCCCGGTCGAGGGCCGCACGGTCGACCCGCGCACGGACCGCGACCGGCTCGACGAGCCGCGCCGCCTGCTGGACCGCGACGCGGTGCCGCCGATGACGACCGGGGCGTCGGCGATGGCCGACGTCGATCGCGAGCGCCACGAGCGTGAGCGCCTGGAGCGGGAACGCTACGAGCGCGAGCGGCTGGACGCCGACCGCCGCGTGGCGCGCACCGACGACGCGAGCACGCTGCATCCCGACGGCGCGATCGACCCGCGGGAGCTCGACGGCCGCGTGCGCATCGACGAGGGGGCGACGGTGGACGACCGCACGCCCGTGGGCGGCGTCCGCTACGAGGGCGGCACGACGCCGCGCGACTACGGGCGCCCGGACGAGGTCTACGGCCCGGAGTACGGCAGCGGGCGCATCGGCTTCGACCGCGTGGTCTCGCGCCACCCGCTCTCGGCCGACGATCCGGCGGACGTGGGGGCGACCGACCGGACGCTCGATCCGATGGACGCGTCGCGCCGCCTGGACGATGCGGGCGACCGCACGCTCGACCGCACGCTCGACGACCGGCGCGAGGTGCGCTACCGCCGCTACGACGACCGGCGGCCGGACGTGCGCTGATCGTTCGTGACGGATGCACTAGGACGAGGGGCGGTGCCGCGCGACGCGGTGCCGCCCCTCGTCGCGCCGGACCCGAACGGCGTCGGACGGGATTCAAACGGATTGAACGGACCAGAGCCGGATTACCTCCCCTCTGGCGGCGACGGCCCATGCACCACGCGGAGCGTAATCCGGCTCTTGTCCGTCGAATCCGTCCAATCCTGTCGAAGCCGTTCGCCGTTCCGGATCCGGCGCATCGATCAGCGCGACGCGGTCGTGCGTCCCTCCAGCTCGTCCGCGATCCACACCGCGTCGTACATCTTCCGCAGCGCCTCCGTCAGCGCGCGCGCGTGCACGCTCACCGAGCGCGCCACCGCGTCCGTGAAGATGAACCGGTTCGGCAGCGACTCGATGTTGCCGTCGAAGATCAGCCCCACCACGCGCCCCTGGCGGTCGATCACCGGGCTCCCCGAGTTGCCGCCGATGATGTCGTTGGTCGACACGAAGTTGAACGGCGTCGCCATGTCCAGCCGGTCCTTCCGCTCGCGCCACCGCGGCGGGAGGTCGAACGGCGGCTGCCCGTCGAACGCGGTCTCGCGGCCGTACAGCCCGTAGAACGTCGTCTTCCACGGCGCCTGCGTGCCGTTGCTCGGGTAGCCCTTCACCACGCCGTCGCTGATGCGCAGCGTGAACGTCGCGTCCGGCGGCAGCGCCTTCCCGTACGCGGCGTAGATCGCCTGCCCGATGCGCTCCGCGCTGGCCGAGATCGCGGCGTCCAGCGGCGTCGTCTCGGCGAGCGCGCGCCGCGCCAGCGGGTCGATCGCGCGTGCGGCCACGATGAGCGGATCCGTGGACTGCGCCACCGCCGCCGCGCCGCCGTCGAGCAGCTGCCTGCGCACCGCCGGATCGTCCAGCCGCGTGCCGTCCACCAGCGCCTCGGCCGCGACCTCGGGGCTGCGGCCGCGCAGCACCGCCGCCAGGAACGGATCGTTGGCGGGCAGCGCCTTCCGTGCCGCGTCCAGCTGCGCGGCGAGGAACAGCTTCTCCGCGGCTTTGTCGACGGGGAGCGGACCCGCGAGCTGCGCACGCAGCCGCTCGAGCGCCGCGCCGCGATACGCCGCCAGCCGCGCCGAGTCGGGCCGGTTCGCCTCCGCGGGGATGCGCACCAGGTGGCCGGCGGCCGAGAGCAGCGTCGAGCCGCCGCCGAAGCCGTGGTACGTCGCGCGGTCGAACACCCGTGCGCGCGCCTGCTGCGCGCGCGCGATCTCGTCCCACGCGCTGCCGTAGCGCGCGCGCAGCGCCGCGTCGGCCGCGATGCGGGCGCGGAAGTCCGCCTCGAACGCGCGCTTCCTCGCCATGATCGTCGAGTCGAGCAGCCCGCTGCGGTAGCCCGTCACCGCCTTGTGCGAGTTGGCGAGCGAGAAGAGCTGGTTCTCCAGCGTGCGCTTCTGCTCCGGCGTCGCCGTCTTCATCACCTCGCGCAGCGCCGCCATCTGCCGCTCGTAGCCCGCCAGCTGCGCGGGATACTGCACGTCGCGCAGGTACTCCATCTGCGCCATCGTCAGCAGCCGCCCGGTCGACCCGGGATTGCCGACGACGAACACGACGTCGTTCTCCTGCGCGCCCTGCGGGTTCCACTTCAGGAAGTGCTGCGTGCGCAGCGGCTGCCCGTTCTCGTAGACGCGGAAGAAGGTGACGTCGAGGTTCCAGCGCGGATACGTGAAGTTGTCCGGATCGCCGCCGAAGAACGCGATCTGCTCCTCGGGCACCATCACCAGCCGCACGTCGTCGTAGCGCTTGAAGCGGTACAGCGAGTACATGCCGCCCTGGTAGAAGCTGACCGTCTGGCAGGTGAGGCGCGTCTGCTCCTGGCACTCGCGCGTCAGCCGCGCGAGCGCGCTGTCGCGCTGCTCCACCTGGCGCGCGGGCGCGGAGGCAGTGACGGCCGCGCGCACGCGGTCCGTCACGTCCTCGATCGACTGCAGCTGCTCGGCGTACGCGCCGGGGACGCGCTTCTCCTCCGCCTTGCTGCGCGCGGCCCAGCCGGTCGCGTGGTAGTTGGTGTCCTTCGGCGACACCTGCGTGACCCACGCGCGCCCGCAGTGGTGGTTCGTCATCAGCAGCCCGTCGGCGCTGACGATCGACGACGAGCAGCCCGGGATGCGCATCGTCGAGAGGCGGACGTGGTCGAGCCACGCCTGGTCGGGCGCGAAGTCGTAGCGCGCCTTCCAGTACGCGAGCGGCGGCGCGTCGAACGTCCACATCGTGCCGAACTCGGGGATCGGCTTCGCGGGGTCGATCGCGGCCGGCCCAGTCGCCGAGGCGCTCGTGGGCGCCGGCGCCAGTCGGCTGCCGCTGTCGGGGAGCGGACGACGTGGCAGCGGCGCGGCGGGGCGGGGGCGCAGCCGCGGGTTGGGCGTGAGCGGCGGCTGCGTCGTGGGCGCCGCCGGCGCCTCCTTCGTGACGGGAGTCGGCGTGCCCTGCTGCGCGGCCAGGCGCGCCGGACCCGCGGCCGGCAGCGCCACGGCCGCCGCCAGCGCGGACAGCACGGCGAGCGCGGGATGACGCATGGTCTCCTCCGGAATGGGGCGTGGGCCGGCCGCCGAGGACGTGGCCGTGCCTGCATGAGCCGCCGTGAGCTTCTCAGACCCGGGAACCCGCACGAGGTTCACCCTGTACCTTTGGGGAGGTCGTCTCCCGACCGGCCGGATCCCGCGCCGGTCTCCGCGACAATCGCGCCCGCGCCCCGACCGTCATGCTCATCCGCCGCCCCGACGACATCCCCTCCGCCGAGATCACCCCGGAGGGCGTGTACCACGACCGGCGCCGCTTCCTGGGGGCGGCCGGCACGCTCGGCCTCGGGCTCGCGACGGGGCTAGTGACGCCCGGCCTGCTCTCCGCGTGCGCGCCCGGCGACGTACGCGAGGCGAACGGGGAGGTGGAGCGCGGCGCGCAGCCGCTCCCCGACGACCGCACGCCGTACGAGACGGCGACGACGTACAACAACTACTACGAGTTCGGCACCGACAAGGAGGACCCGTCGGCGAACGCGGGGGCGCTGCGCACGCGGCCCTGGTCCGTCGTCGTCGAGGGGCTCGTGAAGCGGCCGGCGACGTACGCGCTCGACGACCTGCTGAAGGGCCTCACGCCCATCGAGCGCGTCTACCGCATGCGCTGCGTCGAGGCGTGGTCGATGGTGATCCCGTGGCTCGGCGTGCCGCTGCGCGACGTGCTCGCGCGCGTCGAGCCGCTGCCGTCGGCGCGCTTCGTCGAGTTCACGACGCTCTACGATCCGAAGCAGATGCCGGGGCAGCGCGGCGGCGTGCTCCCGTGGCCGTACAAGGAGGGGCTGCGGCTGGACGAGGCGCAGCATCCGCTGACGCTCCTCGCGACCGGCATGTACGGGAAGGCGCTGCCGAACCAGAACGGCGCGCCGCTGCGGCTCGTGGTGCCGTGGAAGTACGGCTTCAAGGGGATCAAGGCGATCGTGAAGATCCGCCTCACCGACAAGCAGCCACGCACGACGTGGAACGACGCCGCGGCGAACGAGTACGGCTTCTACGCCAACGTGAACCCGGCCGTCGACCATCCGCGCTGGTCGCAGGCGCGCGAGCGGCGCATCGGCGAGTTCCGCCGCCGTCCCACGCTCCCGTTCAACGGCTACGGCGAGCAGGTGGCGTCGCTGTACAGCGGGATGGATCTGCGGCGGGACTTCTGATGGCGACGACGGCGCTCGCGCCGAAGCTCCGCAAGCGGCTCGTCTGGCTCGCGATCTTCCTCGCCAGCGCGGCGCCAGCCCTCTACCTGGGTTGGCAGCTCTGGCTCGCCTGGAACTTCCGGTCGAGCGATCTGGGCAAGGATCCCGTGAAGGGGATCGAGCACGCCACCGGCGAGACCGCGATCCGCTTCCTCGCGCTCACGCTGGCGGTGACGCCGGTGCGGCAGCTCACCGGGTGGAACTGGCTCGCGCCGTACCGGCGCATGCTCGGCCTCTTCATGTTCTTCTACGCCAGCGCGCACCTCGCGGTGTTCTACGCGCTCGACCTCGAGATGAACCTCGGCGAGGTCGCGACGGAGATCGTGAAGCGCCCGTACCTCGTCGTCGGCTTCGTGGCGTGGCTGCTGCTCGTGCCGCTCGCGCTCACCAGCACGAAGGGGATGATCCGCCGCCTGGGCGGGAAGCGCTGGAACCGGCTCCACAAGGCGACCTACGCGGTCGCGGCGCTCGGCATGCTGCACTACTTCTGGAGCCAGAAGAAGGACATCACCGACCCGCTGCTGTTCTCGCTGGTGTTCGTGGCGCTGTTCGCCTGGCGCGGCGTGCGGGCGTGGCAGCGCCGCGCCGCCGCGGTGCGCCCGCTGCGGGAGCGCGCGGCGTAACGGGCGACGTAGCGGACGCGCGCGCGCGGGCGCATCCTACCCGCATGCCCGCCCACCTCTCGCCGCGCCACGCCGCGGCCGTCGCCGCGCTCGCCCTCGTCGCGTCCGCGGCCGCCGCGCAGGACACCGGCGCGCCCCTCGTCCTGCGCCTGCCCGTGAGCACGCGCGCGCTCGCGATGGGCGGCGGCCAGCCGGTCGCCGTGGACGCCGAGTCGCAGCTGTACAACCCCGCGCTGCTCGCGTGGTCGCGCGGCGCGAGCGCGCAGGGCCAGCGCTGGGGCGCCGCGAGCACCATGGGCGTCCTCGCCAGCACGCTGTCCGCGCTGCGCGGCACGACCGGGCTCGCGGTGCAGTACCTGGACTACGGCGCGACGGCGGGCGGCCTTCCCGACGCGACGCGCGACGCCACCGGCGCGCTGCCGACGCGCGGCCCCGTCACCGCGTCCAGCCTCGCCGCCAGCATCGGCTACGCGCGGCCGATGCTCGGCGTGCGCGCGGGCGCTGTGCTTCGCTACGCGGAGGAGCGCCTGGGCGCGGCGCGCGACGGCACCGTGTCGGCGGACGTGGGTCTCGCGAAGGGCTTCCTGTTCGACAACGTCGTCGTCGGCCTCGCGGTGCAGCACCTGGGCGCGGGGCTGCAGCTCGCCGGGGCCCGCGCCCCGCTGCCGACGCGCGTGACGCTCGGCCTCTCGGGCGCCGGCTATCCGCTCAACCCGTGGCTCGACGTCGGCGCGAGCGCCGCGGTGTCGGTGCTGCGCGGCGGCGAGGTGGCCGTCGCCGGCGGCGGCGAGCTGTCGCTGGTGCCGCTGCAGGGCTACGCGATCACCGCCCGCGTCGGCGCCCGCCGCACCCTCGCGCCCGGCGAGCGCCCCGTGACCGCGGGCTTCGGCCTCACGCGCGACCGCGTGTCGCTGGACTACGCGTACGAGCCGTTCGTGGCGCGGGACGCGCACCGGATCGGGCTGCGCGTGCGATAGCTCCAGTGGCGAGCGGCACCGCGCTCCGAGCTGGCGCGACCGGCGCGTGCGCATGTCCAGCCCACGCCGAAGGGGACGGTGAGCGCCGAGCGCCGAGCGCCGAGCCACAGGGCGCCGCGACGACGCGTGGAGGCGGGACGGCGGGTGCGGGCGGAGGCGACCTCTGATCGCAGCAAGGAGACAGGCACGCAGTGCCGTGGCTCCGCAGCGGCCGCGATCAGTGGGAGCCGCAGCCCGTGCCCGCCGCCCCGCCGCGCGCGAACCACCCTGCGAAACGCCTACGGCCTGGCAGCCCCGATCCCGAGCGACGTGAGGATCACCGTGCCCTTCTCCGTGCGATCGAACTTCAGGCGCACCGCCCTGACCGAACCCGGATCGAACCCCGGCGCCGCCGCCGCGAAGTCCTGCACGGGCATGACGAACGTCTGCGGCACGAGCTCGAACGTCGTGCGGAAGTTCTCGCGGTCGCGCTCCGGGCGCCGCAGCACGCGGATCTCGAGCGGCCGGCGCACCGGTCCGTAGGCGGCGAGCGACAGCGGCGCGACGTGGCCCGCGGCGTCCACCAGCTCCACCGTCAGGTCGAGCGGGGTCGTGTCGGGCGGCGTCACCTTCGCCTTCGGGCGGAGGCCCGGCACGCGCCGCACCACCGCGCGGCCCACGCTCGCGAGGCGCGCGAACGGCGTCGGCCCGCGGCGCGCGGCCTGGCGCGCGGACGTCGTGTCGCGGCGCGTGCTGTCGCGCGCCGTCTTGCGCGGCCCCGGCACGTCGCGCGTCGGCACCAGCGTCAGCACCACCGCCGACTGCGCGCCCACGCCCCAGGCGCGGCGCAGCGAGTCGGGGAGCGTGACCTCGAGCGTCGCGGGCGCGCGCTTCGCGCCCGAGGGCTTCGCGGTATCGGGCCGCGCGCGGCCGGCGCCCGACGTCGAGACGGCCGCCTGCATCGCGGTCGAGCGGGCACGCGTCGTGTCGCCCGCGGGGCGGCGCGCCGGCGCGGGCGCGTTGTTCCACCCCAGCCACGCGCCCCACATCCGGTAGGTGTTGTCGCGCCAGCGCATCGGCACCTCGTTCTCGCGCCACGTCGAGAGGCTGTCGCCGCGCAGCGTGATCCCCGGCGCCGCGCCGCGCGTGACGTCGATCCGCCCCTCGAACGCCGTCATCGGGTGCATCGAGGCGTCGGCGTACGCCGTCTGGTACATCGCCTTCGGCAGCCACTGGCCCGCGGCGCGGTGGTCGCGGAAGAGCGGCAGGTACTCGCGCTTTCCCTTGAGCGACGCGTCGAGGAAGGCGCCCATGAACACCAGCGCCATCTGCCGCTGCGCCTCCGGCGCGATGAGGCCGCGCAGGTCGAGGTTGCGCGCGCTCAGCTTCCCGTTGTCCTTGTTGCCCCAGTTCGTGTTCCACTGGCCGTGGTTGGCGCGGTACATCCACACCGCGCTCTTGAACCACGGCCCGCCGTCGGTGAAGCGCACGCGGTCCCACTGCCGCAGCCCGCTGTACGACGACACGTCGCCGTCGTGCGAGCCGTGCACCACCAGGTAGCTCACGTTCTCCAGCGGCGTCGGCTGGCCGGCGGGGCGGTACTGCCCGTCGATGGGCGCGATCGCCACCAGCGCCTTGATGTCGAAGCCGTAGTCGAAGGTGACCGTCGCGTCGTCGGGGTAGTGCCTGAGGCGGTTGAAGGCCGCGGCCACCGCGACTGCCTCGCCGCCCCGCGAGTGCCCCATGAGGGCGATGTTGCGCAGGTCGACCTTGCCGCGCAGCGGGCTGTCCACGCTGTCGGCGAAGCGGCGCCACGCCTTCAGGTGCTCCAGCAGCATCCAGCCGCGCGCGTCGTTCTCGTTGCGCAGCGCGCCGTTGAGGAAGTTCTCGTCGACGCTCGCCAGGATGTAGCCGCGCGACGCGAGGTGCTCGCCGAGGTAGGCGTAGCCGGGATCGGAGAAGTCCTTGGGGTCGTGGTTGCCGTGCACCACCAGCACGAGCGGGAAGGGACCCGGGCCCTCGGGATACCACACGCGCCCGTTGATCGGGAACGCCTTCGCGTCGAAGCCCCAGTACTTCTTGCGCGACGCCGCCATCGCGGGCTCCATCGACACGAACGGCGACGCGTCGACGCTGCGCGTCTTCATCGTCACGGAATCGCGGAAGCCGGCGCGCCGGCGGTCGGTGCCGCTGCCGTAGGTGAGCGTGCGCACCGCCAGCGGGCCGCGCGCGCCGGGGTCGGGCGCGGTGAGCGTCTGGCGGGCGAGCACGGTCGCCGCGTCGTCCTTCGCGAGCGTCAGCGGCGCGGCGCACGCGGCGAGCGAACCGGCGAACACGAGGGCGAGCAGCGCGGCGCCGGCGGCGCGAGGGGCGGAGGACGGGGTCATGGCGCCAATGTACCATCCGTGCCGCGGGTTGGCCCGCAGCGGAGACCCGTCGGCGAGGGCGTTAGCTTGCGCGCATGACCCGCCCCCATGCCGCCTTCGCCGTCGCCGCGCCCGGCCTCGCTCCGCTCGTCGCCGACGAGCTGCGCGCGATCGGCCTGCGCCCCACCGCGGTCGAGGAGGCCGGCGTCGCCTTCGCCGCGCACGACACCGGCGTCTGGAGCGCGAACCTGCGCCTGCGCACCGCGAGCCGCGTGCTCGTGCGGCTGGGGCAGTTCCGCGCGACCGACTTCCGCGAGCTGGAGCGGCAGGCGCGCGCGCTGGCGTGGGAGACGTTCGTGACCGCCGACGTGACGCCGCGGCTGCGCGTGACCTGCCGCAAGTCGCGCCTCTACCACTCCGACGCGGTGGCCGGCCGCGTGGCCGACGCGATCGCGCACCGCGTGGGCGGGCGCGGCGGCTTCGCATCGGCGGCCGAGACGGAGGATGAGCAGGACGCGGGCGAGAGCAGCGACGCCGGCGACGACGCGCTCGCGCCGCTGATCGTCGTGCGCTTCCTCCACGACGAGTGCACGGTGAGCGTCGACAGCTCGGGCGCGCTGCTGCACCGCCGCGGCTACCGGCAGGCGGTGGGGCGCGCGCCGCTGCGCGAGACGCTCGCCGCCGCGATGCTGCTCGCCGCCGGCTACGACGGCTCGGCCCCCTTCGTCGATCCGCTCTGCGGCTCGGGCACGCTGCCGATCGAGGCGGCGCTGATCGCGCGCGACCTGGCGCCGGGCCGCCATCGCCGCTTCGCGTTCGAGCGGTGGCCGAACTTCGACGCCGCGCGCTGGGCGAAGCTGCTGGCCGACGCGGACACGCGCGCGAAGCCGCACGCGCCGTCGACGATCGAGGGGAGCGACCGCGACGCGGGCGCGATCGCCGCCGCCGCGCAGAACGCCGTGCGGGCGGGCGTGGCGGCGGACGTGCGCTTCACGCAGCGCGCGCTGTCGTCGCTGGCGCTCTCGGACGAGCAGCCGGGCTGGGTGGTGGCGAATCCGCCGTACGGCAAGCGCGTCGGCGAGAGCGGTGCGCTGCGCGACCTGTGGGCGCGGCTCGGCGACGTGCTGCGCGTCGTGGCACCCGGGTGGCGCGTCGCGCTGCTCGGTCCAGATCCGGCGCTGGAGCGGCAGCTGCGACTGCCGCTGTCGCCCGCGCTGCGCACGACCAACGGCGGGATCCCGGTGCGCGTGCTGGTCGGCACCGTCCCCGCGGACGCGGCGCAGGACACGCGACCCGCCTGAGCGACGCGCCGGACTCTCTTTGGCCTTTGGAGCGGATACGGATGCTCCGGATCGGAGCGGATCCTTCGGATCGCTCCGCGTGGCGGCGACGTCCCATGCACGACGCGGAGCGATCCGAAGAATCCGTCGGGATCCGGAGCATCCGTTATTCCCCCAAGAGCCGCAGGGGGCCGGCGCGCGGAGCCGTCCTCAGGGCTGTCGCGGCAGGAACAGTCCGATGCGGTACTCGGCGATGCGCGGTGGGCCGAACTCGGTGAACGCGGGCGTGAGCCCCGATCCCGCGGGCGGCGTGATGCGCACGCGATAGAACGCGCTCGGCAGATCGGCGAACCGCGCCTCGCCCTGCGCGTCCGTCGTCGCGGTGCCGACCAGCACGCGCGTGCCGAGGGAGTCGGCGGGCTGGGTGGACGCCGTGCGCTCGTAGCGGAACAGCTCCACCTGCGCGCCCGGCAGCCGCACGCTGACGGCCGTGTCGCGCGTCCCCGCGGCCGGCGGCGCGCCCGGGCCGAGCGCGATCGTCGTCAGCGTGAAGCGCGCGACGGGCGCGGGCGGCGGAGCGGGCGGCAGCGTGTCGGTGCGCGGGATGCTGTCGCGCGCCGGCAGCACCGTCACCGCGAGCGAGTCGCGCATCCCGTCCACCGCCACGTGCAGCCACGTCGTGCCCGCCGCGACGCCCGTGAGCGTGGCATGGATCGCCGTGTCGCTCGCCGCCGACGTGAACGTCAGCCGCGCGATCGCCGCGTCCTGCACGTGCCACTCGGCCTGCCGGCCGCGCGTGGGCGTCAGCTGGCCGTTCGCGTCCACCAGCTGCGCCTGCACCCACGCGCCGCGGCCCACCGCGGCGGTCAGCGTGCGCGGGAAGAGCCGCAGTGCCACCGCCGGGCCGACGGGCGGACGCGGCGTGCCCGGCGTGACCGTGACGACGATCGAGTCGCGCAGCTCGCCCGCGCTCGCGTACAGCGTCGTGCTGCCCACCGCGACGCCGTGCACGAAGCCCGAGTCGCTGACGGTCGCGACCGCGACGTTCGAGACGCGCCACCGGACCGGCCCCGCCAGCGACGCGAGCGACGGCAGCCCCTGCGCGTTCACGGGATGGACGCTGACCGCCGCGCGCGCGCCCGGCACGACCTCCAGCGCGCGCGGCGCGATGCGGATGCCGGCGACCGCGTTCGGCACGGGCGCCGCCGGCGTGCTGTCGCGCGGCGAGCCGGAGACGGTGCTCGTGGGCGGCGAGTCGGGCGGCGTCACCTCGCCGTCGCGGCACGCGGCCGCGCCGAGGAGCAGCGCGAGCGCGAGCGGGCAGGACGGAAGGGGTCGGAAGGCGGAGCGCATGGTCACCTCGGGTCGGCCTTCGGCGGTGCAACCCCGCGCAGCCCGCCCCCTACGCGGCGGCTGCCTGCACGGGCGCCTGCGCGCGGCGGCAGGGCGACGACGGGCGGCAGCGCCGCCCCGAGGGTGGCGCGCCGGCCGCCGGATGCGGAACGCACGCTCTCGCTGCTGGTACCTTGGGCACGGGCGTGCGGTCACGCATGTTCCTTTGAATGCGACGGATCCCGGTTTGAAGCGGCCTCGACTGGCGTTCTTCTTGCTGAGGCCGGATCGCGCCGCATGTTTCGGTGGGAGCTTAGCTTTCCCGCCGCCTTCCGTCTTACCGGCCGCCCCGCCAGGCGGTCGGCCTCGGGCGTTCCCGCCCCGCGCATCCTGCCCCGGACCCGACCGTGCGTCCACGCAACTCCGCCAAGAAGTCCCCTGCCCGCAAGCAGAAGTCTCGCTCCGGTGCCGCACGTCCCTCCGCCGCCATCCGGGTGCGTCCGCGCTCGGCGGCCGCGACCGACGCCGGTGACGGCGGTGCGTCCGAGACGCCCGCTCGCGGCCGACGCCGCGGCGCCGCCGCGCAGGGCGACGGCAACGGCGCGGGCAACGGCAATGGCAACGGCAACGGCCGCTCCGGCGCCGCGCGGCGCCCGGCGCGGCCCGCGACCGTCGCGCCGGCCGAGCTGACGGTCTCCGCCACCGTCGCGACCGACGCGCCGTCCGCGCGCGGCGCGCGGCGCGGCAACGGCGGGGCGACGGTCACGCGCCGCGGCCGCGACTCGGACCTCGACCGGCTGCGCGAGGGGCTGCGTCGGCTGCGCGACGGCGACTTCACCTTCCGCCTGGGCCGCTCGGACGATCCGGAGATCGCGGAGATCTTCGACCTGTTCGACGACGTCGCCGGGCTGCACTCGGGGCTGAACGACGAGATCGTGCGCGTCAGCCGCACGGTGGGTCGCGAGGGGCAGATGGGCGAGCGCGTGGCGCTCCCCGGCGCGACCGGCGGCTGGGGCGTCACGGTCGACGCGCTCAACGCGCTCATCGCCGACGTGCTGCAGCCGACGACGGAGGTCGGCCGCGTGCTCAGCGCGGTGGCCGAGGGCGACCTGTCGCAGAAGATGGTGCTCGAGATGAGCGGCCGATCCGTGCAGGGCGAGTTCCTGCGCATCGGCACGACGGTGAACAAGATGGTGGACCAGCTCCGCGCCTTCGCGTCCGAGGTGACGCGCGTGGCGCGAGAGGTGGGCACCGAAGGGCGGCTGGGCGGTCAGGCCAACGTGCCCGGCGTGGCCGGCACCTGGAAGGACCTGACGGACAGCGTGAACGCGATGGCCTCGTCGCTCACGACGCAGGTGCGAAACATCGCCGAGGTCACGAAGGCCGTCGCCGGCGGCGACCTGTCGAAGAAGATCACGGTGGACGTGAAGGGCGAGGTGCTCGAGCTGAAGGAGACCATCAACACGATGGTGGACCAGCTGCGCACGTTCGCCGACGAGGTGACCCGCGTGGCCCGCGAGGTGGGCACCGAGGGACGCCTGGGCGGTCAGGCGCAGGTGCCCGGCGTCGCCGGCACGTGGCGCGACCTGACCGACAACGTGAACGCGATGGCGAGCAACCTGACGAACCAGGTGCGAAACATCGCCCTCGTGACGACGGCCGTCGCCAACGGCGACCTGAGTCAGAAGATCACGGTGGAGGTGCGCGGCGAGGTGCTCGAGCTGAAGAACACCATCAACCGGATGGTGGACCAGCTCAACGGCTTCTCGAGCGAGGTGACGCGCGTGGCGCGCGAGGTGGGCACGGAGGGCGTGCTGGGCGGCCAGGCGAGCGTGCCGGGCGTCGCCGGCACGTGGAAGGACCTGACGGACAGCGTGAACTTCATGGCGACGTCGCTCACCACGCAGGTGCGCAACATCGCCGAGGTGACCACGGCCGTGGCGCGCGGCGACCTGTCGCGCAAGATCACGGTGGACGTCCGCGGCGAGGTGCTGGAGCTCAAGAACACCGTCAACACGATGGTGGACCAGCTCAACGCCTTCGCCAGCGAGGTGACGCGCGTGGCCCGCGAGGTGGGCACGGAAGGGCGCCTGGGTGGTCAGGCGAGCGTGCCCGGCGTCGCCGGCACCTGGAAGGACCTCACCGACAACGTGAACCAGCTGGCCGGCAACCTGACGGTGCAGCTGCGCGACGTGTCCGGCGTGGCGAGCGCGATTCAGCAGGGCGACCTGTCGCGCAAGATCACGGTCGAGGCGCGCGGCGAGGTGCTCCAGATCAAGGAGGTCATCAACACGATGGTCGACCAGCTCAACTCGTTCGCCGCCGAGGTGACGCGCGTGGCGCGCGAGGTGGGCAGCGAGGGACGGCTGGGGGGTCAGGCCAACGTGCAGGGCGTGGCCGGCACGTGGAAGGACCTCACCGACACGGTGAACTTCATGGCCGGCTCGCTCACCGCGCAGGTGCGCAACATCGCCGAGGTGACGACGGCCGTGGCGCGCGGTGACCTGTCGAAGAAGATCACCGTGGACGTGAAGGGCGAGGTGCTCGAGCTGAAGAACACCATCAACGTCATGGTGGACCAGCTCTCCGCCTTCTCGGCCGAGGTGACGCGCGTCGCGAAGGAAGTGGGTACGGAAGGTGTGCTCGGCGGCCAGGCGAAGGTGGAAGGCGTCAGCGGCACCTGGAAGGACCTGACGGACAACGTGAACGCCATGGCGAGCAACCTGACCAACCAGGTGCGCAACATCGCCTACGTCACGACGGCCGTCGCCAACGGCGACCTGACGCAGAAGATCACCGTGGAGGCGCGCGGTGAGATGCAGGAGCTGAAGACCACCATCAACCAGATGGTCGACCGGCTGCGCACCTTCGCCGACGAGGTCACGCGCGTCGCGAAGGAGGTGGGCACGGAAGGCCGACTGGGCGGCCAGGCGCAGGTGCAGGGCGTCGCCGGCACGTGGAAGGAGCTGACCGACAACGTGAACCAGCTGGCCGGCAACCTGACCGTGCAGCTGCGCGACGTGTCGGGCGTCGCCACCGCCATCGCGCGCGGCGACCTGACGCGCAAGATCACCGCCGACGTGCGCGGCGAGATCCTGCAGATCAAGGACGTGATCAACACGATGGTGGACCAGCTCAACGCCTTCGCGGGCGAGGTGACCCGCGTGGCGCGCGAGGTGGGCACCGAGGGCAAGCTGGGCGGCCAGGCGAAGGTGATCGGCGCCGCCGGCGTGTGGCGCGACCTGACCGACAACGTGAACACGATGGCCCAGAACCTCACGGGCCAGGTCCGCAACATCAAGGACGTCACGATCGCCGTCGCGAACGGCGACCTGAGTCAGAAGATCACCGTCGAGGCGCGCGGCGAGGTGCTCGAGCTGAAGGACACCATCAACGACATGGTGGACCGGCTCCGCGTCTTCGCCGACGAGGTGACGCGCGTCGCGAAGGAGGTGGGCACGGAGGGCAAGCTCGGTGGCCAGGCCGTCGTGCCGGACGTCGCGGGCACGTGGAAGGCGCTCACCGACAACGTGAACGCCATGGCGAGCTCGCTGACGGTGCAGGTGCGCGCCATCGCGGAGGTCGCGACCGCCGTGACGCGCGGCGACCTGTCGCGCATGGTCACGGTGCCCGCCGTCGGCGAGGTTGATGAGCTGAAGAAGAACATCAACCAGATGATCGCCAACCTGAAGGAGACGACCGAGCGCAACGAGGAGCAGGACTGGCTCAAGACCAACCTCGCGCGCTTCAGCCGCCTCATGCAGGGCCAGAAGGACCTCGACGCGGTCGCGCGCCTCGTGATGAACGAGCTCACGCCGCTGGTGCAGGCGCGCACGGGCGCGTTCTACATCGTCGAGCAGGAGGACGGCGGCAGCGCGCTGCGCCTGATCGCCAGCTACGCCTTCAAGGCGCGCAAGCACCTGGGCAACGTCTGGCACCTGGGCGAGGGCCTGGTCGGCCAGAGCGCGCTGGAGAAGAAGCCGATCCTCCTCACGAACGTCCCCGACGACTACATCACGATCACGTCGGGGCTGGGCGAGGCGCCGCCGCGCAACATCATCGTCCTGCCGATCCTGTTCGAGGGCGACGTGAAGGCCGTCGTCGAGCTGGGGAGCTTCCTCCCCTTCAGCACGATCCACCAGACGTTCCTCGACCAGCTGCAGGAGTCGATCGGCGTCGTGCTGAACATGATCCAGGCGAACATGCGCACGGAGGAGCTGCTCCAGCAGTCGCAGCAGCTCACGCACGAGCTGCAGAGCCAGTCCGAGGAGCTGCGGCGCCAGCAGGACGAGCTGAAGAAGTCCAACTCCGAGCTGGAGGCGCAGGCCAAGTCGCTGCGCGCGTCCGAGGAGCTGCTGCGCGACCAGCAGGAGGAGCTGCAGCAGGTCAACGAGGAGCTGGAGGAGAAGGCCGCGCTGCTCGCGGAGCAGAACAAGAAGGTCGAGCAGAAGAACAACGAGGTCGAGGCGGCGCGGCAGGCGCTCGAGGAGAAGGCGTCGCAGCTGGCGCTCTCTTCGAAGTACAAGAGCGAGTTCCTGGCGAACATGAGCCACGAGCTGCGCACGCCGCTCAACTCGCTGCTGATCCTCGCCCGCCTGCTGGCCGAGAACAAGGAAGGGAACCTCAACCCGAAGCAGGTCGAGTTCGCGCGCACGATCCTCGGCTCCGGCTCGGACCTGCTCAACCTCATCAACGACGTGCTCGACCTGTCGAAGGTCGAGGCGGGGAAGATGGAGGTCGTGCCGACGGACGTGCGCATCGACTCGGTGCGCGACTTCGCGGAGCGCACCTTCCGCCCGGTGGCGGAGTCGAAGGGGCTCGAGTTCAAGGTCGAGATGCTGCCCGGCACGCCGGAGTCGCTCGTCACCGACGGGCAGCGGCTCAACCAGGTGCTCAAGAACCTGCTCTCGAACGCGTTCAAGTTCACCGAGCACGGCGCGGTCACGCTCACGGTGCGGCGCGCCGAGACGGGCCGCCGCTTCGCCAACCGCATCCTGGACCGCGCGGAGACGGTGCTCGCGTTCGCGGTCGCGGACACGGGCATCGGCATCGCGAAGGACAAGCAGCAGCTGATCTTCGAGGCGTTCCAGCAGGCCGACGGCACGACCAGCCGCAAGTACGGCGGCACGGGCCTGGGCCTCTCGATCAGCCGCGAGATCGCGCGCCTGCTGGGCGGCGAGATCCGCGTCGAGAGCGTGCCGGGGCAGGGGAGCACGTTCACCCTGTTCCTGCCGGCGACCTACGTCGATCCGGACGCGGAGCAGCACGCGGCCGGCCGGCGTCCGACGCCGGTGCGCGGCGGCCCGACGGGCGGCCTGATGCCCAAGCTCGAGTCGCCGGGCGCGCGCGCGCTGGCGCGCCGCCGGCTGACCGGCGGCGGCGGCACCGGTGCCGCCGGTAGCGTGGAGGCGTCGGCCCCCGAGGACATCGGCTGGCGCGGGATGACCGACGACGACGACGCGCTCTCGGGGACGGCGACGCTGGCACCCGACCGCGACGTGGACGAGGACGACGACCGCCGCGCGCCGCTCACCACCGACCTCCCGAACCCCGCCGAGGACGACCGCGACGCGGTGCAGGAGGGGGACACGGTGGTGCTGGTGGTGGAGAACGACATGAGCTTCGCGAAGGTCCTGCTCGAGATGGCGCGCGAGAAGGGCTTCAAGGGGCTGGTCGCGCTCGACGGCCGCACGGGCGTGGACCTGGCGCACCAGTACCAGCCGGACGCGATCACGCTCGACATCGACATGCCGGGCGTGGACGGCTTCGCGGTGCTGGAGCGGCTGAAGAAGCACCCCGACACGCGCCACATCCCGGTGCACATCATCTCGGGCGTGGAGCGGCGGCACGAGGGCCTCAAGGCGGGCGCGATCGCCTACCTCGAGAAGCCGGTGTCGAAGGAGGCGCTGGACGACGCGTTCGGGCGCATCTCGCGCTTCCTGGACGCGCGCGTGAAGCGGCTGCTCGTCGTCGAGGACGACGCGGCGCAGCGCGAGGCGATCGTGGCGCTGATCGGCCACGAGGACGTCGAGATCACCGCGGTCGACAGCGCCGAGGCGGCGCTCGAGGAGCTCGCGCGCACGCCGTACGACTGCATGGTGCTCGACCTCGGCCTCGCGGAGATGAACGGGTTCGAGCTGCTGGAGAAGGTGAAGGGCGACGAGTCGCGGCACGACCTGCCGATCATCGTCTACACGGGGAAGGCGCTCTCGCCGGCCGAGGAGACGCGCCTGCGCAAGTACGCCGAGACGATCATCGTCAAGGACGTGAAGAGCCCGGAGCGGCTGCTCGACGAGACGGCGCTCTTCCTCCACCGCGTGGAGGCGAACCTGCCGGAGCAGAAGCGCCGCATGCTGGAGCGGCTGCACACGGCGGACGCGGTGTTCCACGGCAAGCGCGTGCTCGTGGTCGACGACGACGTGCGCAACATCTTCTCGCTCACCAGCATGCTGGAGGAGCACGGCGTCGAGGTGTCGTTCGCCGAGAACGGGAAGGACGCCTTGGCGTGGCTGGGGCAGCACCCGCAGGAGGTCGACCTGGTGCTGATGGACGTGATGATGCCCGAGATGGACGGCTACGAGACGACGCGGGCGATCCGCCAGCAGCCGGAGTTCCGGTCGCTGCCGATCATCGCGCTGACGGCGAAGGCGATGAAGGGGGACCGCGAGAAGTGCATCGCGGCGGGCGCCAGCGACTACATCACGAAGCCGGTGGACCAGGAGCAGCTGCTGTCGCTGCTGCGCGTCTGGCTCTACCGGTAAGGTCGGTGAGGCGGAGGACGGAATGGCGGAGGACGGTGGAGCGGATGACGGAAGGGCGTGAGACGGTGGGGCGAGCCGGCGGCCCCGCCGTTGCGTACTCCGCCGTTCCGTTCGACGCGGTTCCGTTCTCCGCCGTTCCGTCCTCCGCAGCAACGCGCAGTTCATGACTCTGCCCTCCGCCCCCACCACCTACGACCCCGCCCTGGAGCGGCTCGAGATCGAGCTGCTGCTGGAAGCCGTCTACCGGCACTACGGGTTCGACTTCCGCGGCTACGCGTACGCGTCGCTGCGGCGGCGGGCGTGGAAGCGGATCCAGGCGGAGCGGCTGGAGACGGTGAGCGACCTGCAGGCGGCGGTGCTGCACGACCCGGAGGTGCTCGACCGGCTGCTGGACGACCTGTCGGTCAACGTCACCGCGATGTTCCGGGACCCGAACTTCTTCCTCGCCTTCCGGGAGAAGGTCGTCCCGCTGCTGCGCACGTATCCCTTCTTCCGCATCTGGCACGCAGGGTGCTCGACGGGGGAGGAGGTGTACTCGATGGCGATCCTCCTGGAGGAGGAGGGGCTGTACGACCGGGCCCGCATCTACGCCACCGACATGAACGAGCGGGTGCTGCGCCAGGCCAGGGCCGGGATCTTCCCGCTCGAGCGGATGCAGGAGTACACGGACAACTACATCCGGGCCGGGGGGCGGCGCTCGTTCTCCGAGTACTACACGGCGGGCTACGACGGCGCGCTGTTCGACCCGGCGCTGCTGCGGAACGTCGTCTTCGCGCAGCACAACCTCGTCACCGACCGCTCGTTCAGCGAGTTCAACGCGATCCTCTGCCGGAACGTGCTCATCTACTTCGACAAGTCGCTGCAGACGCGCGTCCACCGGCTCTTCTACGACAGCCTGGCCAAGTTCGGCGTGCTGGCGCTGGGCGGGAAGGAGACGCTGCGGTTCTCGGCCTTCGAGGAGTGCTTCGAGCAGCTCGCGCCGGCCGAGAAGGTCTACCGCAAGGTGCGGTGACGTGGAGCGGGGGCGGGCGACGGGGCGGCCGCCGTCGACGGCGGCCGAGACGGGGGCCGGGGCCCGGCCGCTGGTCATCATCGGCGCCTCCTGGGGCGGGCTGCACGCCGTGAGTACCATTCTGGCCGCGCTCCCGCGGGACTTCGACACCCCCGTGGCCATCGTCCAGCACCGGGCGAAGGAGAGCGACGGCCTGCTGGTGGGGCTGCTGCAGAGCGTCACCACGCTCCACGTCCGGGACGTCGAGGACAAGGAGCCGATCCTCCCGGGGCACGTCTACGTGGCGCCGCCCGACTATCATCTGCTGGTGGACGACGACCACTTCTCGCTCTCGATGGACGCCGCCGTGCGCTACAGCCGCCCGTCCATCGACGTGGCCCTGGCCAGCGCCGCCGACAGCGGCGGCGCGGCGGCCATCGGCGTGCTCCTGACCGGCGCCAACGACGACGGGGCCCGCGGGCTGCGCCACATCGTCGACAAGGGCGGCCGCGCGATCGTCCAGGACCCGGCGACCGCCGAGGTGCGCACGATGCCCGAGGCCGGGCTGCGCGCGCTCGACGGCGCGCCGCGCGACCGGTGGAGCGTCGCGCCGCTGCCGGAGATCGCCGCCCGGATCGCCGCGCTGGCGACGACGCCGGACAGCCAGCGGGCGCGCGCGCGGTGGGAGGCGCGGTGAGCCAGGACGTCGAGCAGGATCTCGAGGTGGACCTGCCCCCGGCCCCGCAGGCGTCCCAGACGCCGGCCTCCCTGGCCACGACGGCCGAGTGGGGCCCGCTGCTCGACCCGCACGCCGGCGAGCCGCCCGAGCCCGTGAGCATCCTGCTGGTCGACGACCGGCCGGAGAACCTGCTGGCGCTGGAGGCGATCCTCGAGCCGCTGGGCCAGCACCTGGTGCGCGCGACGTCGGGCGAGGAGGCGCTGCGCCGGCTGCTGGTGCAGGACTTCGCGCTCATCCTGCTCGACGTGCAGATGCCGGGGATGAACGGCTTCGAGGCCGCGGAGCTGATCAAGGCGCGCGAGCGCTCGCGCGCGATCCCGATCATCTTCCTGACCGCGATCAACAAGGAGGACGCGTACGTCTACCGCGGCTACGAGGTCGGCGCGGTGGACTACCTGTTCAAGCCGTTCAACCCCGAGGTGCTGCGCTCCAAGGTCTCGGTGTTCGTCGAGATGCACCACAAGCGCGAGCAGCTGCGGCGGCAGGAGCAGGCGCTGCGCGAGAGCGAGCGGCGCGAGCTGGAGCTCTCGATGCGCGCGCGCCTGCTGGAGCAGGAGGCGCGCACGGCGGCGGAGCTGGAGGCGTTGAACGCGGAGCTGAAGGGGCTCAACGAGGAGCTGCAGGCGCGGCAGGCGGCGCTGGAGCGCGCGATGGCGTCGCGGAGCCGCTTCTACGCGTCGATGAGCCATGAGCTGCGCACGCCGATCAACGCCATCATCGGCTACAACACGCTGCTGCTCGACGGCATCTACGGGCCGCTGAGCGACCAGCAGCAGCACGGCATCGCGCGCACGCACCACGCCGCGCGCCACCTGCTGGAGCTGGTGAACGACGTCCTCGACCTGTCCAAGATCGAGGCGGGGAAGTTCGAGCTGTCGGTGCAGCCGACGGCGTTCCCGGCGCTGATCGAGGACCTGTTCGTCACCGTGCGCCCGATGGCCGACGAGC
This sequence comes from Roseisolibacter agri, assembly GCF_030159095.1. Classification (NCBI taxonomy): domain Bacteria; kingdom Pseudomonadati; phylum Gemmatimonadota; class Gemmatimonadia; order Gemmatimonadales; family Gemmatimonadaceae; genus Roseisolibacter; species Roseisolibacter agri. The sequence continues at coordinate 658,740 of NZ_BRXS01000001.1, forward strand.
ACGGGAGCGAGCTGACGCTGCTGCACGACGCCCAGCACGTCACGCTCGACACCGATCCGCGGCGCGTGCGGCAGATCCTGCTCAACCTGCTCTCGAACGCGATCAAGTTCGGCGCCGGCAAGCCGATCGCGGTCACGAGCCACCCGCGCGAGGACGGCGGGCTGGAGCTCGCGGTCCGCGACCACGGGCCCGGCATCGCCCCCGACGACCTGCCGCGCATCTTCGACGAGTTCGTCCAGCTCGCGCACAGCGGCAACACCGGGCAGCCCACGGGTACGGGACTGGGCCTGCCGATCTCGAAGCGTCTCGCGGAGCTGCTGGGTGGCCAGCTGACCGCCGAGTCGCAGCTGGGGCACGGCAGTACCTTCCGTCTGCAGCTGCCCGCCCGGGCGCCGCGCGTCGCCGAATAGCCGGCCTGCGGCACTTGCACGCAGCAACGTCCCACCCGCGCCCGGCGTAACGTAGGATCGTGACGAGCTTCGACCAGAACGCGCGGTCGCACGACGCGGACGGCCCCCCGGCCGCCCCCTCTACGGCCGCGCTCGCCGAGCCGGGCACGCCGCCGGCGCTGCACGCCGCGTCCGACTGGCTGCTGGAGAGCATCGGCGAGGGGCTGTTCGTCCTCGACGCCGCCTGGCGCCTCACCTACGTCAACGCCGCAGCCGAGCGGATCACGGCCACCCCGCGCGCCGAGATGGTGGGGCGCCCGGTGTGGGACGTGTTCCCGACGCTCGCCGGCTCGTCCGTGGACGCGGCCTGGCACGCGACGATGGAGAAGCGCGCGCAGATGGAGCTCCGCTCGGTCCCGTTGCCAAAGCGTATCGGCGGGCCGACGGCCGGCTGGTTCGACACGCGCAGCTACCCCGTGGACGACCCGGCGGGTGCCGGCGCGGGCGGGATCGTCGTGCTGTTCACGGAGGTCGGCCGCCGCGAGCGCGAGCAGCGCGAGCTGGCCGCCCGCAGCGAGGAGAACGAGCGGCTGCGCGAGCTGGCGCGGGCGATGGCCGCCGTGGCCGACTCGGGGCCGCTGCTGGTGGCGCTGTGCGAGGCGGCGATGGCGCTCTGCCACGCGCAGGGCGCCACGGTGGCCGAGATCGGCGAGACCGAGGGGCGCTTCATCGCCAGCCTGGGGCATCCGCCCGAGGTGCTCGACCACACCTTCCCGCTGGAGGGGACGCTCACCGGCCGGCTGCTGGAGGCGTTCCGCGCGCGCGGCGAGGTGAGCCTGCTCGCCGTCGAGGCCTCCGAAGCGCACGACTCGGCCTTCTGCGGCCAGCTGTCCGACGGGCAGCCGGTGGGCGCGATCCTGCTCGCGCCGCTGGCCGCGCACGGGGAGCTGCTGGGCGTGCTCGCCATCTCGCGCCGGGCGACGGCACCGCCGTTCGGGCGGCACGACGAGGAGCTGCTGCGGGTGGTCGCAGACCACGCGTCGCTGGCGCTCTGGAAGGCGCGGCTGGTGGAGGCCGCGCACGCCGCGAGCCGCACGTCGAGCAGCTTCCTGGCGACGGTGAGCCACGAGCTGCGCACGCCGCTGACGGCGCTCACGGGCTACGGCGAGCTGCTGGCCGACGAGATCCTGGGGCCGCTGACCAGCGACCAGCACGACGTCGTGGAGCGCATGCGCGGCGTGACCCACCAGCTGACGGCGATGATCGAGGAGATCCTCACCTTCTCGAGCCTGGAGGCGGGGCGCGAGCTGGTGCGGTGCATCCCCGTGGACGTCGCCGAGGTGGTGCAGTCGGTGGTGGCGGTGGTGGAGCCGCTGGCGAAGCAGAAGGGGCTGGAGTTCCGCGTCGAGGTGCCGCCGCTGCCGCCGCCGCTGACGACGGACCCGGACAAGGTGCGGCAGATCCTGGTGAACCTGGGCGCGAACGCGGTGAAGTTCACGGACCGCGGGCGCGTGTCGCTGACGGTGTGCGCGGACGACGGCCACGTGCGGCTCGCGGTCGCGGACACCGGCGTGGGGATCGCCGACGCCGACCGGCCGCGCCTGTTCCGGGCGTTCAGCCAGCTCGACACGGGCCTCACCCGGCGGTACGGCGGCACCGGCCTCGGTCTCCACATCTCGCAGCGGCTGGCGCAGCTGCTGGGCGGGGAGATCACGGTGGACTCCGTGGTGGGGGAGGGGTCGACGTTCACGCTCGTGCTCCCGACGACTCCCCATTAGCGGAGGACGGAACGGCGGAGGACGGTGAAGCGGACGACGGAACGGCGTGAAACGATGAAGCGGACCCTCCAGGCTCGAAGCTTCGAGCTGGTGGGTCCGCCGTTCCGTTTCACGCCGTATCGGTTTCCGCCGTTCCGTCCTCCGCCGTATCGTCCTCCGCCTCACCAGTTATTTTGCGGCATGAGCTCTCCAGCCATCACGAGCGTCTTCAACGACGCCTACATCGCCGAGGCCTTCGAGGCGTACCGTCGCGATCCGGCGTCGGTGGACGAGTCCTGGCGCCAGTACTTCCAGACCGCGGAGGCGCTGGCCGGCATCGTCGGCGGCGCGCGCGCGACGGGAGCCGCCGGGGGCGGCGCGGCCGATCCCGACCTGCTGCGCAAGGCCGCCGCGGCCGCGGCGCTCGTGCAGGGAATCCGCGAGCACGGGCACATGGCCGTGCAGCTCGATCCGCTCGGGTCGGCGCCGCTGGGCGCGCGCGAGCTGACGCCCGAGTACTACGGGATCACCGAGGCCGACCTCGCCCTCGTGCCCGCGACCGCGCTCGGCTTCGACGACGGGCGGTTCGCGACCGCGGCCGACGTCGTCGCGATGCTGCGCTCCCGCTACTCGAAGGCGCTCGCGCTGGAGTACTCGCACCTCGCCGCCGACGCGGAGCGCGAGTGGTTCCGGCGCATGCTGCGCGCCGAGGAGCTGACCGCGCCGCTGACGCCCGACGAGCGCAGGGCGGTGCTGCGCCGCCTCACCGAGGTCGACGGGCTGGAGCGCTTCCTCGGCTTCGCGTACCAGGGGAAGAAGCGCTTCTCGATCGAGGGGACCGACGCGCTCGTGCCGATGCTCGACGAGGCGATCGCGCAGGGCGCGCGTCGCGGCGCGCGCGAGGTCGTGATCGGGATGGCGCACCGCGGCCGCCTCAACGTGCTGACGCACGTCATGGGCAAGCCGTACGAGGCGCTGTTCGGCGAGTTCGAGGGGCGCCACCCGGACGCCGCCAGCGAGAGCGAGACGGGCGACGTGAAGTACCACATGGGCTATCGCGGCACGCGCGCCGTCGACGGGCAGGACGTCGCGCTGCTGCTCGTGCCCAACCCGAGCCACCTCGAGTTCGTGGGCTGCCTGATCGACGGCGTGGCGCGCGCGGCGCAGCGGCTGCCCGGCACGCCGTGGGAGCGCGACGAGCGCCTCGTGCTGCCGATCGCGGTGCACGGCGACGCGGCGTTCATCGGCGAGGGCGTGGTGGCGGAGACGCTGAACATGTCGCGCCTCGCGGGCTACCGCGTGGGCGGCACGCTGCACCTGATCGCGAACAACCAGGTCGGCTTCACGACCGATCCCATCGACTCGCGCTCGACGCACTACGCGAGCGACCTCGCGAAGGGCTTCGACATCCCGGTGCTGCACGTCAACGCGGACGACGCGGAGGCGTGCATCATCGCCGTGCGCATCGCGATCGCGTTCCGCGACGCGTTCCGCAAGGACGTGCTGATCGACCTCGTGGGCTACCGCCGCTGGGGCCACAACGAGACCGACGAGCCGGCGTTCACGCAGCCCAAGCTCTACGACGTGATCCGCAAGCACCCGACGCCGCGCCAGGTGTGGGGAAACCGCCTGGTGGCCGAGGGGCTGCTGACGGGCGACGACGTGGAGGCGGTCGACCGCGAGGTGCGCGCCGTCTTCGAGGCGGCGCACCAGCGCACCAAGCAGCAGGCGACGGCCGCGCACGACGACTCGCCCGAGGGCGCGCCCGCCGCGCCGCCGCCGCCGGTCGTCACCGCGGTGCCGGCCGATCGCCTGACGGCGCTCAACACCGAGCTGCTGACGTATCCCGAGGGCTTCACGCCGCATCCGCGCCTCGCCAAGATCCTCGCCCGCCGCGCGGAGACGCTCGGCGACAAGGGCGGGATCGAGTGGGGGCAGGCGGAGGCGCTGGCGTTCGCGTCGCTGGTCACCGAGGGCACGGGCGTGCGCCTCACGGGCCAGGACGCGGAGCGCGGCACGTTCGGCCACCGCAACGCGGTGCTGCACGATCCGAACACGGGCAACAAGCACACGCCGCTCGCCAGCCTGCGCGAGCGCGGCGCGGCATTCGAGGTCTACAACAGCCCGCTCACCGAGACGGCGGTGATGGGCTTCGACTACGGCTTCTCGGTCGCGGCGCCGGACACGCTGGCGCTGTGGGAGGCGCAGTACGGCGACTTCGTGAACGTCGCGCAGGTCATCATCGACCAGTTCCTGGTCGCCGACCGCGCCAAGTGGTCGCAGGACTCGGGGCTCGTGCTGCTGCTGCCGCACGGCTACGAGGGCGGTGGGCCGGAGCACTCGTCGGCGCGCCTCGAGCGCTTCCTGCAGCTGTGCGCCGAGGGGAACATGACGGTCGCCTATCCGGGCACGCCGGCGCAGTACTTCCACATCCTGCGCCTGCAGGCGAAGCGGCAGCCGCGCCGCCCGCTGGTGCTGATGCAGCCCAAGTCGCTCCTGCGCCTCCCCGCCGCGGCGAGCCGCCTGAGCGAGCTGGCGGAGGGCGCATGGCAGCCGGTGGTGGACCTCGCCGCCGCCGCGCCGGAGCGCGTGCGCCGCGTGGTGCTGTGCACGGCGAAGATGTGGTACGACGTGACCGCGCAGCCGGTGCCCGACTCGGTCGCGGTGGTGCGCGTGGACCAGCTGTACCCGTTCCCGGCCGACGCGCTGCGCGCGCTGTTCGAGCGCTACGGCAGGGCGACCGACGTCGTGTGGGCGCAGGAGGAGCCGCAGAACATGGGCGCGTGGACGTTCGTCGCGCCGCGCCTGCGCGCGCTGCTGCCCGCGTCGGCGTCGCTCGGCTACGTCGGCCGGCCGGAGCGCGCGAGCCCCGCCGAGGGCTACGAGGCGGCGCACAAGGCGGAGCAGGCGCGGATCGTGGCGGAAGCGCTGGCGATCACCGAACCCTCCAAGCAGAAGGCGTCGGCTCGATAAGGCGGAGGACGGAACGGCGGAAACCGATACGGCGGAAACCGATACGGCGTGAAACGGAAAGGCGGACCCTTCGCGCTTGAAGCTTCAAGCGAAGGTCCGCCTTCTCGTTTCACGCTCCATCGTCCTCCGCCGTATCGTTCTCCGCAACATCGTTCTCCGCCATTCCCGAACATCATGACGTTCGCATCGATCGCCCGCCGGCTCGCACTCTGTCTGGCAGTGCCGGCGTCGCTCGCCGGCGCGCAGGAGCGCGGTGCCGCCGCGGTTGCCAGCACGGTTGCAGGACTCGGTGTCACGACGCGCGCGCTCATCGTCGGCGCGCATCCCGACGACGAGGACACGCGCCTCATCACCTGGCTCGCGCGCGCGCGCCACGTCGAGACGTCGTACCTCTCGCTGACGCGCGGCGACGGCGGCCAGAACCTGATCGGCAACGAGCTGGGCGAGGCGCTGGGCGCGATCCGCACCGAGGAGCTGCTGGCCGCGCGGCGGCTGGACGGTGGACGGCAGTGGTTCGCGCGCGCGTTCGACTTCGGCTTCTCCAAGAGCGCCGAGGAGACCTTCCGCCACTGGCCGAAGGACTCGGTGCTCGGCGACGTCGTGCGCGTGGTGCGCGCGACGCGGCCGCACGTGATGATCGCGATCTTCAGCGGCACGCCGGCGGACGGGCACGGCCATCACCAGGCGAGCGGCATCCTGGCGCGCGAGGCGTACGACGCGGCCGCCGACACGGCGCGCTTCCCGACGCGCGGCTTCGGGCCCGCGTGGGCGCCGCAGGCGTTCTACCGCAACACCAGCTACCGCAACCACGAGGGCGCGACGCACCGCTACGACGCGGGCGCGTTCGATCCGCTGATGGGGCGCTCGTACGCGGAGCTCGCGGTCGTGAGCCGCGACCAGCACAAGTCGCAGGGGCAGGGCGGGCAGCAGCGGAAGGGCGCGTGGACCGTGTCGATGAAGCTGGAGGCGTCGCGCGACGGCGCGGGCGCCACCGCCGCGACGACGAACGGCGAGGCACCGCTCTTCCTCGGCATGGACACGTCCTGGACGCGCTTCCGCGGCGTGGTCGCACAGCCCGCGCGACGCGCGGCGCTGGACTCGCTGCCGGCGGCGTTCGCGGCGGCGCGCGCGGCGCTCGACGTGCGGCATCCCGAGGCGCTGCTCCCCTCGCTGGCGCGCGCCGAGCGCCTGCTGGAGGCGGTGTGCGCGAGCCCGTGCGAGGGCGGCGGGTCGGCGGCGGACGCGGACCTCGCGACCGCGCGCCGCACGACGCTGCAGCGCCTGCACCGCGCGGTGCAGCTGGCCGCGGGCATCGAGATCGACGCCACGGTCGCGCGCGAGCACCTCGTGCTCGGCCAGCCCGCGCGCGTGACGGTCACCGTGTACAACCGCGGCCCGCGTCCGGTGCGCGTGCGCAGCCTGCAGCTGGAGGGGCTGGAGCGCGCGCCCGACCTGCTGGCGGGGACCGAGGGCGTGGTCGTCGCGCCCGGCGGCGCCGAGTCGCGCAGCGGCACCATCACGCCCACGGATGCGACGCGCCCGTGGTGGCTGCGCACGCCGCGCGCCGGCGACGTGTTCACGATCGGCGGCGGCGCCGCCACGCCCGAGGAGTGGCGCCAGACGAGCGCCGCGGACGTCGTCGCGCGCGTCGAGGTGGACGGCGCCGTGACGGTGGCCGAGGCGCCCGTCGTGCACCGCGCGGTGGACCCGGTGCTCGGCGAGGTCGCGCGGCCGGCGGCGGCGGTGCCGGCGATCTCGGTGACGTTCGACCGCGCGATCGAGTACGCGCGCGCCGGCGTGGCCATCGACCGCACGGTGCTGGTGCGGCTGCGCTCCGCGGACAGCAGCGCCCGCACGGCGACCGTGCGCCTGACGCTGCCCGCCGGCCTCACCGCCGACAGCGCGGCGCGCACCGTCGCGCTGCCCAAGTACGGTGCGCAGGCGGCCGTCGCGTTCCGCGTGCGGGGCACGCTGCGCGCGGGCGCCCATCCGGTTCGCGCCGTGGCGGAGTCGAACGGCGAGCGCTACGCCGAGGGCTACCAGCTGGTGGACTACGCGCACGTGCGGCCGCAGCGCCTGTACCGGCCGGCCGAGGTGACGCTGCAGGCGGTGAGCGTGGCGCTGCCGCAGCGCGCGCGCATCGCGTACGTCCCGGGCGTCGGCGACAACGTCGCGCCCATGCTGGCGCAGCTCGGCCTCGACGTGACGGTGCTGGACGCCGCGACCGTGGGCGACGTGGACCTGTCGCGCTACACGACGATCGTCGTCGGGCCGCGCGCCTACGAGGCGAGCGACGCGCTGGCGGCCACCAACCAGCGGCTGCTGGACTGGGCGCGCGCGGGCGGCACGCTGGTGGTGCAGTTCGGGACGTACGAGTACCTGCGCCCGGGGCTCCTGCCGTACGCGATCACGCTCGACCGGCCGGTGCGCCGCGTGACGATCGAGGAGGCGCCGGTCGCCGCGCTCGATGCCGCGGCGCGCGTGCTGACGACGCCCAACCGCATCGGGCCCGCCGACTGGAACGGCTGGGTGCAGGAGCGCGCGACGTACGTGCCGACGACGTGGGACGCGGCGTTCCATCCGGTGATCGAGTCGCACGACCCGGGCGAGCCGGAGAGCCGCGGCGCGTTGCTCGTCGCGCCGGTCGGCCGCGGGACCTACGTCTACGTGACGCTCGCGCTCTTCCGGCAGCTGCCCGCGGGGAACCCGGGCGCAGCGCGGCTGTTCGTGAACCTGCTGGACGCGAAGGCGGACGCCGCGCCGTGAGCCGGGGCTCGCGAGGCTGGCTGGGTGCGTCGTGCATCGTGCTGCGTGACCGCCCTCGGGACGCGTCGGTGCGCCGGACCTGTTGGCCTCCTGGGGAGGACGCGGATGTCTCGGATCGGAACGGATCGTCCGGATCGCTCCTCGGAGCGCACGGGACCTCGCCGCCGCGCGGAGCGATCCGCAGCATCCGTCTCCATCCGGAGCAGCCGCATCCCTCCAACAGGCCACAGGCGCTGGCGCACCGGGCCCTGAACGACATCGGACAGGATGACCGGATGACGAAGAGCTTCCGCGCTGGCGCATGGAACGATGCGCCACAGGGGGCCTCCTGGTCATCGTGTCATCCCGTCGGTGGTTCGAAGGGCACGCAGCACGCCGCACGCGGCACGCCGCGCGCGGCCCGCCGCCGATGACCGCGTCCGCGCTGCAGCTCGCTCGTGTCACGCACCGATACGCGGGCGCCGAGCGCGACGCGCTGTCGGACGTGACGCTCGACGCGGCGCCGGGCGAGCTGCTGGCGATCGTCGGCGCGTCGGGGTCCGGGAAGACGACGGCGCTGCGCCTCGTGGCCGGCTACGAGCGGCCCGACGCCGGGGCCATCCTGCTCGACGGCGCGGACGTCACGCGCCTGCCGCCGGAGCGCCGCGGCTGCGGGATGGTGTTCCAGCACTACGCGCTCTTCCCGCACCTCTCGGTCGAGGAGAACGTGGCGTTCGGGCTCGAGGCGCGCGGCGTCGCGCGCGCGGAGCGGCGCACGCGCGCGCAGCGCGCGCTCGAGGCGGTGGGGCTGGCCGGCACGGGCGCGCGCCGCGTGCAGGCGCTCTCCGGCGGTGAGCAGCAGCGCGTCGCGCTGGCGCGCGCCCTCGTCATCGAGCCGCGCGTGCTGCTGCTCGACGAGCCGCTCTCGAACCTCGACCCGACGCTGCGCGTGGCGACGCGCGACGAGCTGCGCGCGCTGCTCCACCGCGAGCGCGTGACCGCGCTCTTCGTGACGCACGACCAGGAGGACGCGTTCGCGGTCGCGGACCGCGTGGCGCTGCTGCAGGCCGGACGGCTGCTGCAGGTCGGCACGCCGGAGACGCTCTACGACCGGCCGGCGTCGCGTGCGGTGGCGGCGTTCATCGGGCGCGGCGCGCTGGTGCCGGCGACGCTGGCGAACGGTACGGACGCGGCACCCGACGTGACCATCACCCTCGGCGGCGTCGCGCAGCGGGCGGCCGCGCGCATGGCCGACGGGCTGGCCGACGGCCGCGCGCATCGCGTGCTGGCGGTCCTGCGCCCCGAGCAGCTCGCGCTGGCCTCCGATGCGGCCGATGCGGCCTGGCCAGGGCGCGTGACGTCGCGCCGCTTCGCGGGCGGCACCACCGTCCACCAGGTGGCGCTCGACGGCGGCGTGACCGTGCAGGTGGCCAGCGCCGACCGTGGCGTGCGCGAGGGCGACACGGTGCGCGTGCGGCTCGCGGCCGCGCAGGTCGCCGTCGTCGGGGCCGATACGTAGATTGGCCGCGACATGAGGCGCCCATGACCCATCCCGCCGACGATTCCGCGGACGATCCCACGCCGCCCGACGACGCCGCGCGCTTTCGCGCGACGCTGGTGCGCGTCATGGCCGTGCAGGTCGTGACCCTCGTCGTGCTCTGGCTCGCGCAGCGCCACTACACCGTCTGACCGCCGCCCCGTGCACTGGCTGAACTGGCTGATCGTCGTCGTCTACCTCGTGTGGGTCGTCGGCGACGGCCTGCGCCGATCGCGGGACACGCACAACCTCGACGGCTACTTCCTCGCCAGCCGCAGCCTGCCCTGGTGGGCCGTGGGCCTCTCGGTCATGGCGACGCAGCTCTCCGCCGTGACGATGATCGGCACGACGGGGCAGGGCGCCACCGACGGCATGCGCTTCGTGCAGTTCTACTTCGGGCTGCCGCTGGCGATGGTGATCCTCGGCGTCACGCTCGTGCCCTTCCTGCACCGCGCGAAGGTCTACACGGCGTACGAGTACCTGGAGCGGCGCTTCGACGCGAGGACGCGGTCGCTGACGGCGTTCCTCTTCCTCGTCTCGCGCGGGATGTCGTGCGGCACGATCATCGCCGCGCCCGCCGTCGTCTTCTCCGCGATCTTCGGCTGGCCGCTCGGCTGGTCGGTCGCGCTGATGGGGATCCCGACCGTCATCTACACGGTGCTCGGCGGCGTGCAGGCGGTCACGTGGGCCGACGTGAAGCAGATGGTGCTGATCGTCGTCGCGGTGCTCGCGATCTTCGTCGTGCTGGTGGCGCGCATCCCGGTGCCGACCGGCGACGCGCTGGCGATCGCCGGCGCCGCGGGCCGCATGCGCGTGTTCGACTTCTCGCTCAACCTCACCGACACGTACACCGTCTGGTCGGGGATCGTCGGCGGCACCTTCCTGATGCTGTCGTACTTCGGCACCGACCAGAGCCAGGTGCAGCGCTACCTCACCGCCCGCTCGGTGGACGAGGCGCGCAGCTCGCTGCTCATGAGCGCGTACTGGAAGATCCCGCTCCAGGCGCTGATCCTGCTCGTGGGCGTGCTGGTGTTCGTGTTCTACCAGTTCCAGACGCCGCCGCTGCTCTACAACCCCGCGCACGAGCGCCGCGCCCGCGCCGCGCAGCCGGCGGAGTTCCAGGCGCTCGAGTCGCGCTACGCGACCGCGCTCGCGGACCGGCAGGTGGCGGCGCGCGCCTTCGCTGCCGCACGCCAGGCGGGCGACGGCGCCGAGTCGCCCGCGGCCGCCGCGCTGCGCGAGCGCGAGTCGGCGGTGACCGCGGTGCGCGGCGAGGCGCTGCAGCTGGCCGAGCGCGTGACCGGCGAGCCGTCGCGCGACGTGAACTACATCATCCCGCGCTTCGTCCTCGACCAGCTCCCGCTCGGCCTCGCGGGGCTGTTCGTGGCGGGCGTGATGGCGGCCGCGATGTCGAGCATCGCCGCGGAGCTCAACTCGCTCGCGACGTCCACCGTCATCGACTTCTACCGGCGGTGGGTGCGCCCCGAGGGCGAGGACGCGCACTTCCTGAACGTCTCCAAGCTCGCGACGGCGGCCTGGGGCGTCTTCGCCTGCATCGTCGCGACCTACGCGGTCAGCCTCGGCTCGCTGATCGAGGTCGTGAACCGGTTCGGCTCGTTCTTCTACGGGTCGATCCTCGGCGTCTTCCTGCTGGCGATGATCCCGCAGGCGCGCGCGCTGGGCGCGTTCGTCGGGCTGATCGCCGGGATGTCGGCGGTGGCGGCGGTGAACTTCGGCGCGCCGAGCGTGTCGTTCCTCTGGCACAACGTGATCGGCGCGGTGACGGTGGTGGTGGTCGGGGTGTTGCTTGGGGTCGTGGTGCCGGCCCGCCGGCCCGCCGCCTGACGCGCTCCTGATCCGCTAGCTTTCAGGCATCGCCCCGCTGTGGCCGGTCCGCCGGCCGGGAGCACTGCCGTGACCGACTCCTCCTCGTCCCCGCGCGTCGCCAACGCGCCCGACGGGCTCGACGCGCCGCCGGTCGGCGCGCCCCTCCCGGCTGCCGTCGCCCGCCCGGCCGGCGTCGCCAGTGCCGGCACCGCGGCCACGCGCCGCCCGCACGTCGTGATCGTCGGCGGCGGCTTCGGCGGCCTGCGCGCCGCCCGCGCGCTGCGCAGGGCCGACGTCGACGTCACGCTCGTCGACCGCACGAACCACCACCTCTTCCAGCCGCTGCTGTACCAGGTGGCGACCGCGGTGCTGGCGCCGAGCGACATCACCATCCCGATCCGCTACGTGCTGCGCAAGCAGCGCAACGTGACCGTGCTGATGGCCGAGGTGCGCCACGTCGATCCGGACGCGCGTACGCTCACGCTCGACGAGGGGCGGACGCTCTCGTACGACTACCTGATCCTCGCGGCGGGCGCGCGGCACTCGTACTTCGGGCGCGACGAGTGGGAGGAGGTCGCGCCGGGGCTCAAGAGCATCGCAGACGCGTACGAGCTGCGCCGGCGCTTCCTGACGGCGTTCGAGGAGGCGGAGAAGGCCGCGACCGCGGAGGAGCGCGCCGCGTGGCTGACGTTCGTGATCGTCGGCGGCGGGCCCACGGGCGTCGAGCTGGCCGGGATGATCCCCGACACCGCGCGCGCCTTCCGCGCCGACTTCCGGAACATCGACACGTGCAACGTGCAGGTCGTGCTGCTGGAGGGCGGCCCGCGCGTGCTGGCGGCGTTCCCCGAGAAGCTGCAGCGCGAGGCGCTGCGCGACCTCGAGGAGCTGCGCGTGCGCGTGCGCCTGTCGTCGATCGTCACGCGCGTCGAGCGCGACGCGGTCTACGTCGGCGAGGAGCGGATCCCCACGCACACGGTCTTCTGGGCGGCCGGCAACGCCGCGTCGCCGCTCGGCCGGCAGCTGGGCGTGCCGGTGGACCGCGCGGGCCGCGTGCAGGTCGAGTCCGACCTCTCCGTGCCGGGCCGGCCGGAGGTGTTCGTGGTCGGTGACATGGCGACCGTCACGAGCGAGGGGAAGCCCGTGCCCGGCGTCGCGCCGGCGGCCAACCAGATGGGCGAGCACGCCGCGAAGAACCTGCTGGCGACGCTGCGCGGCGAGCCGCGACGCCCGTTCCGCTACTTCAACAAGGGCGACCTCGCGACCATCGGCCGGCACCGCGCCATCGCCGCGTTCGGGAAGCTCCAGCTGGAGGGCTACCTGGCGTGGTTCCTCTGGCTCTTCGTGCACATCCTCTACCTGGTGGGCTTCCGCAACCGGGTGAGCGTGCTGGTGCAGTGGATGTACGCCTACTTCACCTGGCAGCGCGGCGTGCGGCTCATCAGCGGCGAGATGTCGCGCCGCGACAGCACGGGCACGCCCACCGAGCCGCCCGCCGCCTCGCCGCCGATCCCGGGCTGGAAGTAGGGGAATCTGCGTCACGTGCACCGCCGTACTTGCCGAACGGCGGCGAATCGGGCACCATCGAGCCGGGCCCGGAGCCGGCGCGACGCTGCGCGCGGCTCGCCGCCCTCACGGCACCGTGATCCCGCACCTCCCGTCCGTTTCACCGCCATGTCCGATACGGCCCCGATTCGCGTCCTGCTGGCCGAGGACGAAGCGCCCACGCGCGAGCTCCTCGTCGAGCTGCTCACCAAGTTCGGCCACGCCGTCGTCGCCGACGTGGGCAGTGGCGCCGAGGCGCTGGCGCAGGCCCGCATCGTGAAGCCCGACGTCATGCTGCTGGACGTGCACATGCCCGACGGGTCGGGCGTGGAGGTGGCGCGCCAGATCGCGACCGAGCTGCCCGACGTGGCCGTGGTGCTCATCACCGCCGACGAGACGCTGTCGGTGCGGAACGAGGACGTGCCGGGGCTGAGCACCATCATGATGCTCCCCAAGCCCACGCCGCCGCAGATGCTCGACTCGCAGATCCGCATGGCCGCGCAGCAGGCGCGCGCCTTCGCGCAGGCGCGGCAGGACGCGACCGATCTCAAGGCGCAGCTCGAGGCGCGCAAGGTGATCGAGCGCGCGAAGGGGATCCTGATGCGCCGCACGGGCTGCTCGGAGCCCGAGGCGTACCGCATCCTGCAGCGCTCCAGCCAGGACCGCTCGATGCCGATGGTCGCGATCGCGCAGGCGGTGCTCGACTCGGAGCCGGGCGTCGGCTCGCGGTCTTAGAGGAAGGACTCGCCGTCCAGCCCCGCCGGCACCGGCAGCCCGAGCGCCCGCAACGCGCTCGGCATCACGTCGACGGTGCGGCGGGGCGTGCGGGCCACGGGCCGGCTGGTGAGCAGCGGCACCAGCATGTGCTCGCGGTGCAGCGCGCCGTGCGACGAGAGGTGCGGGATCGGCTCGTAGCGCGAGCGCAGGTCCCAGTCGCGCGCGGCCGAGACGACGATCTCGCCCGAGCGCGGCGCGCCGGCGAGGTGGGCGATCTGCACCAGCGCGTCGGGGTAGTCGCCGGCCGCGCAGGCGTCGTAGGCCGCGTCGGCGTCCAGCGACTCCAGCGGTCCGCCGAGCCCCAGCGGATCGCCGTCGAGCGGGCGGTAGGCGTAGCGGAATGCGTGCGCCGGCGGCGAGCCCGCGCCGGCGGGCGACGCGGGCGCGGACGGGTCGAGCGTGCGCGTGACGAGCGCGGCGCCGCGCCCGCGGCCGCGCACCTCGCACGTGTCGGCGTCGTGCGGCAGCAGCACGAGGTCCACCGAGGGGCGGAGCAGCAGGTCGCGCACGGCGGCGTCCCAGCGCGGCGCGAGCGCCGGCCACCACGGGCGCTCGCGACGCGCGAGCTCCAGGTAGACGTGCGCCATCGCGTTGCCGCTCACCATCACGGCGACCTCGCGGCGCGGCGCGGCGGTGAACGGGTGCGCGACCGTGCGGTGGCCGCGCGCGCGGAACCAGTCGGCCAGGTCGTCGTGCGCCCTGACCGGCGAGTGCCCGTGGTCGCTGACGACCCACAGGTGCATGTCGCGCCACCAGCCGCCGCGCTCCGCGTCGGCGCGCAGCTCGGCCGCCACCTCGTCGACGATCCGCATCGCGCCGGCGACGAGGGGGGCGCCATGCCCGGCGGCGTGCGACGTCTTGTCGATGCCCGTGAGCGCGGCGAAGACCACGCGCGGCGCGCCGTTTCCGGCGGCGTGGGCGTCGCGCACGCGGCGCGCGACCTGGCCGCCGATGTCGCGGTCGATCTGCAGCCAGCCGGCGACGTTGCCGCTGAAGTGCGTGCGCGCGGCGCGCAGCGCGAAGCCGGCGCCGCGCGCCATGCGGTCGCGCGCGGCCAGCCCGCGGCCGATGACGTTGAGCGCCGCGAGCCCCGGCGGCGCCAGCTCGAAGAGCGTCGGGGCGTCGGGCGCGAGGTCGCGGTCCACGTGCCGCATCTCCGCGCCGACGTAGCTGCGCGTCGCGTCGGGCCAGGTGGCGCGCGTGCGTGCACGGTCGAACCAGCGCAGCCCCGGCAGCCCGATGGGGCCGGGGAAGCGGCCCATCAGGAAGGGCGCGTAGGCAGGCCCGGTGACCGACGGGAACGCGGTCGCGACCGTGTGGTAGGCGCCCTCCGCGCGCAGCCGCGCGAGTGACGGCAGCGAGCCGTCGTCGAGGGCGTGCGCGAGCGCGTCGGGGCGCGCGCCGTCGGCGACGAGGATGACGACCAGGGACAACGGCGGGCGGGGCGGCGGGGCGAGGAGGTGGCGCGGTTCCTGACGGGCGGCGTAACGTGTTCCCGCACTTGCCAGGAGACCGATGAAGAAACCTAGCACGACGCGCCGGCCGGCGACCACGCGCTCGGCCGCGAAGACCGCGAAGAAGGCGCCGGCGCGCGAGACGACGCGCACGGCGTCGCGAACGGCGTCGCGAACGGCGTCGCAGACGGCGTCACGTGGCGCGGCGAAGAAGCCCCGCACCGCCAGCGGCAAGCACGCGAGCCCCGACGTGCTCGCGGCCGCGGAGCAGAACGCCCGCGAGGGGCTGCAGCGGCGCACCGAGGAGGGCCACCGCAAGGCGGGCCGCACGCCGCCGACGCAGAAGGACGGGCCGGCGCCGCGCTCCACCGGCGCGTCGCGCGTGGTGGACGAGTCGATCCGCGACTACCCGGTCGTCACCGAGGACGAGAAGCTGCTCGCGCTGCCCGACGGCCGCGTGCAGACGCCCGACTTCACGCGCACCGACACGTGGCGCGTGATGCGGATCATGGGCGAGTTCATCGAGGGCTTCGACACGCTCAGCAAGGTGCGGCGCGGCGTGACGATCTTCGGCTCCGCGCGCACCGGTCCGGACGATCCGCAGTACCACGCGGCGGTGGAGGTCGGGCGCCTGCTGGCCGAGGCGGGCTTCGACGTCATCACCGGCGCGGGGCCGGGGATCATGGAGGCCGGCAACAAGGGCGCGAAGGCCGCCGGCGGCCACTCCATCGGCTGCAACATCGAGCTGCCGTTCGAGCAGGGGAGCAATCCCTACGTCGACACGCTCGTCAACTTCCGCTACTTCTTCGTGCGGAAGACGATGTTCATCAAGTACTCGGTCGCGTTCATCATCTTCCCCGGCGGCTTCGGCACGCTCGACGAGCTGTTCGAGGCGGTGACGCTGATCCAGACCGGCAAGATGTACCAGTTCCCGGTCGTGCTCTTCGGGCGCCACTACTGGGCGGGGCTGGTGCGCTGGCTGCAGACGCGCGTGCTGCAGGAGGGGAAGATCTCGCCCGGCGACCTCGATCTCATGATCATGACCGACGACCCGCGCGAGGCGGTGGAGGCCGTGGTCGCGGCCTACGGCGCGCAGCGCCAGCGGGCCGCGGAGACGAGCGGCGACGGGGCGGGGCGCACCGGGCATCGCGACGTCCCCTGACACGACGAGGCGCCGAGAGCACTGCTCTCGGCGCCTCGGGTCATTGCGCCCGGAGGCGCGCTACTGCTGATGGATCGTCGTCAGCTCGACGACCTTCAGGCGGCGCGTGGTGGCGGGCAGCTTGAGGATCGCGACCTCGCCGACGGCCTTGCCGAGCAGCGCGCGCCCGATCGCGGAGCCCATGCTGACGTGGCCCTCCTGGAACTCGACCGCGTCGCCGAACATCAGCGAGTACGTCTCGGGCGGGCCGCCCTTCTCGTCCTGGACGACGACGATGGAGCCGAGGCCGACGCGGTCCTCGGGGATCTGCGCGGGGTCCACCGACGAGAGCTTGCTGAGGCGCGCGTGCAGGTGGCCGAGGCGCGCCTGCACGAACGACTGCCGCTCGAGCGCCGCCTTGTACTCGCTGTTCTCCTTGAGGTCGCCGTGCTCGACCGCGGTGCGGATCTCGTTCGGCAGGGTGACGTTCAGCTCGTGCTGCAGCTGCTCCGCCTCTTTCGCGAGCTTCCGCTTCAGTTCTTCGATCATCGGGATACCAGCCTGCGCGCCGCCGCGGCGCGCCATCGAGACAGACGGGCCGTGGTCCCGGGCGACTGGAGCGCGGGATCGCGCCTCGGAGATCCGGGAACGGCAAAAGGGGAGCGCCCGACCGCGAGTGGCCGGGCGCCGTCCCCAGGACCCGCAATCTAGCGCTGGCCTCGGAAGGCGCAAAGGTCGCGCCGCGGCCGCCCGGCGTCGCGACGCGCCGCTTCCCGGCGGGCCCCGCGGGCCCTAGCGTGTCCCGCATGCTCCACGAGCTTCGCACGCCGCGCATCGAGCGCCACGAGGACGTCACGCGCCTCGCCTTCGCATCGCCCGCCGGGCGCCTCGTCGGCTACTCGGCCAGCGCGTACCTCGTCGCGCGGGGCACGGGTGCGCAGACGCGCTCCGTGCTGGTGGACACGGGCTTCGCGCGGGCCGGCGACGCGCTGCTGCGCGCGGTGGAGGCCGCGCACGGCGGCCGCGCGCCGCGCGAGGCGCTCGTCGGCGCGATCCTCACGCACGCGCACGAGGACCACGCCGGCAACGTCGCGCGGCTGGCGCGCCTGGGCGTGCCGCTGGCGATGGGCGCCGCCACGCGCGCGGCCGTCGCCGACGTCGCGCCGATCGCGCTCTACCGCCGCGTGACGTGGGGCGCGATGGAGCCGCTGCGCGGCGACGTCGCGCCGTTCGATCCGGCGCCGCTCGTGCTCCTCGCGACGCCCGGCCACTCCGCCGACCACCACGTCGTGTGGGACGCCGAGCGCGAGACGCTGTTCGGCGGCGACCTCTTTCTGGGTGTGAAGGTGCGCATCGCGCACCGCTACGAGGACCCGCACGCGCTCGCGCGCTCGCTGCGCATGGCGGCCGCGCTGCGCCCGCGCCGCCTGTTCGATGCGCACCGCGGCCTCGTCGCCGACCCGGTGCCCGCGCTGGAGGCGAAGGCGGGCTGGATCGAGGACACCATCGCCGCGGTCGAGCGGCTCCTCGATGCGGGCTGGCCCGCGCGCCGCATCCGCGACCACGTCCTCGGGCGCGAGGAGCTGACGGGGATCGTGTCGTGCGGCGAGTACTCGCGCACGAACCTCGTGCGCGCGGTGCGCCGCGCGCGGCTCGCGGGATGACGCGCGCGCCGATCTGGACGCGCCCCGGCGCGTTCTTCGTCGTCGCGCTCACGCTCGCGGCGGCGCTCGGCGGTGGGGCGTGGTGGCAGGCGTGGCACGCGTCGCCCAACGCCGTGGACGCGGAGACGCTGCGCGCGGCCGCGCTGGCCGCCGACCGCATCGCGCTGCTGGACGCGGACGTGACGGCTGGCGCCGGCGCGCGGCTGACGTGGCGCGCGGTGCCGGGCGCGACGCGCTACCACGTCGAGGTGCTCGATGCCGCGGGCGACGTCGTGCACGCGGCCGCGACGCGCGACACGACGATGGCGCTGCCCGACACGCTGCGGCCGCCCGCGGGCGCGACGTGGGAGTGGTCGGTGCGCGCGCGCCTCGCGGACGGCGGTACGCGCCGCTCGGACGCGGGCCGATTGCGCGCGCCCTAGCGCGTCGCGAACGCCGGGCATTGACGCACCCATCCACAGGTGCGATGCTCGCGACGTCCTTCGAGTGCCGCGAGTGCCCCGCCGGTCGCGCCTTCACAGGAGCTCCCATGCCCCGCGCTCCGCTCGTCGCCGTCGCCTTCACGACACTGATCATCGCTTTACCGTCGGTGCATGCGCAGCCCTCGCCGGTGCGGCCCGACAAGGCCAACGGGTGGCCCGACCTGACCGGACGACGTGTCCGAGTCGGCACGTCGACGCGCCAGAGCATCGTTGGCACCGTCCTTCCGCCACGTGCCGACACGCTGTTCGTGCGCCGTGACGCGAATGGCGACACGGTGGGGCTCAGCCGCGCCGCGGTCCGCAGCCTCGAGGTCAGCCGGGGGACACGCGCGTTCGGACGGCTGAAGGGCGGCGCGCTCGGTTTCCTCATCGGCGGCGGAGCGGGCATTTACCTCGGCAACGCGGTCTACACCGAACGCGGAGGATGCTGCGCGCCGGACTACAAGGGAGTTGCCATCGGCTTCCTGCTCGGGAGCAGCGCGGGCCTGGTCGGCGGCGCGGTCCTGGGCGGGCGGTCGGCGGAGCGTTGGGATTATGTCCGGCTGCCCGCGCGGGCGCGCGTGGGCCTTCGCGTGTCCCCGCACCATCCGGGGGTCGCCGTCGCCGCGACGCTCTCGCTGTAGGAAGCGCTAGGGATCGACGCCGAACAGCCGCGCGGCCTCGCGGTCGTAGTCGGCCAGCGCCCGCGCGACCGCCGCGTCGTCCCAGCCCAGCAGCGGCGCGACGAGCGGCGCCGCGACGCGCGCGGCGGCGCGGCCCGCGTCGCGCGTCTCGAACGCGACGGGCGTGCGGCGCACGAGCAGGTCGGCGAGCGTGCACGCCAGCTCGCGCGTCACCGCGTGCACCAGCTCCGCGCCGACGTACGGCAGCGCCGCGTCGATGCGCGCGGCCAGCCGCGGCTCGCGCGCCGCGAGCGCCCACACGTCGCGCCACCGGGAGCCGTGCGCCTGCACGAGGCGGTCGGCTACCAGGTCGTCGCCGATGGCGATGCGCGCCTGCCGCTGCTCGTCGGGCGCGAGCACGCCGCCGGGGAGCGGACGCGCGTGCGTGCGCGAGCGGCGGCGCACGTCCCTCCCCGAGAGCAGCGGCGCGGCGGCATCCACGACCTGCGCCGCCATCGCGCGGTACGTCGTCAGCTTGCCGCCGCTCACGGTGACGAGGCCGCGCGGATCGCGCTCGATGACGTGCTCGCGCGACGTCGCCGTCGTGCCGCCGCTGCGCTGCGCACCGCGCGCGGCCGCCGCCAGCGGGCGGATGCCGGCCCACGCGCTGATCACGTCCGCGCGCTCCAGCCGCGCATCGGGGAAGAAGCCGTTGGCCGACCGCAGCAGGTACGCGACGTCCGCCTCCGTCGCGCGCACCTCGTCGGGCCCGCGCTCGGCCGGCGTCTCGGTGGTGCCGACGATGGTGCAGGGGCCCGCGGGCAGCACGAACATCACGCGTCCGTCCACCGGCGAGAGCAGCGTCACCGCGCCGTGGTTGCCCACGCGCGACGCGGGCACCGCGACGTGCACGCCCTTCGCGCCCAGCACGCCGTTCGCGCCGGATGGCTCGACCATCCGCCGCACCGCGTCGCCCCACGGGCCGGCCGCGTTGACGACGACGCGCGTGGTCGCCTCGACGGTCGCGTCCGTGAGCGCGTCGACGACCCGCACGCGCACCGGATCGCCGTCGCGCGAGGGCAGGTCGAGCGCGCGCACCTCGGCGTGGTTCAGGACGCAGGCGCCCGCCTGCACGGCGTCGAGCACGGTCGCGAGCGTGAGGCGCGCGTCGTCCGTCGCCGCGTCCCAGTAGGTCGCGCCGCCCAGCAGCCCGTCGCGCGCCAGCGCCGGCTCGCGCGCCAGCACGCCGCCGACGCCCAGGGGGCGGTGCAGGGCCACGTTGCGGAACAGCGCGAGGCCGTCGTAGAGCGCGAGGCCCGCGAGCAGCTGCCAGCGCGGGACCCGGGCGCCGCGGTAGACGGGCCAGGTGAACGCGAGCGGGCGGACGAGGTGCGGCGCCGTGCGCAGCAGGATGCGGCGCTCGCGGCTGGCCTCGAAGACGAGACCCAGGTGGCCGTGCTCCAGATAGCGGATGCCGCCGTGGACCAGGCGCGAGGAGCGGCTGGAGGTGCCGGCGGCGAAGTCGTCGCGCTCGACGAGGGCGACCCGGAGGCCGCGGAGGGCGGCGTCGCGGGCGACGCCCGCGCCGGTGATCCCGCCGCCGACGACCAGGAGGTCGAAGCGCGTGGTGGCGAGGGTAGAGAGGGCGGCGGCGCGGTCGGTCACGGAGGCAGGCTATCCGCGAGAAGCGAGCCCGGCCGGGGATGGTGGGCCACATGTGGCGACCGGACCACGAAGCGTGGTTGCCGCGCGGCGCCGCAAAACATACGTTCTTTCGTCACGACCTCGTCATGAACGGACCAAGTGCCGGCCGCGCAAAGGCTTGCGACGGGCGCTGGCCGGTCGTGGCCGAGTCGTGACGGCTGCACGATGGCGAGCGCGCATCGTGCGGCTAGACTGGCTGCCTCCGACACCCGCCGTCCTGGTGGGTGCCGACCACATCTCGTTGCCTCCCATGCCCACTCGCCTCGTCCGACGCGGGTCGGCGGCCCTTCGCCCGGCCGCCGCCCTCGCCGTGTTCGGCACCCTGCTCGCCGGCTGCGCGCCGGCCGAGCGCGCCGTCGCTCCGGAGCTTCAGCCTGGCGCGGCGTCGCGTAATCTCGCGACGGCCGCGGCCGACGAGCCGCTGCTCTTCATCACCGAAGTGATGGCGGATCCGAACACGGCTACCGACGCCAACGGTGAGTGGTTCGAGATCTTCAATGCGGGCACTACCAGCGTTCGGCTGAACGGCTGGCGGATCCGCAGCGGTCCCACGGGTAGCGAGACCCACGTCATCACCTCGCCGACCCCCATCGACGTGCCGTCCGGCGGCTACGCGGTCCTCGCGCGCAGCACCGATCCGACGTTTACGGGCGGCATCACGAACGTCACCTACGTGTTGCCGGGCGGGATCCAGCTCAACAACAGCAACACTGATTGGTTGCAGCTGCAGCGCCCGGAACCAGCCTCGTCGACCACTAACTACGTCAACGTCGATTCCGTGTCGTGGGCTGATCGGACGTCGGGCACGCCCGCGACCGGGTCGCCGCCGGGTGGTGCCTCGCGGGAGCTCCCCGCCAACCATTTGACGAGCGTCGCTGCGGGCCGCCGGTACATGCTGGGCGCCGGCTCGCTCTGGGTGACGTCGACGGCAGCGGTGATCGGCACCAACGGTCGTGGCACGCCTGGCACGGGCAACTACGCGACCGTGGTGCCGTGCACCCCGGGCGCGATCGCCACGGTGCAGATCGCGCCGTCGAGCGCGACGGTGGCGCCGGGCACGACGCGCACGTTCGTGGCCACGGCCCGCGACGCTGCAGGGTGCGCGGTGCCCACGGCGTTCACCTGGGCGAGCACGAACGCCACGGTCGCGACCATCGACGCGGATGGCGTCGCGCAGGGGCTGACCGAGGGCACCACGCAGATCACGGCGACGGCGGGCAGCGTCACGAGCGCCGCGGCCTCGCTGACGGTCGCGGTGCCAGGCGTGACGGACCTCTGGTTCTTCTCGCGCAGCCGGACGAGCGATCCGGCCGTGCCGGTCGGCTTCTCGGACCGTCTGCGCGCCGAGGCGCGCGACGCGAACGGGCAGGTGATCGCCACCACCATCACCTACTCCAGCGACACGCCCGCGATCGCGACGATCGACCCGACGAGCGGCGTGTTCATCGCCGTGGGTGTGGGCAACGCAGTCTTCCGCGCTACCACCGCCAGCGGATTCACCGAGACCTGGACGCTGCCGATGGCCGCGCGTGTGACGGTCCCGGGGACGAGCTATCAGAACCACGAGGAGTTCGGCCGACCCGTCGACGGCAACGCCGCCGACGACCTGATCATCGCTCGTCGCGAGTACGTGCTGTCGTACAACAGCAGCAAGCGCATTCCGAACTGGGTGTCGTGGAACCTCGAGGCCTCGCACTTCGGCCCGCCGGGTGAGCGGTGCGAGTGCTTCACGGCGGACACCGCGGTGATCCGCGTGGGCGGCGACACGGCCTCGGTGCTCGATTACGCCGGCAGCGGCTACGACCGCGGCCACGTCGTCCGCTCGGCGGATCGAACGGCGGCGAACTACGACAACGCGGTGACGTTCTACCTCTCGAACATCATCCCGCAGTCGGGGAAGAACAACCAGGGGCCGTGGGGCGAGTTCGAGGACCACCTCGACGGTCTGGCGCGCAACCAGAACAAGGAGATCTTCATCGTCGCGGGTGGCTCGCAGGCCACGATCGGGACGCTGAAGAGCCAGGGCCGCGTCGCGATTCCGGCATCGACCTGGAAGATCGCGGTCGTGATGCCGCGCAACGGCACGCTGCAGCAGGTGGACGAGGTGAATGACGTCCAGGTCCTCGCGATCAACATCCCGAATGATCCGGCGGATCCCAACGTCAGCCTCAACGACGACTGGACGAAGTTCACGACTACGGTCGATGCTGTCGAGGCGATCGCGGGCTACGACCTCCTCGCGGCGCTTCCCAACCACCTCGAGGCCATCCTGGAGTCGGGCGACCGTGCGCCGACGGCCGCGTTCAGCGGTCCCGCCGCAGGCGTCGAGGGGACGGCCGTGACGTTTACCAGCACGTCGACCGATCCCGACGTGACGGCGGGCGTGCTCGACGACGCGCTCGGCTTCCTCTGGACGATCAACGGCCAGCCCGCTGGCGTGCAATCGACGGCGACGCACACCTTCGCCGACAACGGCACCTTCACGGTGCGTCTGATCGTGTCCGACCGGTTTGGCCGCGCCGATACCACGACGAAGACCATCACCGTCGCGAACGTGGCGCCCGTCGTCACCGCCTTCGCCGGCGCGACCATCCTGCGCGGCGAGACGTACACGGCCACGGGCTCGTTCGCGGACCCGGGCGCCGACACGTGGACCGCGACCGTGAACTACGGCGCGGGCGCCGGCGCGACGCCGCTGACGCTCTCGGGCAAGACGTTCGCGCTCTCCAGCGTGTACGCCACGGCCGGCACCTTCACGGTGACGGTCGCGGTGACCGACGATGACGCCGGCACGAGCACGCGCACGGCGACGGTGACCGTCGAGACGGCTGGCGAGGGCACCAGCAACCTCGCCGCGATGGTGCAGGCGCTCGGCACCGACGGCACGCTGGAGCGCGCGGAGGCGAACTCGCTGGCGGCCAAGCTCCGCGCGGCGGCGCAGCAGATCGACAGGGACGCGGAGCGCCCGTCGGGCGTCGGCATCCTGCAGGCGTTCGTCAACGAGGTCGAGGCGATGCGCCTGTCGGGCCGCCTGGCCGACGCGAAGGCCGCGGCGCTGATCGACTACGCCCGCCGCGTGATCGCGAGCGCCGGCGCCTGAACGACGCCTGACGATCGCACCGGCACGAACGACGGGGGCCGGCGCTCATCGAGCGCCGGCCCCCGTCGTTCGTGCGTCAGGCGTCGCTAGGCCGTCGCGCGCGTGCGCCCCACCGTGATCAGCGCGACCGCCGCCACGATCACCGCCGACGCCGCGATCGTGCGCGCGCCGATCGCCTCCCCGCCCAGCGCCCAGCCGAGCAGCACCGCGACGACGGGGTTCACGTAGGCGTACGTCGCGACCTTCGACGGCGCGGCGTGGCGCATCAGCCAGATGTACGCGGTGAAGCCGATCAGCGAGCCGAACACGATCAGGTAGCCGAGCGCGCCGAGCGCGCTCGTGGTGCCCGCGTCGCCCGCGCTGAGCCACGCCATCGCGCCCGGCGCGAGGTCGCCGTGCAGCGCCGCCAGCGCGAGCAGCATCGCGCCGCCGCACAGCATCTGCAGCGCGCTGCCCAGGAAGGGCGACGCGGGCGCGTGCCGGTGGCGCATGAGCAGCGAGCCGACGGCCCACGTCAGCGAGCCGCCGAGCGCCAGCGCGCTCCCGAACGGATCGACGCCGCCGGCGCCGCCCGACAGCCGCGAGGGGCCCACCAGCAGCCCCACGCCCGCGAGGCCGAGCGCGGCGCCCGCCAGCACGAGCGCGGTGGGACGCCGCCCGCCGGGGCGCAGCCAGTCGAGCAGCACCATCCAGATCGCGAGCGACGCGGCGAGCAGCGCCACCACGCCCGACGGCACCGTGCGCCCGGCCCACGCCACGCCGCCGTTCCCGCCGACGAAGAGCAGCGCGCCCGTGAGCGCGGCCCACGACCAGGTGCGCCGCGTGGGCCACGCCGGCCGCTCGCGCCACGCCACCCACGCCGCGAGCAGCAGCCCCGCGACGACGAAGCGCACGCCGCCCATCAGGAACGGCGGCATGTGCCGCACGGCCACGCGCATGGCGAGATACGTCGAGCCCCAGACGACGTAGACGATCGCGAAGGCCAGCAGCAGCTGGGCGCGCGTGGGGCGCTCGGAGGTCGGCACGCCGCAAGGTAGCGGGGCCGTGAAGCCCCGCCCGCCGCGGGACGCGCCATGCACGGCGCACGCGCGCGCGATCTTCGGCCCGACGTGTGCAAGCGCACGCGCCGCCGGTGGCGACCGCGCCGCGGGCCACTACGTTTGCGCCCATGACCGATCCGAACCTCCTCGAGCCCGTCGCGTACGGCGCCCCCGGCCGCCGCGTCGCCATCGTCGCGGGGCTGCGCACGCCGTTCGCGCGGGCGGGCAGCACGCTCGCCGGCCACAGCGCGACCGAGCTGGGGCGCCGCTGCGTGGCGGAGCTGCTCGCGCGCACGGAGCTCGACGGGCGCGAGGTGCAGGCGATCGTCTACGGCACGGTCATCCAGGCGGTGCAGGAGCCGAACATCGCGCGCGAGATCTCGCTGCTGCCGCAGCTGCCGAAGGGGATCCAGAGCTTCACCGTCAGCCGCGCGTGCGCCTCCGCCAACCAGGCGATCACCGACGCGGCCGACCAGATCATCCTCGGCCACCTCGACTGCGCGATCGCGGGCGGATCCGAGTCGCTGTCGCAGGTGCCGGTGCTGCACTCGCGCCGCATGAGCGACATCCTCGTCGCGGCGAGCAAGGCGAAGTCGATCGGCGGGCGCGTGCGCACGCTGGCGACGATCCGCCCGAAGGACCTCGTGCCCGTCACGCCCGCGATCGCCGAGCCGTCCACCGGCGAGACGATGGGGCAGAGCGCGGAGAAGATGGCGAAGCTGAACGGCATCCGTCGCGAGGACCAGGACGCGTGGGCGCTGCGCTCGCATCGGCTGGCGGCGCAGGGCACGCGCGACGGGCGGCTGCTGGAGGAGATCATGCCGCTCTACCTGCCGGGCGGCGCGGTGATGGACCGCGACAACGGCGTGCGCGAGGACACGTCGCTCGAGAAGCTCGCGACGCTGCCGCCGGTGTTCGACCGCAGGTACGGCTCGGTGACCGCCGGCAACGCGTCGCCGCTGACCGACGGCGCGAGCGCGGTGCTGCTGATGCGCGAGGACAGGGCGGAGGCGCTCGGCTACGAGCCGCTCGCCTACATCCGCAGCTACGCGTACGCCGCGCTCGACCCGGGCGAGCAGCTGCTGCAGGGGCCCGTGCTGGCGATGCCGGTCGCGCTCGCGCGCGCGGGGCTCACCGCGCGCGACATCGACCTGATCGAGATCCACGAGGCGTTCGCGGCGCAGGTGCTGAGCAACCTGCAGGCGCTGCAGTCGCGGGCGTGGGCGGAGCGCGCGGGCTTCCGCGAGCCGGTGGGAGAGCTGGACCGCGACCGCATCAACGTGATGGGCGGCTCGATCGCGGTGGGGCATCCGTTCGGCGCGACGGGCGCGCGCGTGCTGACGACGCTGTGCCGCGAGCTCGCGCGGCGCGGCGGGCAGTTCGGCATGCTCTCCGTGTGCGCCGCCGGCGGGATGGGGCACGTCATGATCGTGGAGCGCGCATGAGCGCCGCGCGAACGAGCGAGCGCGCCATCGAGCGGGTGCACGACGCGCTGACGCTGGAGATCGTCGACGGCGTCGCCGTCGTCACCTTCGATCTCTCCGACTCGCCGGTGAACGTGCTCGGCGCGCCCGCGGCGCGGGCGTTCGGCGCGCTGCTCGACCGGCTGGAGACGGACACGGCGATCCGTGCGGCGGTGCTGCTGTCGGGGAAGCCCGACTCCTGGATCGCGGGCGCCGACATCGAGCAGTTCCTCACCGTGCGCGACGCCGCCGACGCGGAGGCGCTGTCGCGGCAGGGGCAGGCGATGGTCGACCGGATCGAGCGCGCGCGCGTGCCCGTCGTCGCCGCGGTGCACGGCGCCGCGCTCGGCGGCGGTCTCGAGGTCGCGCTGGCGTGCGCATGGCGCGTCGCGACGGAGCATGCCAAGACGACGTTCGCGCTTCCCGAGGTGCAGCTCGGCCTCATCCCGGGGATGGGCGGCACGCAGCGGCTCCCGCGACGCGTGGGGCTGCAGCTCGCGCTCGACATGATCCTCACCGGGCGCAGCGTGCGCGCGCGCAAGGCGCTCGCGATCGGGCTGGTGGACGATCTCGTGCATCTGTCGATCCTGCGCGAGGTCGCGCTGCGCCGCGCGCGCGAGCTGGCCGACGGCACGCGGAAGGCGAGCGAGAAGCCGCGTCGGCAGGGCGCCGGCGGTGCGCTGCGCGGCATCGTGCTCGAGGACAACCCGCTCGGCCGCACGGTGGTGTTCAGCAAGGCGCGCGAGTCCGTGATGCAGAAGACGCGCGGGCAGTTCCCGGCGCCGCTCGCCGCGCTGGACGTCGTGCACGAGGGCTTCGCGCGCGGCATGGAGGCGGGGCTCAAGGAGGAGGCGCGCCGCTTCGGCGAGCTGGCGGTGGGCGACGTGTCGCGCGAGCTGGTGTACCTCTTCTTCGCTACGACCGCCCTCAAGAAGGACACGGGCGCGGGCGACGGCGCGACCGCGCGACCGGTGCGCGCGCTGGCCGTGGTGGGCGCGGGCTTCATGGGGGCGGGCATCGCCGCGATCGCGGCGCGTCACGGCACCCCGGTGCGACTGAAGGACGCCGACGACGCGCGCGTCGCGAAGGGCCTCGACACCGTGCGCGGCATCCTCGGCGAGGCGCTGCAGAAGAAGCGCGTGACGCGGCTGGAGCTCGCGCAGCAGCAGGGGCTCGTGACCGCGACGGCGGGCGAGAGCGGCTTCCGGCACGCGGACCTCGTGGTCGAGGCGGTGTTCGAGGACCTCGCGGTGAAGCGGCGCGTGCTGAACGCGGCGGAGCGTCTGGCGCCGGGCGCGGTGCTCGCGACGAACACGAGCACGATCCCGATCGGTCGCCTGGCGGACGGGCTGGAGGATCCGACGCAGCTGGTCGGCATGCACTTCTTCTCGCCTGTGCAGAAGATGCCGCTGCTCGAAGTCGTCGCCGGCACGCGCTCCGCGCCCGAGGCGGTGGCGACGGCGGTCGCGTACGGGAAGCGGCTGGGGAAGACGGTGATCGTCGTCGGCGATGGACCGGGCTTCTACGTCAACCGCATCCTCGCGCCGTACCTGAACGAGGCCGGGTGGCTGCTGGAGGAGGGCGTCGCGATCGACGCGATCGATCAGGCGCTGGTGCGCTGGGGCTTTCCCGTGGGCCCGTTCCAGCTGATGGACGAGGTGGGGCTGGACGTCGCCGCGAAGGCGGGCGCGGTGGTGGGCGAGGCGTTCGGCGCGCGCATGGCGCCCGCGCCCGCGCTGCGCCGCGTGCTGGAGAGCGGGCGCGCGGGGCGGAAGGGGAAGCAGGGCTTCTACGCGTACGACGCGGACGGCAAGCGGCGCGGCGTGGACGCGAGCGTGTACGGCGTCGCGGGCGTGCCGGCGACGCGCGCGCCCGCGACGCGCGCGCCCGCGCCGCGCGGTCCCGACGGACAGCCCACGGGTCCGAGCGACGCCGACATCGTGGAGCGCACGGTGTATCCGATGCTCGACGAGGCGGTGCGCTGTCTGGAGGACGGCGTGCTGCGCGCGCCGCGCGACGGCGACGTGGGCGCGGTGTTCGGCATCGGGTATCCGCCGTTCCGCGGCGGTCCGTTCCGCACGATCGACGCGATCGGCGCGGACACGATCGTGCGCACGCTCGAGACGCTGGCCGCCCGTACCGGCATGGGGCGGTTCGTGCCGAGCGAGCGTCTGCGGGCGATGGCGCGCGCGTCGGGGGATGCGGCGCGGTTCCATCCGCGCGACGGTCGGCCGGGTGAGTGAACCGCGGCCCGCCGGACCCGAACGGCAAGGGCAGCAAGGATGAAGGTCCGACAAGATCGGATAGGAGCGGATGGCTCCGATGGAGTGCGAAGATGATCGCACCACACGGAGCCATCCGTCGTCATCAGATCTGGTCCGATCTTATCCTTGCTGCTGTTGCCGTTCGGGTCCGGCGCGCGACGCTCAGTGCGCGTCGCGCTCACGCGAGCGGCGCGGGGCGCCGGGACGCGGCGGGAGCGTGCGCGGGCGCGACGCGTCGCGGGTGCTGGCGATGCCCGCGTGGCGCGCGGCGCGGCGACGGGGCCGCAGCCAGCGCAGGAGCCGCTCGCGGAGGCGGGGGCGGCCGGAGCGGCGCCGGTCGTACGACGACCACGTGGCGGGCCCGGGGCGGGGGCGGGTGCGCCCGGGCAGCGACCGGATCGCGCGCCACGCGACCCAGGCGGCGAGCGCCACCGCACCCGCGCCGCCCAGCAGGGGCAGGCCGAGCCAGGCCAGGGCGCCACAGAGGGCCCCGCCGATGAGTGCTGCGCCGACCGTGGCGCCCCAGTCCCGCTGTCCCGCGTCCACCTCGTCCTCACACGCCGTCGCGGGGAGTGCCCGCGGCTCGTCCGCCGGCGCCGCGCCCCCCGCGCCGCCGTCCCCGGGCAACGCACCTTCCAGACCGCGCGCGCGCACGGGCGACGACGCGCGTGACGCGCGCCCGTGACGTGCGTCGCAGGACGTGGCGCGTGGACGACGTGGCGCGCGCGCCACGGCGCGCCCGGACGAACGGAACGGGGCGCTGCGGTGTCTCACAGGTACGGGGGCGGACACGCCCGCGGTCCGTCGCATGTCCAGGGACATCCAAGCCGCGCTGCGGTGCGGAGTTCCGGGCCGTGACGGGACCCCCGCGGGCGAGTATATCTCCACGAAGCGCCCGGCTCGGCGCCGTGCACCGCCGAGCCGGTGACCCGAGTGCACGGACGGGGGTCTATCGGTCGTGGAGATGAGCGACGCGGCGATCGTCGCCCAGGTTCTGGGTGGTGACGTCGATGCATACGCGGAGCTGGTGGGCCGGTATCGGCCGCGCCTGTCGCGCTATGCGCTGCGGATGCTCGGCAATCGGGAGGATGCGCAGGAGGCGCTGCAGGATGCCTTCGTGCGGGCCTATCGGTCGCTGGGTCGGTGCGACGACCCGGAACGCTTCGGGTCCTGGCTGTTCAGCATCCTCGTCAACCGATGCCGGACGACGGGGGGGCGGTCGGCCCGACGGGCGCGGACCTTCGTCTCCGACGAGGCCGCGGCGCGGGTGGCCGTGGACGCGCACCCCGCCGAACAGGCGGCGTGGCGCGAGGAGATCGAGCGGGCCCTGGCCTTGCTCGATGCAGAGCAACGCGAGGCATTCCTGCTCAAGCACGTCGAGGGCTTGAGCTACGAGGAGATGGCGGAGCTCACCGGTGCCGGTGTCTCTGCCCTGAAGATGCGCGTCAAGCGGGCCTGCGATCGGCTGCGCGGACTGCTGCAGGAGGCGTACAGTGCTTGAGAGCGATCTGGCCACGCACGACCACGAGGACGATGCGATCCTTCGCATCGCCCGTGCGTTGGGTGGGCCGGAGGATCTGGGCCCGGCGGTGGACCGGGCGGTGATGGCGACGCTGCGCGCGGCCCCGGTGACGGTGGTCGCGGGCGGCGCCGCGCTCGCGACGCGCCGGGACCTCGTGGCCGTGCGCCGCGAGCGCGGCGCGGCGGCGCGGGCGTGGGGCTGGCTGGTGCAGCCGCGGGCGATCCGCGTGTCGCCGCTCGGCGCCCTGGCCGCCGCGGGGCTCGCCTTCGTGGCCGCCACGCTCGGCATGCGCCGCGACGGTGAGAACCGTGAGCGCCTGGCGAACAGCCAGACTGGCGAGTTCCCCGTCCTCACCGGCGAGTTCCCCGCGATCCGCACCAGCAGCGAGCCGATGGTAACCGCCGCCGCCTCGCGCACGCGCGACACGGTGTTCGTCACCCGCTTCATGATCGTCGCCCCGAACGCGAAGCAGGTCTCGCTGGTGGGCGACTTCAACGACTGGGACCAGGTCTCGACCCCGCTGCTCAAGGTCGCCGCGAACGGCGTCTGGACGGCCGAGGTCAAGCTGCCCCCCGGCCGGTACGCGTACGCCTTCCTGGTCGACGGCCAGCGGTGGATCGCCGATCCCGCCGCGCCTCCCGCCGTCGGCGACGACTTCGGCCGACCGAGCTCGGTCGTGACCGTGGGGACCGACGCATGACCACGACCGGGCGCCCCGCGGGGGCGATCGCGCGCGACGGGATGGGGGGACGCATCCGCGTCGTCCGGACCCTGGCCGGCTGGGTGGCCGCGCTCGCGCTCGTGAGCGCGCCCGGAGCGCTGCCGGCCCAGCAACCCGCCCAGCAGCCGGCGCCGCCCGCGGCCGCCCGCGGCTCCACGCCCGCCTGGCTCCGCGCCCGGCTGGACGGACGCCTCGACTCGGCCAGCCGCGTCGTGGTGGAGCGCGTGATCGACTCGGTGCACGCGAGCGGGCTGCCCGCGGAGCCGCTGGTCGACAAGGCGCTCGAGGGCGCGAGCAAGCGCGCGCCGCGCGAGGCGATCCTGCGCGCGCTGCGCACGCTCGCCGCCGACCTCGCGGTCGCGCGGGCGTCGCTCGGCCCGCAGTCGCTGGCGGGTGAGCTCACCGCGGGCGCGGTCGCGCTGCGCGGCGGCATCGACGACGAGGCGCTGCGCCGGCTGCGGCGCGAGCGTCAGGGCCAGCCGCTGGTGGTCGCGCTGGGCGTGCTGACGGACCTCGTCGCGCGCGGCGTGCCCGCGTCCGACGCGTCGCGCGCGGTGCTCGACCTCACGCGCGCCGGCGTCGCCGACGAGCAGCTCGTCGCGTTCCGCCGCGACGTGGAGCGCGACATCGGCATCGGCGCGCCGCCGGCCGCCGCGGCGACGCTCCGCGCGAGCAGCCTGGCGCTGAACCTCGGGCGCGACGGCGCGGCATCCGGCGCGGCCAGCCGCACGCCGGCGGGGCGCGCCAAGCCCTGACGCCGCGCGGCGTGACGGGGTAATGCAGCGGGCGGCGACCATCGGTCGCCGCCCGTTCGCGTCGCAGGACGTGCCGGCGGCGTTGCACGAGCGCCACACGCGGCGCGGTCGCCGCGGTCGAGCACGCGCGATACCTTCCTACCATGCTCGTCCTCTCCCCGCTGCGCCCCGCGTGCCGCACGGCCTGAGCGCCGCACCACGACGCGCGCGCGGCTGCCGGCCGCGCGCCTGGGCGCTCGGCGCGCTGGCGGCCGCCGGGTGGACGCGCGCGGCCGCGGCGCAGTTCGGGACACGCGTGACCGCCAGCGTCGACGTGGGCGCGGCGAGCGTGGCGTACGACGACTTCGAGCGCGCGGGCCTCGTGTCGGTGACGCCGACGGTGCGCGTGGAGGGCGCGCGCACGATGTTCGTGGCGCGCGGCGCCTACTCGCGCTTCGAGACGGGAAGCTCCAGCATCCAGGGCTCGGTCGCCGGCTCGCTGGTGTCGCCGGCGTTCTGGAACGTGCGCGGCGAGGCGTTCGCGACGGCGTCGGCCACGCGCTATCGCGACATGCCCGCGGCCTCCAACGTGACCGCGCTCGGCCGTCTGCACTACGCGACGGACACGTACGGCGCGTGGGCCGGCACGGGGGCGGGCTTCGTGGCGCAGGGGCAGTTCTTCCCGGACGCGCTGGTGCAGCTGGACTTCGGCGCGTGGCGCCGCATCGGGCGCACGACGTACTCGCTCTCGGCGACGCCGACCTGGGTCGGGCGGCCGGACGCCATCGGCTTTCCCGGACCGGCCCCCGTGGGACGCGTGGACTACACCGACTACGCGGCCGCCATGCGCTGGCAGCATCCGAGCGCGGAGTTCGTGGCGTCGACGGGGCTGCGGGCAGGCGGAGGACCGGACCGGATTCCGGGCGCGCGCCGCTGGCTCGAGAGCTGGACGTCGATCTGGGTGACGCGGCGGCTGGCGATCGTCGGCGGCATCGGCGCGTTCCCGAGCGACGTGCAGCAGGGGCTGCCGGGCGGCCGCTACGCGTCGGCGGCGCTGCGCGTGGCGACGCGGCGGCCACCGGTGAACGATCCCGCCGTGCGCGCCGAGCTGACGCTGCCGTACGAGCTGAATCGCCTGCGGCGCGGGCGCGCGAACGCGGAGCGGTTCACCGTCGTCGACGACGCCACGGGGCTGCGCGTGATCACGGTGCGGGTGCCCGACGCCGCGCGCGTGGAGCTGATGGCCGACTTCACGGACTGGCTCCCGGTGCCGCTGATCCGCGCGGGGCGCGACGAGTGGCGGATGGCGATCGCGATCGCGCCGGGCGTGCACCGCGTGAACGTGCGCCTGAACGACGGCCCGTGGACCGTGCCGCCGGGGCTGACCTCGGTGCGCGACGACTTCGGCGGGGCGGTGGGGCTGCTGGTCGTGCGGTGACGCGGCGGATGCGGGCTGCGGATCCTGCGCCGTGCCCTCGGCACGCATCGTCGCGCCCGGGCGGCTGGCCTTTGGGGAGGATGCGGATGCTCCGGATCGGAACGGATGAGACGGATCGCTCTGAGTGGCCACGACGCTCCGTGCACTGGTGCGGAGCGATCCGGAGCATCCGCTCACATCCGGAGCATCCGCATCCCTCCCGAGAGCCACAAGGCACCGGCGCGCCGGACCCGACCGGCCAACGGCTTTGACAGGATTGAACGGATTGAACGGACAAGATCTGATGTGACTTCCTCGTCGGGCGTGGCTCCCTGCGCCGCGAGGAGCGTACATCAGATCTCGTCCTGCACTCCGTCCAATCCTGCCCGTAGTTGCCGTTCGGGGCCGGCGCGATGCGCTCGAATCAGCGGCGCGCCACCGTCAGCGGCACGTCCACGTACAGCGGATGCGGCGGCACCACGTGGCGCACGCGGATCGTGTAGCTCCCCGCCGACGCGGCGATCACGCGGCGGTCGTGCTGCACCACCGAGTCGCCCGGCGCGAGCGTGCTGGTCACGCTGTACGCGGCGCAGTGGATGAACGGGTTGGCGAGCACCGCGTCGCGGCCGGTCTCGAAGTCGAGCCCGCACACGACGTGCTCCACGCGGACCGGCGCGGCGCCGCGGTTCACGAGCACCGAGCGGACGTCGATCGTGTCGCCCGTCGCCGGGCGCGCGGGCGTGATGACGACGCGCTGCTGCAGGCCGTCGGCGGTGCGCTCGACCGGGGTCGTGCTGAGCGAGGGAGCGGTGATGCCGTCGACCGTCGTGGCGCTGCTGCAGGCGGCCGTGCCGGCCGCGAGGCCGGCGAGGGCGCCGAGCGCGAGCCGACGGGCGACGCGCGAACGAAGCAGGTGGGACATGGGATCTCGATGGTGCCGAAGTGATGGTGGAGCGGGCCCGCGGAGCGTCCGGCCGCGCGGTGCGCGTCGTCGTCCTGCCCCTGCTACCCACCCCTCCGGGCGGCGGTCACGCGCCCCGGTCGACGGTTAGCTTCTGGGGTCGCGCCCACGCGTCGCGTGGTGCGCCGGGTCCCCTTCGCGCTCCCGCATGCGCCACGCCTCCCTGCGTCGTCCCCTCGTCGCGGCCGCCATCGCGGCATCGCTCGCCTCCGCGTTCGTTCCCGCGCTCGGCGCCCAGCAGCCGGCGGCCGATACACGGCGCCTCACCGTCGAGCGCATCTTCGGCGGACGCGAGCTGACGCCGTTCGGCGCGCCCGGCGTGCGCTGGATGAAGGACGGCCGCTCCTACGTCGCCGCGCGCGCGGCCGAGGGCGGGCGCGGCACGGAGCTCGTGCGCGTCGACGCGCTCACCGGCGCCGCGACGGTGCTCGTGCCCGCGAGCGTGCTCGTGGACGCGCGCGGCCAGCCGATCGCGGTCGAGGAGCTCGAGCTCTCGCCCGACGAGCGCAAGGCGCTGCTCTTCAGCAACTCGGTGCGCGTGTGGCGCACGAACACGCGCGGCACCTACCACGTCGTCGACTTCGACGCGCGGCGCGTGATCCCGATCGCGATCATCACCACGCCGGGCACCGGCGCCTCGCGCGCGGCGGACTCGATGCCCGCACCCGCCCTCGGCCAGAACCCCACGGCGTCGTCGCTGCCGAGCTTCATCGGGCGCGGCCTCGCGAGCGGCGCGGCCGATCCGGACCTGCAGCAGTTCGCGAAGTTCTCGCCCGACTCGCGCAGCGTGGCGTACGTGCGCGCGAACGACCTGTGGGTGAAGGACCTCGCGAGCGGCGCCGTCACGCGCCTCACCACCGACGGCTCGGACGACGTCATCAACGGCACCACCGACTGGGTGTACGAGGAGGAGCTGGGGCTGCAGGACGCCTTCCGCTGGAGCCCCGACTCGCGGCGGCTCGCGTACTGGCGCTTCGACCAGCACGCCGTGCCCGCGTTCCCGATGGTGAACGAGACCGCGGAGCAGTACCCGCTGGTGAGCGTGCTGCGCTACCCCAAGGCGGGCGCGCCGAACTCGCGCGTCACCGTGGGCGTGGTGGCGGCCGCGGGCGGACCCACGAAGTGGATGGACGTCGGCCCCGACACGGGCCAGTACGTCGCGCGCATGGAGTGGGTGGACGCCGACTCGATCGCGGTGCAGCGGCTGCCGCGCAAGCAGGACCGGCTCGACCTGCTGCTGGTGAGCGCCACAACGGGCCGCGCGCGCACGGTGCTCACCGACCGCGACTCCGCGTACGTCGACGTCGAGGGCGAGGCGGTACGCTGGCTCGACGGCCGTCGTCGCTTCCTCTACCGCAGCGATCGCGGCGGCTGGCGCGGCTGGTGGCTGTACGACCGCAGCGGGCGCCTGATCCGCCAGGTGACGCCGAACGGCGCCGACCACCTGAGCGTCGCCGGCGTCGACGAGCGCGCGGGCGTCGCCTACGTGACCGCCGCCGCGCCCACGCCGACGGAGCGCAACCTCTATCGCTGCGCGCTCGCCGGCGCGGCGCCGAGCTGCACGCGCGTCACCGCGCAGCCGGGCACGCACGCGGTGGACGTCGCGCCCGGCGCCCGCTGGGCCATCGACACCTGGTCGCGACTCGGCCGCCCGCCAGTGGTGACGCTGCACGAGCTGCCGGCGATGCGCACGGTGCGCACGCTCGAGGACAACGCGGCGGTCGCGCAGCGGCTGGCGGCGCTCGAGCTCGCGGCGCCGCAGTTCCTGCGGGTGCCGATGGCCGACGGCACGCAGCTCGACGCGTACCGCCTCGTGCCGCCGCGCTTCGACAGCACGCAGGCGCACCCGGTGCTGATGTACGTCTACGGCGGGCCCGCGGCGCCGCAGGTCAACGACGCGTGGAGCGGCACGCGCTTCCTCTGGCACCAGATGCTCGCGCAGCAGGGCTACGTCGTGCTGGTGGTGGACAACCGCGGCGCCGCCTGGCGCGGCCGCGACTTCCGCAAGCTCACGCAGTACCGGCTCGGCGTGCAGGAGTCGTCGGACCAGATCGAGGCGGCGCGCTGGGTCGCGCGGCAGCCGTGGGCCGACGCGAAGCGCGTCGGCATCTGGGGGTGGAGCTACGGCGGCTACATGACCG
Organism: Roseisolibacter agri; assembly: GCF_030159095.1. Classification (NCBI taxonomy): domain Bacteria; kingdom Pseudomonadati; phylum Gemmatimonadota; class Gemmatimonadia; order Gemmatimonadales; family Gemmatimonadaceae; genus Roseisolibacter; species Roseisolibacter agri. The sequence goes on from NZ_BRXS01000001.1 coordinate 694,697, forward strand.
CGCTCTCGCTCGCGCGCGGCGGCAGCGTGTTCAAGGCAGGGATCGCGGTCGCGCCGGTCGTCGACTGGCGCTTCTACGACACGATCTACACCGAGCGCTTCATGTGGACGCCGCAGGAGAACCCGAACGGCTACCAGCTGAGCGCCGTCGGCTCCTACGTCAACAACCTGACCGCGCGGCTGCTGCTGGTGCACGGCACCGGGGACGACAACGTCCACCCGCAGAACTCGACCGTGCTCGCCGACCTGCTGCAGCAGGCGGGCAAGCCGTTCACGATGATGCTCTACCCGAACCGCACGCACTCCATCTCGGGCGGGCGCACGCAGGTGCACCTGTTCGACACGTTCACGCGCTTCGTCCTGGAGAACCTGTGAAGGCTCGACTCGTGTTGGCCGGCGCGGCGTCCCTCGTCGCCGCGGGCTGCGCCGCCGGCGGCGCCTCGCAGGTGGACCGCGACCTCGCGCGCATCCGGGCCGAGGCGCTGCGCCACGCGCCGCGCCCGCTCACGCGCGCGGAGCGGACCCAGTACCAGGAGACGTCGCGCCACGAGGACGTGCTCGCGTTCCTCGACTCGCTGGTGGCGATGGATGGGCGGCTGGTGCGCACGTCGATCGGGCGCAGCGGCGAGGGGCGCGACCTGCCCGCGATCGTCGCGTCGCGGCCGCGCGTCGCCACCCCCGCGGAAGCGCGCGCGCTCCGCCGGCCCGTCGTCTACGTGCAGGGCAACATCCACGCGGGCGAGGTGGAGGGGAAGGAGGCGCTGCAGATGGTGCTGCGCGACCTCGCGCTCGATCCGCATCCGAACGTGCTCGACTCGATCGTGCTGGTGGCGGTGCCCATCTACAACGCCGACGGCAACGAGAAGTGGGGGCCGCAAGCGCGGCAGCGCGGCGCGCAGAACGGGCCCGAGACGGTCGGGCAGCGCCCGAACGCCGCGGGGCTCGATCTCAACCGCGACTACGTGAAGCTGGAGGCGCCCGAGACGCGCGCCTCGCTCGCGGCGTTCAACGCGTGGGACCCGGACGTGTTCGTGGACCTGCACACGACCAACGGCAGCTACCACGGCTACGCGCTCACCTACTCGCCATCGCTGCACCCCGCCGCGCCGCTCGGCGCCTTCACGCACGACACGGTGCTCCCGGAGCTGCGCCGCCGCATGAAGGCGCGCCGCGGCTTCGAGACGTTTCCGTACGGCAACTTCGGCGCGGATGAGGGCATCGGGCCGCGGCAGCCGCTCACCGACTCGGTGAAGACCGGCTGGTACACGTACGAGCACAAGCCGCGCTACGGCACCAACTACTACGGGCTGCGCGGCCGCCTCTCGGTGCTCAGCGAGGCCTACTCGCACGACCCGTTCGGCCGGCGCGTCGCGTCGACGTACGCGTTCGTGCGCGAGCTGCTGTCGCTGGTGGCCGAGCGGCCGACGGCGGCGCGGCTCGCGGCCGCGCGCACGCAGACGCCCACTCCGGCGCGGCCCGGTGGCGCGGTGCCGATCCGCGCGCGCTTCGCGCCGCCGTCGCGGCAGCCCGTCCTCGTCGAAGTGCTCACGGCGACCGGTGACTCGTCGCGGACGGAGCCCGGTGTGCCGCGCGGTATCCGCCGCACGGGGCGCTACCTCGCGCAGGAGATGCCCGTGGTCGACCGCTTCGCGGGCACGCTCACGCGCGCGATCCCCGCCGGCGGCTGGGCGATCGACGCGGCGGCGCCCGGCGCCGACTCCGCGGTGAAGCTGCTGCTCGCGCACGGCATCCGGGTGACGCGCGCGGGCTCGCTCGCCGCCACCGACGTCGAGACGTTCCGCGCCGACTCGGTGGTGAAGGCGGCACGTGCGTTCCAGGGCCACCAGGAGGTGCGGCTCGAGGGGACCTGGCGCACGGAGCGGCGCGCGCACGGCGACTCGTTCGTCGTGTCCGCCGACCAGCCGCTGGCGCTGCTCGCGCTCCTGCTGCTCGATCCGCAGAGCGACGACGGCCTCGCGACGTGGAACGTGTTCGACGCGGCGCTGCGCGTGGGCGGCGACTTCCCCGTGACGCGGCTGCTGGTGCCCGCGCCGTGAGCGGCGCGGCGTCGTACGTGCTGCGATCGCACCGCCCCGGCGACATGGGGTGGGTCGTGCAGCGGCACGGCGAGCTGTATCACGCGGAGCACGGCTGGGACGAGCGCTTCGAGGCGCTGGTCGCGCGCACCGCGGCCGACTTCATCGAGCACCTCGACCCGGCGCACGAGCGGTGCTGGATCGCGGAGCGCGACGGCGTGCGCGTGGGCTGCATCTTCGTCGTGCGGCATCCCGAGCGTGAGGGCGTCGCGAAGCTGCGGCTCTTCCTGATCGAGCCGCACGCGCGCGGGCTGGGGCTCGGTCGGCGGCTGGTGCGGGAGGTGACACGCTTCGCGCGCGACGCCGGCTACCACACGATCACGCTCTGGACGCAGAGCACCCTGCTGGCCGCACGGCACCTGTACGCCGAGGAGGGCTACCGCCTCGTGCACGCGGAGGTGCACGACAGCTTCGGCGTGCCGCTCACGGCGGAGACGTGGGAGCTCACGCTCTGAGTCGCGCGCGTGTCGGAGTCGTCATGATGTGGTGGCCTCGCGTTGCCGCACCGTTGCCCACCCGGACCTGCATCGTCTGACTCGGACCATGCCGGCGTCGGCCGGCCGTGCCGCGACGATCAGGAACGGGAAGGGCGGATGAAGGGGATCGTGTTCAACCTGCTCGCCGACCTGGTGCGGCGGGACTTCGGCGACGACGCCTGGGACGACCTGCTCGACGCCGCCCACGCGTCCGGCTCCTACACGTCGCTCGGCACCTACGAGGACGCGGAGCTGTTCCGCCTCGTGGCCGCGGCGTCGTCCGCCCTCGGGCGCACGCCCGACGACATCCTGCGCTGGTACGGCCGCGGCGCGATGCCGCTGCTGGCGGAGAAGTACCCGCAGTTCTTCGCGGCGCCGGGGTCCACGCGCCCGTTCCTGCTGACGCTGAACCACATCATCCACCCCGAGGTGCGGAAGCTGTACCCCGGGGCCGACGCGCCCCAGTTCGAGTATCCCGACTCGGCCACCGACGCGCTGGTGATGGAGTATCGCTCGGCGCGGCAGCTGTGCATGCTGGCCGAGGGCTTCATCGCCGGCGCGGCCGACCACTTCGGCGAGACCGTGGAGATCGCGCAGTCCGAGTGCATGCACCGCGGCGACGCGCGCTGCGTCTTCCAGCTGCGCTTCGCGCCAGGCGGCGCACCGGTCGCGAGCTGACGCCGCCCACGCCACCGTGAGCATCGAGCGCGCACCCGGACCGTTCGGCGAGCGTCCGGAGGAGTCCGCGGACGCACAGGTCGCGCGCCTCACGCGGCGCCTGGAGCGCGAGCGCCGCGCGCGCGTCGAGGCCGAGGCGGTGGCGGAGCGCGGCCTGCGCGACCTGTACGAGCGCCAGCGCGAGATCGTGCTCCTGGGCGCGATCAGCGCGGAGGCGAACCGCGCGACGTCCGTGGAGGCGGTGCTGCGCTTCGCGCTCGAGCAGCTGTGCGCGCACACCGGCTGGCCGGTCGCGCACGTGCTGCTGCCCGCGCCGCCGGACGACGCGGCCGCGGAGCCGGGCGTCGCGGCGCTCGTGACGTCGGGCATCTGGCACTGCCGCGCGGCGACGCCGTACGCCCCATTCGTGGAGGCGACGGCGAGGCGCCGCTTCGCGCACGGCGAGGGGCTGCCGGGGCGCATCCTCGCGTCGGGCACGCCGCTCTGGATCACGGAGATCGCGGAGGACGAGCGCTTCCCGCGCTGGCGCGAGGCCGCCGCCGCCGGGCTGCGCGCGGGCTTCGGGCTGCCGGTGCTGGTGGGCGAGCAGGTGGGCGCGGTGCTCGAGTTCTTCTCGGAGGCGACGGTGCCGCCCGACGGCCCGCTGCTGGAGCTGGCCGCGCACGTGGGCCTGCAGCTCGGGCGCGTGCTGGAGCGCAAGCGCGCCGAGGAGCGCCTGGTGCACGACGCGTTTCACGACGCACTCACCGGGCTGCCCAACCGCGCGCTCTTCCGCGAGCGGCTGGAGCTGGCGGTGAAGCGCGCGCGGCGCCACACGGACTACCGCTTCGCGGTGCTCTTCCTCGACCTCGACCGCTTCAAGCTGGTCAACGACAGCCTGGGGCATCACGTCGGCGACCGGCTGATCGAGGAGGCGTCGCGGCGGCTGGCGCGCTGCCTGCGCCACGACGCGCTGCTGCCGCTCGCGGCGGGCACGCGCTCGCCCGGCGAGGACACGCTGGCACGGCTCGGCGGCGACGAGTTCACCGTGCTGCTGGACGACATCCGCGAGGACAGCGACGCGTTCCGCGTCGCGGAGCGGCTGCAGGCCGTGCTGCAGGAGCCCTTCGTGCTCGACGGCCACGAGATCGTCACCAGCGCCAGCATCGGGGTGGTGACCAACGGCCGCATCGACGGCGCCGACAGCGTGGACGCGCTGCTGCGCAACGCCGACGCCGCGATGTACCGCGCGAAGGCCAACGGCCGCGCGCGCGCGGAGCTGTTCGACACGACGATGCACGCGCAGGCCATGGCGCGCCTGCGGCTGGAGTCCGAGCTGCGGCGCGCGCTGGAGCGCGACGAGTTCCGGCTCGTCTACCAGCCCATCATCGCGCTGGCGAGCGGCGACGTCGCCGGCTTCGAGGCGCTGGTGCGCTGGCAGCATCCGACGCGCGGCCTCGTCTCGCCGATGGAGTTCATCCCCGTGGCCGAGGAGTGCGGGCTGATCCTGCCGCTGGGCGACTGGGTGCTGCGCACCGCGTGCCGGCAGCTGCGCGCGTGGCAGGCGACGTTCCCGGCGGCGGCGCGCATGACGATGAGCGTCAACATCGCGCCGCGGCAGTTCGCGCAGCCCGACCTGCTGGAGCGCGTGCGGCGCGTGCTGGTGGAGACCGACCTCGAGGCGTCGTGCCTGAAGCTCGAGATCACCGAGACCGCCGCGATGGGCAACGCCGCGCGCACGCAGGAGGTCCTGCAGGCGCTGCACGCGCTCGGCGTGCGGCTCAGCATCGACGACTTCGGGACGGGCTACTCGTCGCTCAGCTACCTGCGCCGCTTCCCGCTGCAGACGCTGAAGATCGACCGCTCCTTCATCGACGGGATGGACCGCGAGCAGGAGAGCCGCGAGATCGTGCGCGGCATCATCGTGCTCGCGACCACGCTCGGCATGGACGTCGTGGCGGAGGGCGCCGAGACGCAGGAGCAGGTCGCACACCTGCGCGAGCTCTCGTGCGGCTTCGGGCAGGGCTACTTCTTCCAGCGCCCGGCGGACGAGGCCACGATCACGGGGCTGCTCGCGGCGATGGCGCCGGAGGTGGCGCCGGAAGCGGCGGGCGCGGCCTCCTAGCAGGCCAGCGTGTAGTTGTCGGCCAGCGTCTCCGCGCGCTCGGCCGACCGCTCGGCGGGGCCGGCGAGGTTCTGCGGGCTGCAGGCGAAGGTGCGGCCGCCGCCACCGCGTCCGCCGGGCGTGCCCTCCAGCTGGAAGACCAGCCACGCGCGATCGAGCGGCACGTCGGCCGGACGCGCGATGCGGAAGCGCAGGTCGGTGACCGTGCGCACGTCGCCCAGCCGCAGCGTGTCCGCCACCACCACCGGCTCGCTCTCGGCGTGCGCGGTCCAGGCGCGCGGCTGGCCCGGCGTCAGCTCGGCGCTGGTGACGATGAGCGCCTTCACGCGCGTGCCGACGGACACGAGCGGCCGCACGTCGACGATGCGGCCGTCCTCGCGGACGACCATCGGCTCCGCGCTCGTGCCGCCGCCGGGCCACGGCGCGGTGACGAGCGCGGAGTCGACGCGGACCTCGATCGCGTCCTTCGTCACGCGCCAGCTGCCGCGGAAGCGGCCGGCCGGCGAGTAGACGCTCGCGAGCGACGAGATCTCGAAGCCCGGCGCTCCGCCGCGGCGCGGCAGGTGCGCGCAGGCCGTCGTCGCGAACAGGGCGAGCAGCGCCACCGTGGCGCGCCCGGCAGGGCGGAGGGCTCGAATCATCGACGTCAGAGCGGGCGCTTGGTGAGAGCGAACTGGAACGGCTGCTGGACGAGCTGCTTCACCGCCTTCCCACCCACGCGGGCCGGCTCGAAGCGCAGGTCGGTCACGGCGTCGATCACCGCGTCGGCGAAGAGGTGGCTGCCCGTCGCCTTCAGGATCCGGACGGGCCCGACGACGCGACCCGCCGTATCGACGACGAACTGCGCCAGCACCTCGCCTTCCAGGCCGAGCCGCCGCGCCTCCGCCGGGTAGCGCGGGCCGCGCACCTCCCCGGCCGGCCTGACCGGCTGCTCCACCTGGTATTCGAAGTACACCGCGCCGGCCGAATCTGTGTCGGGCACCACGATCTGCAAGCGCGCCAGATCGGGGTCGGCGGACCTGGGCATGAGCTCGCCCGATGCCATGCGCGGCGACGTCGGCGATCCGGGCCCCGTCACCTTGCGTGGCAGCAGCGTCGTGTCCGGCGTTCCGAGCTGCCGCAGCATCGGCGCGAGGCCGATCATCAGCGAGTCGACGCCGCCGTCGGCGCTCCGCAGCGCGACCGCCACCGAGTCCTCGAGCGTGCGCGCCCGCGCCATGTCGGCCGCGTCGTCGCGCGGCCGGCTGGCGACCATGTCGGGCGCCGCGCACGCGAGCAACGCCGCGACGGTGGACGCGCCCGCGACACCACCGAGTCCGAGCGTGCGCGCGAGGCGGACGCGCGGACGCAGCGGGCGCGCGCGCATCGTCGCGATGCGGCGCTCCAGGTCGGTGGGCGACGGCGCGAGCGCGGAGAGCGCGGCGAGGGCGGGCACCGCGGCGCGCGCCTGGTCGCGGCGCTGCGCCACGGCCAGCAGCAGCAGCCCGTAGCGCGTGACGTCGGGATGCGCGCGCAGCACGCGCGCGTCGCAGTCGATCTCGATCGCGGCACGGAGCCGGCGCGCGATCCACCACGCGGCGGGATTCCACGGCATCGCGGCCACCAGCAGCGCGCCGGCCATCAGCAGCGCCGGGTCGCCCGCGCGCGCGTGCTCCTGCTCGTGCCGCAGCACCAGCGCGCGCAGCGGCCGCTCCAGCGCGAGCGCCCACGCGGGGAGCACGATGCGCGGCTGCCGCACGCCCAGCACCGCGGGACCCAGGTCGGGCGCGACGGCGACCGCGACGCCGTCCACGACCTCGGGCGTCCACGCGCGGGCCGCGCGCCGCAGCGCACGCACGCCGCGCCAGAGCACGAGGAGCGCGAGCGCGGACGTCGCCAGCCAGAGCAGCGCCAGCGGCCGCTCGAGCGCCGGCAGCGCGTCGCGCGCGACGGCCATCAGGTCGCTGCCCGCGGTGCCCGTGGCGCGCACGACGACGGCGGGCAGCTCGTGGACGGGGATCGATCCGGACCGGCTCCGGGCCGTCGGGGCAGGGGCGAGGAGGGTGCGCGCGACCGCCGCGGCGCGCGGCGCGACCAGCACGGCGGCGACGGGCAGCAGGGCGGTGACCGCGAGCGCGGCCACCCACGCGCCGCGCGCGGGACGCCGCCAGAGCCGCAGCGCGCCCTCCGCCGCCCCCGCACCCAGCGCGGCGGCCGCGCCGCCGACGATCGCGGCCAGCATCAGGAGCGCGATCATGCGTCCTCCCGCGTGGCGGCCTCGTCGTCGCGCAGCGCGCGCGACAGGCGCTCCAGCTCCGCGGCGTCGAGGCCGCGGTCGTGCACCAGCTGCGCGACCAGCGCCTCGGGGGAGCCGTGGAACAGCTTGTCCACCAGCCGCGAGAGCGCGCTGCGTCGGGCGGCCTGCCGCGCCACGACGGGGAAGTAGCGGTAGGCCTTCCCCTCGCCCTCGTGCCGCACCAGCCCCTTGCCCTCGAGGTTGCGGAGGATGGTGAGGACGGTGGTGTAGGCGAGGGTGGTGGGCAGCGCCTCGCGGACCTCGGTGACGGTGCCCGAGCCCAGCTCCCACAACACGCCCATGACGTCGAGCTCCCGCTCGCCGAACGAGATCTCCATCTCCATCGCCGACTCCTACTATGTGGTTAGTATGAAGATGGGACGCGTGGGCGCGCCTGTCAACTATCCACCTAGTACGATGCCGGCGCCGTTCGCGCTAGCCCGCCGTGCGCACGTAGTCGCGACCGTCGAGCCGGAGCACGGTCCCCGTCACCCCGACCAGCACCGCGTACGACGCGCGCACGGTCGACGCGACGCCGGTCCGGTCGAAGCGCAGCAGGAGCACGCCGCCGCCCGCGTCCCACGCGAACGCCTGCTGCTCCACCGTCAGCGGGACGCCGAGCTGGGTGCGGACGGTCGTGGAGCGGGTGCCGGAGCCGTCCGACGCGAACGTCCACGTCTGCTCGCTGAGGACGCCGCCCTCGTTGGCGATCCGCGTCCAGCTGCCGACGAGCGGGGCCTGGCCGCGGCCGACGGCGATCGTCAGCCCGCCGCCCGTGCCTCCGGTGCCGGATCCGCTCAGCGCGGACGGGGCGAGCACCGCGTCGATCGAGGTCGAGTCGTCGCACGCCGCCAGGGTCGCGGCGAGCGTGAGGAGGATGAGCGTCCGCATGGCGGGACCTCCGGGGCGCGACGCCCCATTCGGGACGGGGGACTGGCCATCGCTGGCGGTGCAGGGTTCGTGCGCGGCGCCGGGGACCCCGGTCCCATCGCCCGGGCTGGTATATTTCCGGCCTTCCCGCCGGCGGCCGCGCGCCGCGGCACCATCCGACTCCCGTCCGACCTCATGCTGCGCAACGCGCTCCTCTACCTCTCCAACCAGCAGCGGGTCTTCCGGTTCATCCGCGACAACCGCCTCGCGAAGCGCTTCGCGTCGCGCTTCGTGGCCGGCGAGACGATCGAGGAGGCGCTGGAGGCGGTGGCCGCGCTGAACGGGCGCGGCATCCGTGCGTCGCTCGACCTGCTGGGCGAGAGCGTGACGAACGCCGCCGAGGCGCAGCAGACCGGCCGCGAGTACGTCGAGCTGCTGGAGCGGATCCAGGCGCGTGGGCTGGACGCCAACGTCTCGGTGAAGCTGACCGCGATGGGGCAGGACATCGACGAGGGGCTGTGCGTCGAGACCATCGGCGCGGTGCTGCGCACGGCGCAGGGCTTCGGCAACTTCGTGCGGCTCGACATGGAGTCGAGCGCGTACACGCAGAAGACGCTCGACCTGTTCTATGGCCGTTTGTACCCCGCGTACCCCGAGAATGTCGGCATCGTGCTGCAGAGCTACCTGTACCGCACCGACGACGACGTGAAGCGCGCCAACCAGGAGCGCTGCCGCGTGCGCATCTGCAAGGGCGCGTACAAGGAGCCGCCCGCAGTCGCGTACCCCGACAAGGCGGACGTCGACAAGAGCTACGTGCGCGCGATGCAGGCGCTGATGCGCGACGGCCGCTATCCCGGCATCGCGACGCACGACGAGGCGATCATCGCCGAGGCGAAGCGGTTCGCGAAGGCGGAGGGGATCGCGACCGACCGCTTCGAGTTCCAGATGCTGTACGGCGTGCGCCGCGACCTGCAGGACGCGCTGGTGCGCGAGGGCTACAACGTGCGCGTCTACGTGCCGTTCGGGACGCAGTGGTATCCGTACCTCATGCGCCGGCTGGCCGAGCGTCCCGCGAACGTCGCCTTCATGACGGGCAACATCGTGAAGGAGGTCATCGGCGGGCGCCGCAACGCGTCGCGCAACGGCACGCGCCCGCGCGTGGGCCCCGGCGCGTGACGGCCGCCGTGCCGGGCCTGCACCTCCCGCCCGACGACGACGCGGGCGACGAGTCCACGCTCGGCGGCTACGCGGCGGTGCACAAGCGCCCGCCCGCGTTCGAGGGGATCGACGGGCTGTCGTACAGCGTCGAGCTGTGCGCCGACACGACCGACGATCCCGCGCGCCCGTGGGGCGCGTACCTGCTCTTCCTGCGCTGGCGCCGCATCGGCGCGCCCGGCATCGACGCGCATCTGGAGACGGACTTCATCATCCGCGGCGACGACGAGGCGGGCGTGCTCGCCGCGCTCGGCCGCATGCCGCTGCTGACCGCGAAGGCCACCCTCGACGCGCTGGTGCGCAAGCAGGAGGGCGGCCCGCCGAAGCGGAAGTGGTGGGACGTCATGGCTGCCGAGGAAGACGAAGCGTGAACGGCGTCGTCCTGGGTGGCACCGGCGGCATCTGGCGCGTCCTCGGCGACGACGGCGTCGTGCGCGAGGCGTCGCTGCGCGGGCGGCTCAAGAAGTCGGACGAGGGGCGGCGCGCCGACGGCTCGCTGCGGCGCGACACCGTGGCCTCCGAGTCGCGGCGCGGCAAGCTCGCGGTGGGCGACCGCGTCACGCTGGCGACGGACGCGCGCGACACGGGCGCGTGGGCGATCGACGCGATCGCGCCGCGCCACTCGAAGCTCGCGCGGCGCAGCCCCGGCGGCGGCTACGGCGAGCGCGTGCTCGTCGCCAACGTCGATCAGGTGCTCGTGGTGTTCGCGGCCGCGCGCCCCGAGCCGCACGAGCGCATGCTCGACCGCTTCCTGGTCGTCGCGGAGGCCAACGAGCTGGCGGCGCGCATCGTCGTCAACAAGGCGGAGCTGGTGGGCGACGGCGACGCGGTGCGCGGCGAGGCCGTGGTGCGCGAGCGCTTCGCGGACTTCACGCGCGCGGGCTATCCGCTGCACGTCACGAGCGTCGCGCAGCGGCACGGGCTGGAGGAGCTGCGCGAGGTGCTGGTCGGCCGCACGTCGGCGCTCACGGGGCCGTCGGGCGTCGGCAAGTCGTCGCTCATGAACGCGCTCTATCCGGGGCTCGACCTGCGCGTCGGCGCGATCAGCGAGAGCGTCAACAAGGGGCGCCACACGACGGTGGGCGCGCTGCTGCATCCGCTGCGCGGCCCCGACGCGAGCGTCGCCGGCTTCGTCGTCGACACGCCGGGGCTGCGCGAGATCGGCTTCTGGGGGCTGCCCGCCGAATCGCTGGACGAGTGCTTCCCCGAGCTGCGGCCGTACCTGGACGAGTGCCGCTTCGGCGACTGCGCGCACGTCTCGGAGCCCGGGTGCGCGGTGCGCGAGGCGGTGGCCGAGGGCGCGGTGAGCCGCGCGCGCTACGAGAGCTTCCTCAAGCTGCGCGAGGAAGTCCGCGAGGGCACGCCGCCGGAGTGGGCCTGATCGGCGGTCCGCCGTGTCGATCGGCGACATGCCGTCCCCGCGCGGGGACGACGCATGGGGGCCGCCGGTCGGCAAGGCGAAGTGAGGCAAGCGGTTGCGCACCGGATCGCGGACGGTGCGCCGGTTGCCGTGCCGGGACGCCCGGGTCTCCGTGCCTCCGTCCTCCGCGATCCCGCCCATGCGCACCCTCCGCTCCCGCGCGCCGCGCCCGCTCCGTGCGGGCCTCGTCGCCACCCTGTTGCTGTCGCCGTCCCTGCTGGCCGCTCAGAGCGCCGCGGACGCCGCGCTGTGCGAGCGCCAGGGCGACGCCCGCCATCCGGAGGCGCGGGCGCAGGTTCGTGAGCGCGCGCAGGGCGGGACGCCGGCCGCCGCCTTCTTCGCGGGCTGCGCGGCGCTGGCCGACGGGGATGCGGGACGCGCCGCCGAGGCGCTGGAGCGCGCGGTGCGGGCCGACGACGCGAGCGCGGTCGCGCACTTCTGGCTCGGCCGCGCGTACGGCGAGCAGGCGCAGAAGGCGAACGTCTTCCGGCAGGCGTCGCTGGCGCGGAAGACGAAGGCGGAGTTCGAGCGCGCCGTGCAGCTGGATCCCGCGTACATCGACGCGCGTGTGGGCCTGATCCGCTACTACCTGCTCGCGCCCGGCGTCCTCGGTGGGAGCACCGAGCGTGCGCGCGCGCAGGTCGAGGAGATCCGCCGCCGCAATCCGTATCGCGGCGCCTTCGCGGCCGTCGACGTGGCGACACGCCAGAAGGACACCGCGAGCGTCACGCGCGAGTACCGGCAGCTGATCGCGCAGTACCCGGACAGCAGCGGCCCGTGGGTCGCGCTGATCTCGCTCCTCGCGACGCAGCAGCGGTGGGACGAGGCCTTCGCGACCACCGAGCGGCTGCTCCAGGCGCAGCCCGCGTCGCCGGTGGCGCCGTACCTGATCGGACGGCTCGCGTCGCAGTCGGGGCAGCAGCTCGAGCGCGGCGAGCAGGCGCTCCGGCGCTACCTCGGCACCACGCCGCGTCCCGGCGATCCGCCGCTGGCGAACGCGCACTACCGGCTGGGTGGGATCCTCGAGCGGCAGGGCCGGAAGGACCAGGCGCGCGCGGAGTACGAGGCCGCGGTGGCGCTGGACCCGAAGCTCAAGGTCGCGCGCGACGCGCTGGCGAAGCTGCGCTGACCGCGCGCGGCGCGCGTCGTGCACGGCGCGCGGTCGTGACGACGCGCGACTTCCCGACGACCATCGCCGAGGCGACCGCGGTGCAGCAGCGGCTGCGCGCGGAGGTCGTGCTGCAGCCGCCGCCGAACTTCGCGCCGCGGCTGGTGGCGGGCCTCGACGTGTCGATGGACCGCGACGCCACCGAGTGCTTCGCGGGCATCGTCGTGCTCGCGCTGCCGTCGCTGGAGGTCGTCGACCAGGCGACCGCCGTCGCGCCGGTGCCGATGCCGTACGTGCCGGGCTTCCTCGCGTTCCGCGAGCTGCCGGCGGTCGCCGCGGCGTGGGACCAGCTCCGCACGCGCCCCGACGCGCTGATCTTCGACGGGCAGGGGATCGCGCATCCGCGCCGCTTCGGCATCGCGTGCTATGGCGGGCTGCTGTTCGGCGTGCCGTCCATCGGCTGCGCGAAGTCGATCCTCGTCGGCACGCACGCGCCGCTGGGTCCCGAGCGCCTCGCGCGCGCGCCGCTGGTGCACCGCCGCGAGACGGTGGGCATGGCGATCCGGCTGCGCGAGAGCGTGCATCCGGTGTACGTGTCGCCGGGCCACCTGATCGACCTCGAGACCGCGGTGGACGTCGTCGTGTCGGTGAGCGCGGGCTTCCGCGAGCCCGAGACGACGCGCCGCGCGCACCGGCTGGTGAACGCGGAGCGGCGGGCGCGGAAGGGCGAGTGAGCCCTCGCGATCGCGCGCGGCAGGGGAGAGGAACGGCGTTGCAAGGATGAAAGTCGGAGAAGATCTGATGACGACGGATGGCTCCGCGTGGTGCGACGTTCCTCGCCGCCACGCGGAGCCATCCGCTCTTAATCAGATCTTGTCCGATCTTATCCTTGCAAATGCAGTTCGCCGTTCAGCTGCGGCACTACTGAGCGAGCAGCGCGGGCACGAGCTCCGCCGCGCGACCGCGCAGCGCCACCGCCGCCAGCGACGAGAGCGGCGTGTCCTCCGCGTTCACCTCGACCAACGGAGCACCCGATCGCGCGGCCGTGGCCGCGACGCTCGCCGCGGGCTGCACCAGCGCGCTCGTGCCCACCACCAGGCACGCGTCCGCGCGCTGCGCCGCACCGAACGCGGCCTCCAGGTCGGCGGCGTCCAGCGCCTCGCCGAACCACACGACGTCGGGCCGCAGCAGCGCGCCGCACGCGTCGCAGCGCGGCAGCGTCGCGTGGTCGCTGGCGTCGATCGGCCCGTCGTGCGGCAGGCGCGTGGGACACGCCGGCCAGCGCTCGCAGCGCACGCCGAACAGCGTGCCGTGCAGCGCGACCACCGACGCGGCACCGCGCGGATCGCCGGCCGCCACGGCCGCGCGCTGATGGAGACCGTCGACGTTCTGCGTCACGACGGTGGTGCCGGCGTGCGCGCGCGCGTGGCGGGCGATCGCGTCGTGCGCGGCGTTGGGCTCGCACCGCGCGACCAGGCCGCGGCGCCACGCGTACCACTCCCACACCAGCCGCGGGTCGCGCGCGAACGCCTCCGGCGTGGCGAGATCCTCGGCGCGCCTGGCGTTCCACATCCCGCCCGCGCCGCGGAACGTCGGCACGCCCGACTCCGCGCTGACGCCCGCGCCGGTGAACACCAGGAGCCGCTGCGCGCCGGCGAGCAGCGCGCGGGCGCGCCCGAGCTCAGGGGTCACGCCGGCGCGGTGGACCCGTGCACCGGCTCGCGCGGGATGTCGCGCGGCGCGCGCACCGCGTGCGGCATCGCGTGCGGCATCGCGTGCGGCGCGTCGTCCGACGCGGAGCCGTGCACGTCGGCGGGCGCGCCCGGCGGCGCGAACAGGTAGCCCTGCGCGAACTCGCAGCCGACGTCCGCCAGCCACGCGCGCTGCGCGGGCCGCTCCACGCCCTCGGCTACCATGCGCAGGTGCAGCGCGCGGCCGAGCGCCACCATCGAGCGCACCACCGCCTCGGCGTCCGCGTCCTCGGGCGCCGCGTCGACGAAGCCGCGGTCGATCTTCAGCTCGTCCACCGGGAAGCGCTGCAGGTGGCCGAGCGAGGACGCGGCCGTGCCGAAGTCGTCGATCGCCAGGCGCACGCCCAGCTCGCGCAGGCCGTGCAGCGTCACCAGCGCCTCCTCGGGGCGCCGCATCACCGCCGCCTCCGGCAGCTCCAGCGTCAGCTGCGCGCCCGACACGCCCGCGTGGTCGAGCGCGTCGGCGACGTCGCGCAGCAGCGTCGGCTGCTCCAGCTCGCAGCGCGAGAGGTTCACGCGCACCGTGGGCCGCTCGGCGTTGGGCGCCGCGGCCTCCCACCGCCGCAGCTGCGCGCACGCGGCGCGCAGCACCCAGCGGCCGAGCGCGACCACCAGCCCCGTCTCCTCGGCCAGCGGCACGAAGGTGGACGGCGGCACCTCGCCGTGCGCGGGATGCCACCAGCGCGCGAGCGCCTCGTACGTGCTCACGCGGCCCGACGCCAGCTCGACGACCGGCTGGTAGACGAGTGAGAGCCGTCCGCCCGCCGGGTCGCCCTCGAGCGCGCGGCGCAGGTCCTCGTGCATCGCCTCGCGCTCCTCGACGAGCGCCTGCGCGCCGGCCGCGTACTTGGACACGTGGCCCTGGCTCGCGGCCTTCGTGCGATACATGGCGAGGTCGGCGTCCTTCAGCAGCTCGTCGGCGTCGATGCCGGGTCGGCCGTGCGCGATGCCCAGGCTCGCGCCGACGACGACGTCGCGCAGCGGGAGCGCGATGGGACGGCGCAGCGCGGCCGCGATGCGCGCCGCCACCGCGTCCACGTGGTCGCGCTGCGCGATGCGCCCCAGCAGCACCGCGAACTCGTCGCCGCCGAAGCGCGCGATCAGGTCGCAGCCGCGCGTGCTGTCCACCAGCAGCGCCGCCACGCGCACCAGCAGCGCGTCGCCGGCCGCGTGGCCCTGGGTGTCGTTGACCTTCTTGAAGTCGTCGAGGTCGACGAAGATCACCGCGACGTGCTCGCCCGTGGGGTCGCGCGCGAGCGCCTGCTCCACACGGTCGCGGAAGAGCGCGCGGTTGGCGAGCCCGGTGAGCGGGTCGTGGAAGGCGCGGTGCGCGAGCTGCGCCTCGAGCGTGCGGTGCGAGGTGACGTCGTGCGCCACCAGGAACGCGCCCGTCGTCACGCCATTCTCGACGATCGGGACCGCCGCGAGCTGGACCGCGCGCCGCCCGTCGTGCGTCTCGAGGTTCGCCTCCCAGCTCTGCGCCGTGCCCTGGAGCGCCGCGCCCAGCCGCTCCTCGCAGCGCGGGCAGTCCTCCGCGGTCATCAGCGACAGCACGTCGCGCCCGAGCAGCTCGGCCGCCGGGATGCCCAGGAGGGCCACCGCCGCCGGGTTGGCCTCGCCGATCCGCCCCCGGTCGTCGAGCGCGAGCACCCCGTCGACGTGGAGCTCGAAGAGGGCGCGCAGGCGGGCGCCGTCCGCGAGGCCGGCCGCGGGCTCGCCCCGCGCCGTCGGAGCGGCGTGGAGCGGGAGCGGGAGCGAGGCGGCGGACGAGGCGGGATCGTGCGTCATCGGGACGGCGAGTGCAAAAAGGGGTTCGGCGCGCGCCCGTCATCGGACGCGCCTCCGTCGGTGCGGACGTCGGGCAAGCTGCGCACCGCGACCATGGCCCCATCGTCATGATCGCGGGTTTCCCGCCAGCCGCAAGCCTCCGTTGGCTCACGCCGCGCGCCCCCGCCGTCACGCGGAGCCGGGGCCTCCGGCCGCTCCCCGGCACCGAGCCGATGTGGTAATCTCGGGGCACGCGTCGCGAACGCGTCCGCGGCCGCCGTCGGCCGCCGCGATCCCCACACGAGCCCCACGCATGACCGCCCGTCGTCTTCTCGCGCTGGCGCTGCTCGCCGGCTCCGCCGCGGGGGCCGTGCGCCCCGCGCGCCTGGCCGCGCAGCAGCCGGCTGCCCGCCTCCCCGAGCGCGCGGTGCGCCGCGACATCCCGCTCACCAACGCGATCCGGCGCGCGATGGCCGCCGGGACGCGCGACTCGACCGGGCGCCCGGGCCGCAACTACTGGCAGCTGCGGACCGACTACACGATCGAGGCGCGCCTGGATCCGGCGACCTCGCGCATCACCGGCCGCGAGACGGTCGTCGTGCACAACGCGAGCCCCGACTCGCTCGGCCAGCTCGCCCTGCGGCTGGACCCCAACATCTTCCTCGGCAACACGCCGCAGGCGGCGCCGTGGGTGCCGGCGGAGGTGACCGACGGCATGGTCATCACCCGCATGTCGGTGAACGGCGAGGCGGTGACCCTCGGGCCGCCGCCGGCCGGCGGGGAGGGCGCCCGCTCGATCGTGGCGGCGCAGGCCGCGCAGGCGGCGCAGGCGCGCGCGGTGCCGACCGCGATCGGGCTCCGCTCGACGGTCGCGCGCATCACGCTGCCGACCAAGGTCGCGCCGCGCGCGACGGCGACGCTCGAGATCGAGTGGAACCACAAGCTGCCGGGCGGCCCGGGCGCCGGGCACCGGATGACGCAGCGCTGGGCCGACACGCTCTACCAGCCGACGCAGTGGTATCCGCGCGTCGCGGTCTACGACGACCTGCGCGGCTGGAACGAGGAGCTCTACCTCGGCCCGTCGGAGTTCTACAACAACTTCGGGCGCTTCGACGTGAAGCTCGACGTGCCGGCCGGCTGGGTGGTGAGCGGCACCGGCATCCTGCAGAACCCCGAGCAGGTGCTGACGGCGCGCGCCCGCGAGCGCCTCAAGCGCGTGCTCGACTCCGACTCGGTGACGACGATCGTCGGCGCCGACGAGGTGGGACCGGGGCAGAGCACCGCCGCGGGCGATCGCCTCGTGTGGCACATGGTCGCCGACAGCGTGAACGACTTCGCGTGGGCGACGGCGAAGCAGTTCGTGTGGCGGGCGACGCGCGCGACGATCCCGGGGAAGGGGCGCGTGCCGATCCACATGGTGTACCTGCCGGGCCGCGCGCAGCAGTTCCGCGACGCGGGCGAGATCGCGCGCCACGCGCTGGAGTTCTACTCGAAGCTCTGGTTCCCGTACCAGTTCCCGCAGCTGACGCTGCAGGACGGGCCGAGCGCGGGCATGGAGTACCCGATGGTGATCAACTCCAACCGCGGCGCGGCCGACCACGAGACGGCGCACCAGTGGTGGCCGATGGTGGTGAGCAACAACGAGACGTGGTACGGCTGGATGGACGAGGGGTTCAACCAGTACATGAACATCCTCTCCGACGCCGACGCGGCGGGGAAGCCGCCCGTGCTGAACGGGCTCGGGCAGTCGTACGGCCGCGTCAGCGGCAACGAGGCCGAGCCGCCGATGATGTGGAACGCGAACTACGCGGGCCAGCAGTTCTACGGCTTCACGACCTACCAGAAGACGCCGCTCATGCTGTCCGCGCTCGGCGGCGTGGTGGGCGACAGCGCGGTGATCCGCGCGCACCGCGAGTGGGCGAACGCGTGGCTGTTCAAGCACCCGTCGCCGTGGGACTACATGTTCTTCATGAACCGCGCGCTGAACCGCGACCTCGGGTGGTTCTGGTACTACTGGCTGTTCACGACGGAGAGCTCGGACGGCTCGATCCAGAACGTCGCGACGGCGGGCACGCGCACGACGGTGACGGTGCGGCAGGACGGCCAGATGCCGTCGCCGGTCGTGCTGCGCGTGCACCTCGCGCCCACCGGCGGCGCGCTGCGCCGCGTGGCGAACGCGCGCGTGGTGGACGACACGACGGCGGTCGTGACGTATCCCGCCGACGTGTGGTTCGCGGGCAGCCGCACCTTCACCGCGACGCTCGACTTCGGCCGCGCCATCACGCGCGTGGAGCTGGATCCGGAGCAGCGGTTCCCGGATCGGGAGGCGGGGGACAACGTCTGGCCGCGAAAGGCACAGTAGAGCGGAGGACGGAACGGCGGAGAACGGTGAAGCGGAGAACGATGGAGCGCGATACGGTGGAGCGTCACCGCGCTTGAAGCGTCGAGCTCGAAGCGTCCGCCTTTCCGTCTCACGCCTCATCGTCTTCCGCCGTTCCGTCCTCTGACTCACCGTCCTCCGTGTCATCGCTCCCCTACCATCTCGCCGAGCTGGCCATCGCGCTCGACCCGACGCGGCCGGAGCACCTGATGCCCGCGCTCGCGCCGCGGCACCGGCGCGTGCTCGACGTCGGGTGCGGTGCGGGGCAGACGCTCGTGGGAAGCGGGATGGCGGAGCCGGACGGGGAGCGGGAAGGGTGGGGCGTGGACGTGGACGTCGAGGCGCTGGCGGCGGGGCGCGCACGCTGGCCGCGGCTGCCGCTCGCCGCCGCGCGGGGCGAGGCGCTCCCGTTCGCCGACGCGTCGTTCGATCTCGTGGTCTCGCGCGTCGCGCTGCCGTACATGCGGATCCCCGTGGCGCTCGCGGAGTTCGCGCGCGTGCTGCGCCCGGGCGGCGACCTGTGGCTCGCGCTGCACGACTGGCGGATGACGCGCGGCGAGCTGCGCGACGCGCTGCGGCGGCGGGCGTGGAAGGCGCTGGCATACCGCGGCTACGTCGCGCTCAACGGCCTCGCGTTCCAGGTCGCGGGGCGCGTCTTCGCGTTCCCCGACGGGCGCGGGCGCGTGGAGTCGTGGCAGGGCGCGCGCGGCATGCGCACCGCGCTCGCGCGCGCCGGCTTCGTGGACGTGGCGCTGGACGGCGGGCGGCGGGCGATGGTGGCCACCGCCCGCCGCCCGGGCTGATCAGCGCGACGTCAGCGCGCGACGACGTCGCTGAGCGTCGCGCGCAGCGGACGCGCCGCCGTCGGCTCGGCGACCGGCGGGCTCACCGTGCGCCGGCGGCGCCGCAGCTCGCGCAGCGACGGCGACCAGCGCAGCCGCGGATAGAAGCCCGACACCCAGCCGTCGAACACCTCGTCGGGCTGCAGCGTGGTGTCGGTGAAGCGCGGCAGCAGCAGCGGATGGTCCGCCGGCGTGCAGATGTCGGGATCGGACGTCGTCGCGCTGCGCACGTCCATCTCCGCGAGCCACCGCACCGACTGCATGTCGTGGTTGCCGAGCGGGTAGCAGAAGTGCGCGCGCGGCTCGCCCGAGGTGACCATCGCGTCCAGCGACTCGCGGTTGTCGGCGATCTCGCGCATGAACAGCGCGCGGTCGTCCGGCATGCGATGGCGGTGCGTGTGCAGCTGCACGTCCACGAGGTCCGACGGCAGCGCGCGCAGCTCCGACTCGCGCATCTGCTGCAGCATGCGCGTCGCGGTCCACGCCTGGTAGTCGATGCCGAGCGCCATCGCGAGGTCGGCCAGCAGCTCGTCCTTCTCCTGCGCGGAGAGCCGCTCGCGGAACGCGTGCTCGCGCAGCTGCCGCCAGACCTGGGTGCGCTCCTCGGCCGTGACGATGGGCATCGAGGCCGCGCCCGGGATCACCGCGCCGAGCGTGATCACGCCGCGCGCGCGGCCCTTCCACAGCAGGTACGCGGACGCGGGGTCGAACACCGGCCGCACGAAGTTCGAGTAGAACGTGGCCACGAAGTTCGTGGCCGGGATGTCGAACTCGCGCAACACCGGCAGCGCCTGCGCGTGGAAGTCGTAGTAGCCGTCGTCGAAGGTGACCGCGACGCTCTTGGGCGGGAGGTTGCCCTCGTAGAGCCGCTCCACCGCGTCGCTGAGCGGGAGGACGTTGTAGCGTGCCTCGCGCAGCCGCCGCATCCGGTCGCGGAACTGCGCGGCCGGCATGTACAGCTCCGGGTTCCACTGGTGCTCGTCGTCGAGCGAGATCCCGTGGTAGCACAGGATCACGAGCCGGTGGCGTCGCCAGTCGCTGCGGGCGACGAGGCTCGTCGCGCCGATGCTGTTCGCGAGCCGCAGGAAGAGGTGCCGCGCTTGCAGTAGCCGCATCGAATCCGTTCCAGCGCGCGGGAGTCGTGGGACCGTTGATCGGAAGAGGCCGGGCCGGCGTTCGACGTGGGACGGGCGGGGGAGACGCGCGACGCGGCGCAGCGTCCCCACCGCCCGGCGCCACGATCGCGGCCGTCGAGCGTGCGCCTCCGCCTCGCAACGCCACCTCCCCCTCTCGCCCGCCGTCATCCGCGGGAAGCGCCATGGCACAGCCTATGGTCGGGATGTCCGACCGGCAAGAAAACTTTTTCGAAAGGCGGGCCGCGGGGAGGAGTGCAAACGGCGAGCCCGAGCGTGACAGGGTGCGCTGCATCACACACTGTGTCACATCGACCGGCGCACGTACGACGACGGGGCGCCGGTCCATCCGGTCGCCCCGTCGTTTCACACCGTATGCCGATCGCCCGGCGGCCGGTCACTCACGCTTCGTGGTGATCCGGATGACGCCGTGCCCCCCGCGCGCGCCGTACTCGCGCTCCGCGGCCGCGCCCTTGAGGACCTCGATGCTCTCGATGCGGTCGGGCTTCGGCAGCTCGCTCTGCGCGCCGCTGAACTCGACGCCGTCGATCAGATAGAGCGGCTTGGGGCCGGTCGTGTCGCCGGGGCTGCCGACGCTCAAGGTCGTCGGCCCGACGCCCGCGCGGCGCGCCGAGTCGGTGGGCTGGATCGTGATCGTGCCGCCGCGGAGCGCGATGCCGGCGCGCGCGGGGGGCTGGTCGCGCACGGCGATGCGGGCCGTCGGCTCCCGCTCGGGCACGAACCGCGGCTCGGTCCCCGTCGCCGAGGCGACGTCGGCGCCCTTGAGGCGGATCCAGATCAGCTCCGTGCTGTCGGGCGTGATCTGGCCGGGCCCGCGCTTGTGCACGTCGATCGTCGCGATCGCGTCGGCGGCCACGCCGGCCAAGGTGCCGCGCGGATCGCCGGCCATCGGCGAGACCTGGAAGCGGCCGTCGCGGAGCTGCGCCAGCTCCGCCCGGGTGAGCGCGACCGTCCCCGGCGCGGAGGGCGCGGCCAGCCCGCGCATGACCCGGCTCACGCGGCCGCTGCCGTCCTGCACGACCCAGATGCGCTGCGTCGCGCCGCGGCGCTCGGTGTCGGCGCCGGGGAAGGCCGACGCCACCGCGCGGCGGATGTCGGCGACGGTGAGGGGCGAGACGTCCGCCGTCGCGGGGACGGGGGCGGTCACGCTGGCCAGCGGGGCCTGCGGCGCGGCGCGCGGACCGGTGGGGCGCGGCAGCTCGCAGGCGGCGGCGACCAGCGCGGTGGCGGTGGCAGCCAGCGTGAGCGCGCGGCCGACGGCGCGGCGCGGGCGGGGAGTCGTCATCGCGTGGATCCTCCGGGAGAGCGTGGACGGGGTGGCGAGCAGGGTCGGGGCGAGGGCGGCCAGCGGACCGGGCGCGTGGCCCGCGGACCAGTGCGCGACGTCGAGCAGCAGGGCGCCGTAGGTGCGCACCGCCGGCCCCTCGGCCGACCCGGCCAGCACGCGGGCGTCGCAGTCGAGCTCCACGGCCAGCCGCAGGCGGCGGAGCTGCCACCAGGCGGCGAGGTTCCAGGGCATCAGCAGCGCGGCGGCGAGGCCGGCGGCCAGCAGCAGCGGATCGCGGGCGCGGACGTGCGCCGCCTCGTGGGCGAGCATGAGCGGCAGGCGCGCGTCGGCCAGCGCCCAGCGCGGGACGATGACGGCGGGCCGCACCGCCCCGAACACCGCGGGGCCCAGGTCGGGCGCGACGTGCACGGTGGTGCCGCCGTGCGTCTCGCGCGGCCAGCGGCGGAGGTTCAGGCTGAGGCGGCGCGAGGTACCCGCCGTCCGCGTCAGCAGCACCACCGAGGCGCCGATCCAGAGGATGGCGAGCGGGAGGTCCAGCGCGCGCCAGGCCGCCGGCGCCGCCACCGTGTCGCGCGCCCGCCAGTCGGCCGCACCGCGCACCGCTGCCGCGCCGGACGGCACGGCCGGCAGGACGAGCGTCACCTCGCCCCCGCCATGCGGAGCCGCGTCGGGGGCCGTACGCGGGCCGAGCAGCTGCGCCGCCGACAGGACGACGGTGAGGGCGAGCGCGGTGGCCCACGCCCAGCGCCCCGGCCGCCCGACCAGTCGCAATGCGCGCTCGATGCCGAGCGCGGCCGTGGCGAGCAGGGCGCCGAGGAGGGTGGAGAGGAGCATCCAGAGCGCGATCATCGGTCGCGCCCCTCGTTCGGCGTGTCGCCGGCCCGCTCGTCGAGGATCGCGCGGAGCCTCGCGAGCTCCGCCGCGTCGGCGGCGCGCGCCTCGACCAGGTTGGTGAGGAGGAGCTCCGGCGACCCGCCGAAGACGGTGCCGAGGAGGCGCCGGAGGGCGCTGCGCCCGGCGACGTCGCGGTCGACGAGGGGGTGGTAGCGGTGCGCGCGCCCCTCCTCGACGTGGCCGACGTAGCCCTTGGCCTCGAGCGTTCGGAGGACCGTGAGGACGGTCGTGTAGGCGAGCGGGTCGGCGAGGCGGTCGCGGACGTCGGCGACGGTCGCGGGCCCGAGGTCCCAGAGGACCGCCATGACGTCGAGCTCGCGATCGGTGAAGGAGACGGACATGCGGGGCGGGGCGCGGGTGTCTACGAACTTTCTAGTAGATAGGCGCGGGAGCGCCGCCTGTCAACTAGAGAATTAGTTGTCGTCTGGCGGTCGAGACTCGTCTCCGTCGGCGGCGCTCAAGCCGGACGCACCACGGGCCGATACATGAGAGGGCGATGACAAGCATGTCACGCAGCGGCGCGCCGTCCGCGCCGGCCGGTCCCTCCCATCCGCGCCGCACGCACCAGCCCTTCGGTGGTCGCCCGACTCCCCGCCCTCACGCGCCGCTCGTTCGCGGTGGTCGCTGCCGTCGCGCTCCTGGTCCTCGCCGGGCAGGCGGCGGCGCAGTGGGCCCACGCGCGGCAGGCGGCATCGAACCGGGGCGTCGACGAGCTGGCCCGCCATCGCCTCCTGTCGGGGCGCCTGGTGCGCGCCTCGCTCGTCGCCTCGCGCGACGACCTGCCGCCCGCGGTGGCGGAGGCCGCGCGGCGCGAGCTGGTCGCGACCGAGCTGGCGCTCGACTCGCTCCACCACGCGCGGCGTGACGCGATCGACTCGCACGAGGCGCCGCTCGTCGCGGCCTGCGAGCGGCTGCGCCAGGCGGCCGCGATCGTGGCGGCGCCCGCGCTGCCGGTCGCGGAGCGGGCGGCCGCGCTGCCCGTGATGCTGGACGCCGAGCGCGAGGTCGTGCACCTCGTGACGGCGGAGCAGCGCACGCTGGCGGACCACGCCGACGCGCGGATGGCGACGCTCCGGCGCCTCGAGATCGCGTTCACGGTGCTGGTGCTCGCGACGCTGGTCGTCGGCGGCTTCGTGGTCGTGCGCCCCGCGACGCGCGCGTCCGAGCGGCTCATGGGCGCGCTGCTCGCGTCGCGCGTGCGCCTGCAGGCGGCGCACGCGGACGTCATGCGCGAGCGCGAGTTCGCGACGTCGCTCGTGCACTCGGCGTCCGACGCGATGTTCGCGTTCGACGGCGCGCTGCGCATCACCGCGTGGAACCCCGCGATGGAGCGGTGGACGGGCCTCGCGCGCGACGCGGCGCTGGGCCGGCGGCCGGAGGACATCGAGGCGGAGCTGGACTGGGGCGCCGCGGGCCGTCCGTACGCGCGCGCCCTGGCCGGCGAGACGGTGCAGGTGCACGAGCGTCCGGGCCGCGCGTCGGCGGCGTCGCCGATCCACTACTTCGACGCGTCGTGCGTGCCGCTCTGCGGCGCCGACGGCCGCATCACGGGCGGGCTGGTGTCGGTGCGCGACGTGACGGCGCGCGTGCTCGCGGCCGAGCAGGTGCGCCGCAGCGAGGCGCGCTTCCACGCGCTGTTCGACCAGGCGCCGCTCGGCATCGTGCTGCTGGACGACGCGGGCACGGTCGTGGACGCGAACCCGGCGTTCGGGCGGCTGGTGGGCCGCAGCCCCGCGGAGCTGCGCGGCAGCGCGGGCGGTGATCTGGTGAGCGACGAGGACCGGGCGGCGGTGCGCGAGCCGCTGCGCGAGCTGCGCGAGGGCCGCCGCGCGAGCGTCACGGTGGAGCAGCGCTTCGTGCGCCCCGACGGCGAGTCCGTGTGGGCGAGCCTCACGGTGCGCCGCGTGGACGTGCTGGGCGCGGGCGCGACGCTGATGGGGATGGCGCAGGACGTCACGTCGCGCCGCGAGCTGGAGGCGCGCCTGAGCCACCAGGCGTTCCACGATCCGCTCACCGGCCTCGCCAACCGCTCGCGGCTGCGCGAGCGGCTCGACGCGGCGCTCGCCGCGCCCGGTCGCCGGGCGGACGGCGTGGCGCTCGTGTACGTCGACCTCGACGACTTCAAGAAGGTGAACGACTCGCTCGGCCACGCGGCGGGCGACCAGCTGCTGCGCGTGGTCGCGGAGCGGCTGCTGAGCGCGACGCGTGGCAGCGACACGGTGGCGCGGCTCGGCGGCGACGAGTTCGCGATCCTGCTCGACAACGTGCGCGTCGACCAGGACGTGCTGGTGGTGGCGGAGCGCGTGGGGAAGGCGATGCGCGCGCCGTTCCAGCTGGAGGGGAAGGAGGTGTTCGTCGGCGCGAGCGTGGGCATCGCGCGCGGCTCCGCGGACGCCGAGCACGCGGCCGGCGCCGACGAGCTGCTGCGGAACGCGGACGTCGCGATGTACGTCGCGAAGCGCGGCGGCAAGGGGCGTCACGCGATCTACGCGCGCGAGATGAACGCCGACGCGCTCGACCGCCTGGAGCTGGAGGCGGACATGCGCCACGCGCTCGACCGCGACGAGCTGCTGCTGCACTACCAGCCGATCGTCGACCTGACGGACGGCCGCGTGCTCGGCGTCGAGGCGCTGGTGCGCTGGCACCACCCGCGGCGCGGGCTGCTGCTGCCGGGCGCGTTCGTGCCGCTGGCCGAGGAGACGGGGCTGATCACGCCGATCGGCCGCTGGGTGCTGGCCGAGGCGTGCCGCCAGGGCGTCGCGTGGATGCAGCGGCGCGCGGGGACGGCGCCGCTGACGCTGTCGGTGAACGTCTCGCCGCGCCAGCTGCAGCACGGCGCGATCGTGGAGGACGTCGCGTCGGCGCTGCGGACGACCGGCTTCCCGCCCGCGCTGCTGCTGCTGGAGCTGACGGAGGGCATCTTCATGCACAGCGACGACTCGACGCTCGAGGTGCTGCAGGCGCTGAAGGCGCTCGGCGTGCGGCTGGGCATCGACGACTTCGGGACGGGCTACGCGAGCCTGCGCTACCTGCAGCGCTTCCCGGTGGACGTGCTGAAGATCGACAAGACCTTCGTCGACGGGCTCGCGCTGGCCGAGGAGCAGGGCGACAGCGGCGAGGTGGCGCTGGCGCGCGCGATCGTCGCGCTGGGCGACACGCTGTCGCTGCGCACGATGGCCGAGGGCGTGGAGGCGACGCCGCAGTGGGAGCAGCTGCGCCGCCTGGGCTGCACGATCGGGCAGGGGCACCTGTTCGGCCGGGCGCTCCCACCCGACGAGGTCGCGGCGTTCCTGGAGCTCGACGCGGAGCCGCGGCTACGGCTCCTGCCGGCGAGCGCGGTGGGGAACGCGGCGTAGCGCCGCAGCGTCAGGGAGAGAGGCGCTCCCGCACCCACCCCTCGCCCTCGCGCCGGTAGCGGATGCGGTCGTGCAGCCGGCTCGGGCGGCCCTGCCAGAACTCCACCGTCTCGGGCTCGACGCGGAAGCCGCCCCAGTGCTCCGGCAGCGGCACGTCGTCCGCGCCGGCGAAGCGCGCCTCGGTCTCGGCGTACGCGCGCTCCAGGGACTCGCGGTCGGGGAGCGCGGACGACTGGCGCGACGTCCATGCGCCCAGGCGGCTGCCGCGCGGCCGCGACGCGAAGTACGCGGCCGACTCGTCGCGCGCCACGCGCGCGACGATGCCCGTCACGCGCACCTGCCGCTCCAGCTCCGCCCACCAGAACACGAGCGCCGCGCGCGGGTTGGCGTCGAGCTGCCGCCCCTTCGCGCTGCGGTAGTCGGTGAAGAAGGTGAAGCCGCGTGCGTCCACGCCCTTCAGCAGCACGATGCGCGCGTCGGGCACGCCGTCGCGCGACGAAGTGGCGAGCGTCATCGCGTTCGGCTCCATCGCCTGCGCGTCCAGCGCCTCCGCGAACCAGCGGTGGAACTGCGCGATCGGATCCGCGTCCGCGTCGCGCTCGTCGAGCTGCGCGCGCGCGTACGTGCGGCGGAGATCCGCGATGGAGGCGTCCGTCACCGCACCTCCAGCAGCGGCAGCGGCGCGCGCGGATAGCTCTCGGGGATCGCCGCGAACGGGTCGCCGTCGAAGGGCGCGCCGTCTGGCGTCTCGAGCACGAAGCCTGCGTCGCGGATCATCTCCAGGTCCGCGCGCGCGGCCGCGCCCTGCGTCGTCAGGTAGTCGCCGATGAAGATCGAGTTCGCCGGATAGAGCCCCATCGCCTGCAGCGAGCGCAGGTGCACCTCGCGCCCGCCGGCGATGCGGATCTCCTGCGACGGCAGCAGGAAGCGGTAGAGGCAGAGGATGCGGAGGCAACGGCGCGGGTCGAGCGTGCGCACGTCGGCCATCGCGGTGCCGGGCACGGGGATGAGGAAGTTCACCGGCACCGACTTCACCTCGAGCGCACGCAGCGCCAGCGCGAGGTCGATGACGTCGTCGTCCGTCTCGCCCATGCCCAGGATGCCGCCGGAGCACGTCTTGAGGCCCGCGGCGCGCACCTGCTCGACGGTCGCCACGCGGTCCTCGAAGGTGTGCGTCGTCACCACCTCGGGCGTGTAGCGCGCCGACGTGTTGAGGTTGTGGTTCACCTGCGTGACGCCAGCGTCCTTGAGCGCGTGCGCCTGCGCCTCCGTGAGGAGGCCGAGGCAGGCGCAGATCTTCAGGTCGTGGCGTGCCTTCACCTCGCGCACCGCGTCCAGCACCTTCTCGAACACGCGCCCGCCCGGCGAGCGGCCCGAGATCACCATGCAGAACGTCCCCGCCTTGAGCGCCGCCGCGCGGTCGGCCGCCTCGAGGATGCGCTCGCGCGCGAGCATGGGGTACTTGTCGATCTCCGCCAGGGAGAGCTTCGACTGCGAGCAGTAGCCGCAGTCCTCGGGGCACAGGCCGCTCTGCGCGTTCAGCAGGAAGTGCAGGCGGACGCGGTTCCCCCAGAAGTGGTGGCGCACGCGCCACGCGGCGGCGATCTGCGCCGGCAGCTGGTCGTCGGCGGCCTGCAGGACGGCACGCGCGTCGTCGCGCGTGGGCAGCTCGCCGGCCAGGGCCTGGTCGGCGAGGGAGTTCCAGAGGGAGGACGTCATCGGCGTGGGCTGGGGTGCGGGCCGGAAGTTAGCGCACTTCGCGGCGGGCTGCGGACTGCGGGCTGCGGATCATCTCCGTGCCCTCGCACCGATGATCACGCCGGGGCCGTTTGGCTGTTGGGGAGGACGCGGATGTTCCGGATCCGGGCGGATCATTCGGACCGCTCCACGCGGCGGCGACGTCCCATGCGCCTCACGGAGCGATCCGGAGCATCCGCCCGCATCCGGAGCATCCGCATCCTCCCCACAGGCCAACGGGTCCGGCGCGCCGGACCCGAACGGCAACGGCAGCAAGGATGAACGTCCGAGAAGATCGGATAACGACGGATGGCTCCGCATGGGTGCGAGATACCTCACCACCACGCGGAGCCATCCGTCGTCATCAGACTTTATCCGATCTTCATCCTTGCTGTCGGTCGCCGTTCGGGCCCGCAGTCCGCAGCCGGCCGCGCCGTCACGGATACGACCGCCCGATCAGCTGCGACACCGCCCCCAGGAACGCGCGGAAGTCCTCCGACTGCCCCGGATCGCCGTTGCAGCGCCCGTTCGCCTGCGGATACGAGTTGCTCCCCTGCGACTCCCACACGCGCGCGCCCGCGACGATCCGCAGCGAGAAGCCCGCGCCGTCGGCGATGATCGGGTTCTCGCAGCGGCGCGGCCACATCGGCACGCCGGCCGCCGTCGCCGCGGCCCAGAAGCGCTGCCACGCCGCGGCGTCGGGCACCACGCTGGTGACCGACGGTGTCTGCGGCTGGAAGAAGTCGCGGCGCGTCACGACCAGCGTGTCGCCGCGCAGCGTCACGTCGTGCGACCCGAAGCCGAAGCCGCTGAATGAGATCTCCAGCTCGCGCGGCGCGCCCTCGCGCGGGAGCGCCGGGCCAGTGACGTCGTCGCATCCCGCGGTCGCGAGCGCGGCGAACAGGGCGAGCACGCGGAGCGGGATCGGGCGCATCGGGTCACGGCGACAGCAGGAGGTCGGCGAGCGCGCGGCCGGCGGCCGCCAGTCGCGTGGGGTCCTCCTGCGCTACCCCGTCCAGGTAGGGCGCGGTCACCAGCGGCACGCCGTCCAGCAGGTCGCGCAGCACGTCCGCGTTCGTCGACTCGGCCACGTCGGCGGGCGACGGGCGCAGCGCGTTCAGCACGACCGCCCGCACGCGCAGCCCGCGCCGCTCGGCCTCGCGCACGGTGAGCAGCGCGTGGTTCAGCACGCCCAGCCGATCGGCCGCGACGACGACGAGATCGAGCCCCCAGTGCGTCGCCAGCCCCGCGAAGGTCAGCGAGCGCGTGAACGGGACGAGCAGGCCGCCGGCGCCCTCCACCACGAGCGCATCGGCGTCCGCCGACAGTCGCGCCGCCGCCCCCTCGAGCCTCGCGACGTCGATCGGTCGGCCCGCGCGCTCGGCCGCCACCATCGGCGCCAGCGGCTCCGCGAAGGTGATGGGGCAGACGTCGTCCCACGCGTCCACGTCGCCCGCTGCGCGCCGCAGCCGCGCTGCATCCGTGCCCGCGGTGCGGTCGGTGATGCCCGTCTCGACGGGCTTCATCCCGCGCGCCACCAGCCCGCGTGCGCGCAGCGCCGCCAGCAGCGCGCAGCTCACCACCGTCTTGCCGACGCCGGTGTCGGTGCCCGTGACGCCGATGCGCAGCATGGTGCTCACGCGCCGGAGGCGCGCGCTCCCTCAAGGAACCGCGCGATCACGCCGTACACGCGATCCAGCTCCTCGTCGGTCGTGCAGAACGGCGGCAGCACGTAGCACGCGTCGCCGAGCGGGCGCAGGAGCACGCCCTCTTCCAGCGCGAAGGTCGCGAGCTCGCGGCCGACCGGGTTCAGGTAGCCGCCGCCCGCGCGCGCGTCCACGAGGTCCAGCGCGGCGATCGTCCCCATCACGCGCGGCGCGCGCACGAGCGGATGCGCGCCGAGCGCGTCGAGGTGGCGCCGGTGCGCGGCCTCGATGCGCGCGCGTGCCTGCGTGCTCGCGTCGGACTCCAGCAGCCGCAGGCTCGCCAGCGCGGCGGCGCACGTGACCGGGTTCGCCGTGTAGGAGTGGCCGTGGAAGAGCGTGCGTGTGCGGTCGTCGCTCAGGAACCCTGCGAACAGCTCCTCGCGCACCACCGTCGCGCCCATCGGCAGGAAGCCGCCGGTGATCCCCTTGGACAGGCAGATCATGTCGGGCGCGACGCCCGCGCGTCCGCACGCGAACAGCGCGCCCGTGCGCCCGAATCCCGTCATCACCTCGTCGGCGATGAGCAGCACGCCGCGCGCGCGGCAGCGGTCGGCGAGCGCGCGCAGCGTGTCCTCACGCCACATGCGCATGCCGCCGGCGCCCAGCACCAGCGGCTCGACGATGAGCGCGGCGAGCTCGTGGCCGCGCGCGTCCAGCAGCGCGTCGAAGGCCGCCAGCGTCGCGTCCGCGTCCTCGCTGGGGTCGGGCAGGCGCGCGACGTCGAACAGCTGCGGCGCGAACGGCGCGCTGAAGATACTGCGCGCGCCCACGCTCATCGCGCCGAACGTGTCGCCGTGGTAGGCATGCTCCAGCGCCGCCACCAAGCGCCGCGGCTCGCCGCGGTTGTGCCACCACTGCAGCGCGATCTTGAGCGCCGCCTCCACCGCCGTCGAGCCGTCGTCCGAGAGGAAGACGCGCGTGAGCCCCGGCGGCAGCACGCGCGCGAGCGCCGCGCTCAGCTCCGCGGCCGGCGCGTGCGTGAAGCCCGCGAAGATCACCTGCTCCAGCGTCCGCGCCTGCTCCGCGATCGCCTCGGCGATGCTCGGCTCCGCGTGCCCGTGCAACGTCACCCACCAGCTGGAGATCGCGTCGAGGATGGCGCGGCCGTCGCGCGCGTGCAGCGTGGCGCCGTGCGCGCGCACGATCTCCACGGGCGCGGGCGCCTGCCAGTGCTGCGTGTACGGGTGCCAGACGTGCCGCGCGTCGAGGGTGCCGACGTCGTTCGTGGCGTCGAGCCCGGCGTCGATCGTCACAGCGTCTCCGCGAGCGCGGCCAGGAGCCCGTCCACCTGCGCGTCCGTGTGCGCGGCGCTCGCGCTCACGCGCAGCCGCGAGCCGCCCGGCGGCACGGTGGGCGGACGGATCGCGCCGACCAGATAGCCACGCGCGCGCAGCGCCTCGCCCACCGCGAGCGTCGCGCGTGGATCGCCGACGGGCACCGGCACGACGTGGCCGTCGGGCGCGCCCGGCGCGGGACGGCCCATCGCCGCGAGCCCCGCGCGCAGCCGCGCCGCGACCGCGCGCACGCGCGTGCGCCGCCACGGCTCGTCGTGCGCGACCGCGAGCGCGTGCAGCGTGGCCGCGGCGAGCGCCGGTGGCGTGCCCGTGGTGAACACGAACGAGCGCGCGCGATGCAGCAGCAGGTCGCACAGCGCCGCGCTCCCCGCGACGAACGCGCCCGCGGTGCCCAGCGCCTTGCCGAGCGTGCCGACGGTGACGTCGACGGTGACGCCCCAGTGTGCGGCGCTGCCGCGTCCATCGGGGCCGAGCACGCCGGTGGCGTGCGCGTCGTCGACGTAGGTGAACGCGCCGTGCGCGCGCGCGATCGCCACCAGCGCGTCCAGCGGGCACAGGTCGCCGTCCATCGAGTACACACCCTCGACGACGATCCAGCG
This sequence comes from Roseisolibacter agri, assembly GCF_030159095.1. Lineage (NCBI taxonomy): Bacteria > Pseudomonadati > Gemmatimonadota > Gemmatimonadia > Gemmatimonadales > Gemmatimonadaceae > Roseisolibacter > Roseisolibacter agri. The sequence continues at coordinate 725,707 of NZ_BRXS01000001.1, forward strand.
GCGGCGGAAGCGCGACGCGTCCTCGTGCAGCATGCCGTCGAGCGCCGCGAGGTCGCCGTGCGGGAAGACGCGCACCGTCGCGCGCGACAGCCGCGCGCCGTCGATCAGCGAGGCGTGGTTCAGCGCGTCGGCGTAGATCGCGTCCTCGCGGCCGGCCAGCGCGGGCAGCGCGCCGGCGTTCGCGGCCCAGCCGCTGGAGAAGAGCAGCGCGCGCGGCGTGCCCTTGAGCGCGGCGAGCGCCTCCTCCAGCGCGTGGTGCGCGGGATGGTCGCCCGAGATCAGCCGCGCCGCGCCGGCGCCGAGCCCCTCGCGCGCGAGCAGCTCGGCCGCGGCGGCCGCGGGGCGCGGATCGGCCGCGAGGCCCAGGTAGTCGTTCGACGCGAAGTCCAGGAGCGTCACGCCGTCCGCCGCGCGCAGCTCGGCGCCCGCGACGCGCGTCAGCGGCCGCAGCCGGCGCCGCAGGCCGGCATCGTCGAGCGTCGCGAGCTCGTGCGACAGCTGCACGTCCAGCGACGCGTCCGGCGACGCATCCAGTGTCGCGGGCGCGGGCGACGGAGCAGGGGAGACGGAGGCGGCGAGATCTGGCATCGGCCCGCGCAAGCTAACCCGGCCGCCGCGGCGCACGAATCCTCCCGTGCTGGCGCGGCGTACGGAGCGCGTTATCGTGGGAACCGTGCGCCCGCTCGGTCCCTCCCGCCGGAGCCCGCCATGCGCCGATCATCCCTCCTCTCGCTGCTCGCGCCGCTGGTCGCCGCGGCCCTCGTGATTCCCGCGCGTGACGCTCGCGCGCAGACCCCCGAGCGCCGCGTGCTGCGTGGCGAGGATCCCGTGGTCTATCACGTCGTCGGCCGGCTGCGCGTCGTCGCGGGCAGCGGGAGCGACGTCGCCGTGGAGGTGACGCGCCGCGGCCGCGACGCGGACCAGACCATCGTCGATCAGGGCAGCATCGGCGGCCGCGAGACGCTGCGCGTGTTCACGCGCGCGCCGCGCATCGTCTACCCGGGCATGGGACGCGGCGACGTCGTGCGCGCGGAGCTGCGGCGCGACGGCACCTTCGGCGGCGAGACCACGCGCAGCGGCTTCCTCGGCACGCACGTCTTCTCGCGCGGCGGCGCCGACGGCATCGAGATCCGCGGCGACGGCCGCGGCGCGGAGACGTGGGCGGACGTCACGGTCACGGTGCCCGCGGGGCGGCGCGTGGCGGTGCACCTGCTGGCGGGCGAGGCGACCGTCAGCAACGTCGAGGGCGACCTGTCGGTGGACGTGCACGCCGCGTCGCTGACGAGCGAGCGGACGCGCGGCCGGCTGCGCGTGGATGCCGGCTCGGGCCCGGTGCGCGTGACCGACGCGCAGGGCGACATCGACCTCGACGCGGGCTCGGGGCGCGTGGACGTGACGCGCGTGAAGGCGAACGCGCTGCGCGTGGACGCGGGCTCGGGCGCGCTGCGCGGCACCGACGTCGACGCCGAGCGTCTCGATCTCGACCTCGGCTCCGGCGGCACGCGGCTCGACGGAGTCCGCGCGCGCACGCTGCGCCTGGACAGCGGCAGCGGCAGCGTGGACCTCGGCCTGCTGGTGGGCGCGGAGGACGTGCGCATCGACTCCGGGTCGGGCACGGTGACGCTGCGGCTGCCGGCGGCGTTCGGCGCGACGCTCGACATCGACAGCGGGAGCGGCGGCATCGACAGCGAGCTGCCGATCAGCGTCACGCACCGCGAGCGCGACCGGCTCACGGGCCGCATCGGCGACGGGCGCGGGCGGATCGCCATCGAGACGGGATCGGGCGGCGTGCGGCTGCGCCGCAGCTAGCGGCTGCTAGGCGCTCAGAGCAGCGCCTTCACGTCGGCCGCGATCCCTTCGGGCCGGCTCTGCGGATCGAACAGCAGCCGCAGCCGGCCCTCGCCGTCCACGACGAAGGTGCGCGGCGTGTGCGAGACCATCGTCATGGGCGCGGCCTGTCCCGCGCCGTGCGCGGCGTGCGGGTCGGCCTGCGGCGTCTCGGGCACCGCGGCGACGCCCCACGCGGCGCGTACCGCCTCCAGCTGCGCCGGCGTCCCGCTCAGTCCCACGAACGCGGGGTCGAAGCGGCGCGCGTAGGCGGCCGCGGTGTCGGGCGAGTCGCGCTCCGGATCGACCGACACGAAGACCCAGCGCACGCCGGCGGTGTCGGCGCCGAGGAGCTTCCGCGCCTTCGACCAGTCGGCGAGGGTGGTGGGGCAGACGTCGGGGCAGTGCGTGTAGCCGAAGAACACGAGCACCACCTTGCCGCGCTCCTGCGCGAGGTCGAACGCCCGTCCACCGCCGGCCGTCAGCGCGAGCGCGGGCGCGGGTGCGGGCGGATCGACCGGGCTGCCGTGCCAGTCGTGCGTCATCTGGCAGGCAGACGCGAACGCGGTCGCGAGCACGATCGCGGCGGCGACCACTCGGCGGATTCGGGGGCGGGGCGACATGCGGGAGAATCTAGGCTGCGGGCTGCGGGCTGCGGATCCTGCACCGTGCCCGCGTCAGCTGGCCTCGCGCTCGGGCCGTTGGCCATTGGTGAGGATGCGGATGCTCCGGATCGGAACGGATCTGACGGATCGCTCCGTGTGGCGCATCGGGCGTCGCCGCCACGCGGAGCGATCCGAAGCATCGCTCTTCAAGATCCGGAGCATCCGTAACCTCCCCAACCGGCAACAGGTTCGGCGCGCCGACGATGTGCGAGCGCAGGATCCGCGGCCCGCAGCCGAAACGCGCAACGCCCCGCCGACCACGGAGGGCGGCGGGGCGTCGGAACGGTCGCGGCGGGGCGAGCCCGCGCGGCGCGTCAGCGCGCGTAGCGCTTCTTGAACTTGTCGACGCGACCCTGCGTGTCCACCAGGCGCTGCTCGCCGGTGAAGAACGGGTGCGACATGTTCGTGATCTCGAGCGGCACGACCGGGTACTGCTGGCCGTCGCTCAGCGTGATCTTCTGCTCGGACGTCATCGTCGAACGGGTCACGATGAGCTGACCGTTCGAGAGGTCCTTGAAGACCACGGGGTGGTAGAGGGGATGGATGTCGGGCTTCATCGCGCGGTGTGGCGAGGGGTCCTTCCGAGGAGCCGATGCCGACCGGCTCCGGGCACGCGCCCGAAGGCGCGGCGGTGATGGCGCGCGCGGAGCTGACCCCGTACGCAGCCACGGAAGCTAGCCGGTCCCGGCGGGAATCTCCACTGGCTCCCCCGCCGGCGCCCCCGTGCCGTCCACGAACCGGGACCGCTGCTCGGGCGTCGGGAGCAGGCAGGAGGGGTCCGCCCGCCCCGCCAGGCGCAGCCGGTGCCGGGCGATCAGGTCGTAGACCGCGTCCCGCAGCCCGCGCGGGGCCAGCCGGCCGAGGGCGGCGAGGACCCGCCAGCCGCCGCCCAGATAGGTCAGCGTCCGGAGCGCCGCGTCCGACCGGACCAGCACCCGGCCGATCCCGCCGCGGGCGTCCGGCTCGACCCAGAGCACCGAGTCGATCCCGGCCAGCTCGGGGCGGGCCCGGCGCGCCGCGTCACCCGTGGCGCCCTGGAGCGTCGCGAAGCGGAGCGACCGGTCGCGCCCCTCCCGGGCCAGCACGAACTGGACGCTGCGGGCGCAGAAGCCGCAGTCGCCGTCGTAGAGGAGGATCGGGGCGGGGGCGTTCATCCGGTCGCGAAGGGCCGATCAGCCCTCGCCGTTCAGCTCCAGCCGCCACGTCACCGGCACGTCCGCGCGCAGCGAGTCGCGCACCGAGCAGTACTTCGTCACCGCCAGCTCGATCGCGCGCTCGGCGTGCACGCGCTCGATCCCCGCGCCGCGGATGTGGTAGACCAGCTCCACGTCCGTCAGCCGCGCCGGCACGCCCGCGAAGCGCGGCGCCGTGGCGTCGACCGTCAGCGCCTCGACCGGCGTGCGCCGCTTGGCGAGGATGTCGACCACGTCGACCGCGGTGCAGCTGGCGAGCGCCGAGACGAGCGTGTCGACCGGGCTCGGGCCCGTCTTGGCCGAGCTGTCGATGATCTGCGTCGGCCCGCCGGGACGCCCGGCCTCGAAGCGCCCCTCGCCCTGCCACGTCACGTGCACGCGCGCCGGCGGCTTGCCCGCGGTGGGAGCCGCCGGCGCCGCGGGCGCGCCGGGTGCCGCGCCGTTCGTCTCCGCGTTCCACGTCTCCGTCGTCGACTCCGACATCACGATCCTCGCTCGATGGGGGCGCGCACCGAGTTGCCCCACTCGGTCCAGCTGCCGTCGTAGTTGCGAACCTTCTGGTAGCCCAGCAGGTAGGTGAGCACGAACCAGGTGTGGCTGGAGCGCTCGCCGATGCGGCAGTACGCGATCACGTCGGCGTCGGGCGTGAGCCCCGCCTCGCCTTCGTAAATCGCGCGCAGCTCGTCGGCGCTCCTGAACGTCCCGTCCGGGTTGGCCGCGCGCGCCCACGGGACGCTGCGCGCCGTCGGGATGTGCCCGCCCCGCAGCGTGCCCTCCTGCGGGTACTCGGGCATGTGCGTGCGCTCGCCGCTGAACTCCTGCGGGCTGCGCACGTCGATCAGCTTCCCCTTCGCCTGCAGGTGGGCGCGCACGTCGTCCATGAAGGCGCGGATGCGCGCGTCGTCGCGCTCGGGCGCGCGGTACTGCGTCGGCGGATACGACGGACGCTCGGTCGTCAGCTCGCGCCCTTCCTGCTCCCACTTCGTGCGCCCGCCGTCCATGATGCGCGCGTTGCGGAAGCCGAACAGCTGGAAGACCCAGAACGCGTACGTCGCCCACCAGTTGTTCTTGTCGCCGTAGAAGACGACCGTCGTCGACTCGTCGATGCCGAGGGCGCGCACGCGCTGCTCGAACTGCGCGCGGTCCACGTAGTCGCGCACGACGGCGTCGTTGAGGTCCGCGTGCCAGTCGATCTTCTGCGCGCCGGGGATGTGCCCGAGGTCGTAGAGCAGCACGTCCTCGTTGCTCTCCAGGAGCCGCAGCGACGGATCCTGCAGGTGGTCCGCCACCCACTGCGTGGAGACCAGCGCTTCGGGGTGCGCGTAGCCCTTGCTGGCCACGGCGGCATCGATCGCGGAAGACATGGAGGCGCTCGTCGAGAGGATGGTGTCTCTCAAAGCTAATCGCGACGGCGGTCAGGCGATCTTCGTCCCGTCCGGCACCCGCGCGTCCGGCGCCAGCAGCACGACGTCGCCCGCGTCGGGGACGCCGCCCAGCACCAGCACCTCGCTCAGGTATCCTGCGACCCGCTTGGGCGGGAAGTTCACGACGGCCACCACCTGCCGCCCGACCAGCCCCGCGGCGTCGTAGCGGCGGGTGAGCTGCGCGCTCGAGCGCCGGCGGCCGAGCTCGGGACCGAAGTCGATCTCCAGCTTCAGCGCCGGCACGCGCGCCTCCGGGAACGGCTCGGCCGCGACGACGGTGCCGACGCGCAGGTCGACGGCGAAGAACTGCTCGGGCGTGACGGGCTCGGATGCCATGGGGGGGCCGGGATGGTGGGCGCGCGACGGATGACCGGCAGGGGCGCCGCGGCAGGCGCCTTGCGACGGGCGGGCCGCATGAGCCAGTACGAGCGCCACGTGTTCGTGTGCGACGGCAAGCGGTGCGGCCGCGACGGCAGCGAGGACGTGCGCGACGCGCTGAAGGAATGCGTGTCGCGCGCGGGACTCAAGAAGCGGGTGCGGATCAACCGCGCCGGCTGCCTGGGCCAGTGCGGCCACGGGCCGATGGTGGTCGTCTACCCCGAGGGCGTCTGGTACGCGGGCGTGGACGCCGCCGGCGGCCGCCGCATCGGCGAGGAGCATCTGATCGGCGGCCGGGTCGTCAGCGCCCTGCGCTACGTCGCCCCGCCCGGCGACAACAAGCGATGAGCGTCTCGCTGGTCGGCCCCGACCCGCGGCCCTCGCCCGCCTCCGCGCTGCGCGTCGACGGCGCGGCCATCGTCTACCGCCTGTACGACGTCGGCTACGAGATCGCGCTCGACCGCGCGCTCGACCTGCTGGCCGCCAGCGCGCCCGAGCGCGTGCGCCCGATCCGCGGCGAGGCGCAGGCGATCCAGATCGTGAACCCGCCCGTCACCGTCATCCTCGGGCACGAGCAGGTCGCGGTCGGCGACGTCGTGCGGCCGGTCGAGCTGTCGGCGCGCATCTTCGACTTCGGCGTCGTGTCGCTGCGCGCGCGCGTCGACCTCCCGCCCGCGCTGCCGTGGGACGACTTCACCGCGCTCGGCAGCGCGCTCGAGACGGCGCCCGCCATCGCGGCGTCGTTCGCGCACCACCTGCGCATGCTCTCGGAGCGCATCGCCTCCGCGATCGAGCGCCCCGCGCTCGCGCCGCAGACCGAGGACTTCGTCGTCTACCGCGTGGGCCGGCTGCTCGGCCCCGACGGCGCGGCGGTGTCGCCGCAGACGCTGCGCGACGAGGACGTGGCGCCGCTGCTGCTGAACGAGACGCGCCCGCTCTCCGCCGCGGCGCGCCGCGAGCTCCTGCCGCACCGCTTCTCGTACTACGAGGACGACCTCGCGATCCTCAGCTGGGAGAACGCGCTGGTGGTCGAGCCGCGCGTGCACGACGCCGACGTGCAGTTCGTGCTGGAGTTCGCGAACGCGCAGCTGCTGGAGCTGCGCTACTACGACGCGATGCTCGACGCCGAGCTGCCGCGGATGTACGACCGCATCGCGGCGCTGCGCCGCGGCGGCGGGCGCTCGCTGCTGCGCAACCGCTACGCGGGGCTGCTGGCGACGCTGCAGGCGCAGGTGGCCGACTCCACCGAGATCGTCGAGCGCGTCGACAACGCGCTCAAGGTCACCGACGACGTCTACCTGGCGCGCGTGTACACGGCGGCGCTCGAGATCTTCCGCGCGCGCGTCTGGCGCGCGGGCATCGACCGCAAGCTGGCGATCGTGCGCGAGACCTACGGCATGCTCAACGGCGAGGCGCAGGCGACGCGCGCCGAGGCGCTGGAGCTCGCGATCGTCGTGCTGATCGTGCTGGAGATCGTGCTCGCGTTCGTGCTCCCGCACTGACCGCCGCCGCGGCCGCGGGTTAGCTTGGACGCGTCGGCCGCTCCGGCCGCGCTCCCTTCTCGCGGGCGCGCCGGGCGGCCCGGAGCGCCCTCGCGCGCATGAGGAGGCGGCACGTGGACCTGCTGCTCACGGGCGGACGCATCCCGCTCGACCGCGAGGTCGTGCTGCACTGGCTGGTGGGGAGCGGCGGCGCGCTCCTGCTCGCCTACGCCGCGTGGGCCCACGCGAGCGCCCGCGCCACCGTGGCGCAGCGGCGCGGCCTCGTCGCCGCGGGCGTCGGCTTCCTCCTCTCGAACCACGCCTCGCTCGCGCTGCGCGACCGCGGGGCCGTCGGGATCGCCGTCTCGCTGCTGGGCAGCGCGCTCGTGTTCTGGGGCGCCATGACGCTCGTGCGCGAGCGGCAGCAGGAGCGCCAGCATGAGCGCGCGCGCGAGGCCGGACGCCACGGGGAGCGCCGCGACGGCTGATCGGGCCGCCGCCCTGGAACGCGGCGGCCGCATCGGCGATTGTGGGTCAGGGCGCCGCGGTGCCCATTCCCGTCGCCCCGACCCGCTCGATGTCCGTCCCGACCATCCCCGCGTCTCCGCAGATGGAGCGCTACAGCCGCCACGTGCTCGTGTGCACGGGCGGCTTCTGCTCGCCCGAGCGCCGCGGGCGCGAGATCTACGCGCTGCTGGCGCGGCTGCTCCAGCGCGAGGGGCTGCTCTTCGGCCCCACGCGCGTGAAGCGCGGCGAGACGCCCTGCCTCGGCGTCTGCTCGCACGGGCCGGTGGTCGTCGTGTACCCGGAGGGCGTGTGGTATGCGCAGGTGACGCCCGCGCTGCTGGAGCGCATCGTCGTCGAGCACCTCAAGGGCGGCCGGCCAGTCGAGGACGCGGTGTTCCACCGCCTGTGAGGCGCCCGCGGGCGTGCGCGCCGGACCCGAACGGCGAACGGCATTGGCAAGGATGAAGATCGGACAAGATCTGATAACGACGGATGGCTCCGGTGGAGTGCGAGATCCCTCGCCACCACACGGAGCCATCCGTCGTTATCCGATCTTCTCGGACGTTCATCCTTGCTGCTGCAGTTCGGGCCCGGCGCGCCGAGGACTGCGGGCTGCGGGTCGTGAATCCGCAGCCCGCAGTCCGCAGCTCACCGGACCATCGCCTCCAGCCGCGCCACGCGCTCCGCCGTCGGCGGGTGCGTCGAGAAGAGCTTCCCGATCCCACGCAGCGCGCTGCCGCCGAGCGGGTTCACCTGCGCGAGCGGCGCCATCGCGGGCGAGACGTGCATCGGCATCTGCCGCGCGCCCTGCTCCAGCCGCAGCAGCGCGTTCGCGAGCCCCAGCGGACGGCCGGTGATCTCGGCGCCCACCTGGTCGGCCTTGAACTCGCGCTGACGGCTGATCGCCATCTGCAGGATCATCGCGGCGATGGGCGCCAGGATCATCATGCCGATCGCGACGATCGGGTTGCTCCCCTCCTCGTCGTCGCTGCTGCCGCCGAAGAGGAAGCCGAACTGCGCGACGTTGGTGATCGCGCCCGCCATCGTGGCGCTGATCGTCTGCAGGAGCATGTCGCGGTTCCTGATGTGCGCCAGCTCGTGCGCGACCACGCCCTCCAGCTGCTCGCGGTCCATCAGGCGCAGCAGCCCCTCGGTCACGCAGACGACCGCGTTCTCGGGATTGCGGCCCGTGGCGAACGCGTTGGGCTGCGCCTGCGGCGCGATCGCGACGGTGGGCATGGGCAGCCCCGCGCGCTGCCGCAGCCGGTCGACCATCGCGTACAGCTCGGGCGCCTCGGCCGCCGTCACGACCTGCGCGCCGTACGCGCGCAGCACCATGCTCGACGAGCCCCAGTACATCGCCAGGTTCATGACGGCGCTCACCGCCACCATGATCGTCGCGCCGGTCGAGCCGCCGAAGGCGCCGCCGAGCGCGACCAGCAGGGCCGTGAGGCCCGCCATCAGTACGAACACCTTCACGTTGTTCATCGGTCGCTCCTCCAGGGTCCGGACGCGCAACAGGCGAGCCCTCCGCACCGCGGCACTCCCGTCCCTGCACGCGCCGATGCGTGCAGAGACGGGTGCCCGCCTGTTGCGAAGGTCTCGCCTGATCGTGTCGCTCGACCCGACCGGACCGTGCGTCGAGGGCCGGGATTCCCGGCGCGCGCGACGCAGTGCTGACGATCCGGCCGCGCGGCGCCGGGTCACCCCGGAGGCCGCGTGGCTACTCCCCTTTCGTGGTTCTGCTGAACGGAAGAATGATACCCGGACCCGGGCGCCGGGTTCAACGGTCGTCCGGCGAGTCGGCGCGCCGGCGGGGCGCGCCGGCGGCGCGCTGCGCGATCTCCTCCTCCACCGCGCGCAGGTGGCGCGGCCAGACGTGGCGCGCCAGACGGCGGAAGTTGCGCAGCGACTCGGGCTCGTCGGCGAGGAACGCGGCGGGCGTGCGGTGCCCCTTGCGTACGTTGCAGGGCCCACACGCCGTCACTAGGTTGCCCCCCGAGCGGTCCCCGCCGCGCACGCGCGGCTGCACGTGGTCGACGCTCAGCTCCTCGGGCGGGAAGACCTGGCCGCAGTACACGCACCGGAACGCGTCGCGCGCGAAGACGTCCTCGCGCCTCACGCGGCCCCCGTCCACTCCCCGTCGCCGCCGGCCGCCGCCGCCCTCGTCGTGAGCCCGCTGCCCGACTCGCGCCGCCTGCTGATGGGCATGGCGAAGAAGCTGTTCGACGACGAGGAAGCCGCGCCCGCGCCGCACGACGTCGCGCCCCGGCTCACCACCCACGCCCTGCACGCGCTCCGCATGTCCCGCTCCCGCGAGAAGATCCTCGCCAACCTGGAAGAGATGTACCGCGAGGCGTTCGACCGCGCCCGCCAGGCGAACGACCTCCAGCAGCAGGCCTCGCTCGACTTCGCGTACCGCCGCGAGCAACTCTACTTCGAGATCCTGCTCGACGTGCGCGACGCCATGGAGCGCCGCGCCTGACCGCACGGTGCGGCGCGTCGCCGTCGTCGCCCTGGCCCTCGCGGCCGTGAGCGTGGAGTCGCCGGCCCAGGCGGCCGGTGGCGGCGACGTCTCGCTCGCCGTCGTCAACGCCCGCGTCTGGACGGGCAACCCGCGCCGCCCGTGGGCGGACGCGGTCGCGGTGCGCGGCGACCGCCTGGCCGCCGTGGGCTCGAGCGCCGAGGTGCGCAAGCTGGCCGGCCCGACCGCCCGCGTGGTGGACGCGGCCGGCCAGCTCCTCGTCCCTGGGTTCGTCGACGCGCACGTCCACTTCGTCGCCGGGGGCTTCCGCCTCGCGTCGGTGCAGCTGCGCGACGCGCGCACGCCGGCCGAGTTCACGGCGCGCATCCGGGCGTTCGCGGCCACGGTGCCGAAGGGGACGTGGATCCAGGGCGGCGACTGGGACCACGAAGGGTGGGGAGGCTCCCTCCCCACCAGGCAATGGATCGATTCCGTGACCCCCGACCACCCGGTCTGGGTGAACCGGCTCGACGGCCACATGGCGCTCGCCAACAGTGCCGCGCTGCGCGCCGCGGGCGTGACGCGCGAGACCGCGGACGTCGCCGGCGGCACCATCGTGCGCGACGCCGCCGGAGAGCCGACGGGCGTCCTCAAGGACAACGCGATGGGGCTCGTGGACCGCGTCGTCCCCGACGCGCCGCCCGCGCTCGCCGACCGCGCGCTCGACGCCGCGATGGCGTACGTCGCGCGGCAGGGCGTCACCACCGTGCACCACATGGGCGGGTGGGACGACCTCGCGGTGTTCGACCGCGCGCACGCCGCCGGCCGCCTGCGCACGCGCATCCACGCGGCGGTGCCGCTCTCCACGTGGGCGCGGCTGCGCGACACGGTGGCGGCACGCGGCCGCGGCGACGCCTGGCTCCACATCGGAGGGCTCAAGGGGTTCGTCGACGGCTCGCTCGGCTCGCACACGGCGGCGATGCTGGAGCCGTTCACCGACGCGCCCGGCGACCGTGGACTGTTCGTGACGCCGCCCGAGTCGCTGTACGCGTGGACCAAGGGCGCCGACGCCGCGGGGCTGCAGGTGATGGTGCACGCCATCGGCGACGCGGCCATCCGCACGCAGCTCGACGTCTTCGCGCGCGTCGCGCGGGAGAACGGCCCGCGCGACCGCCGCTTCCGCATCGAGCACGCGCAGCACGTCGCGCCCGCCGACATCCCGCGCTTCGGCGCGCTGGGCGTGATCGCGAGCATGCAGCCGTACCACGCGATCGACGACGGCCGCTGGGCGGACCGGGTGATCGGACCCGAGCGCGCGCAGGGGACGTACGCGTTCCGCGCGCTCCTCGACGCCGGCGCGACGGTGGCCTTCGGGAGCGACTGGTTCGTCGCGCCGCCCACGCCGCTGGAGGGCATCTACGCGGCGGTCACGCGCCGCACGCTGGACGGCGCGCACCCGGACGGCTGGGTGCCGTCGCAGAAGATCACGGTGGACGAGGCGCTGCGCGCGTACACGCGCGCCGGCGCCCACGCCGCCTTCGACGAGGCCGACCGCGGCACGCTGGAGCGCGGCAAGCTGGCCGACTTCGTCCTCATCGACCGCGACCTCACGCGCGTCCCGCCGGAGACGATCCGCGACGCGCAGGTCGTGCTCACCGTCGTCGGGGGCCGCGTGGTGTACGAGCGCGCGGCCGCCGCACGCCCCTGACTCCCACGACCTCTCGCCGACCCTCGCCATGACCGCGCTCTCGCCCTCCACGCTCACGACGCGCCCCGGCGCCGACGAGTTCGCGCCCTACTATGCGCGCTACATCGACCAGGTCCCCGACGGCGACGTGCTCGAGATGCTCGAGGGACAGCTGGCCGAGACGGTCGCGCTGATGGACCGCTTCGGCGAGGCGGGCAGCCTGCACCGATACGCCGAGGGGAAGTGGAGCGTGAAGGACGTCCTCGGCCACCTGGCGGACGCGGAGCGCGTGTTCTGCTACCGCGCGATGGCCGCGGCGCGCGGCGAGACGGGGTCGCTCCCCGCGTTCGACGAGAACGCGTGGGTCGCCAACGCGAACTTCGACGCCCGCTCGCTGGCGTCGCTCTTGGGCGAGATGACGGCCGTCCGCCGCGCGACGCTCGCGCTCTTCCGCAGCATGACCGAGGCGGAGCTGGCCCGCCGCGTGGTCGCCAACAACGTCCCCGTGTCGGCGCGGGCGCTGGTGTGGATCGTGGCGGGACACGAGCGACACCATCAGGGGATTCTGCGGGAACGATACTTCTAGGATCGATCTAGCGGCGGGGGACGAAGAGCCGGAGGACGGAACCGCGGAAGACGATGAAGCGTGAAACGAGAGGGCGGACCCTTCGAGCTCGAAGCATCGAGCCGAGAGGTCCGCCGTTCCGTTTGACGCCGTATCGGTCTCCGCGGTTCCGTCCTCCGCGGTTCCGTCTTCCGCAGTGTCAGGCCTTCAGATAGTGCGTGCCCTTCCGAATGTCCCGCACCCCCGCCGCCACGCCCAGCCCCACCGACGCGCCGAAGCTCAGCGCGGCCAGCGGACCGACGAACGGGAGGACGAAGGCGACGAGGGCCCCGAGCACCCAGGCGCCGGCGGCGGCGATCCAGGGAGCGGACGAGCGCTGGACGGCGTCCACGAAGCGCAGGCGGTCGCGGACGAAGCGGCGCGCCGTCGCGTAGCCGCCGACGACGGCGGTCAGGACGGCGAGAAAGGCGAGCATGGAGACGAGCGACATGATCATGGGAATCCTCCGGGCTGACTTCCCTACCGTCGTGCGCGCCGGGAAGTTTCGGGCCCGCCCCACGCCTCCCGCCGCCGCCCCGCCCGCCGTGCAGACCTTCCACGACCTGCCCGTCCTCAAGCTCTCCGACCTCGAATCGGCCGCCCCGGACGGCGCGCTCGACGCCGACCTGGGCTTCGGAGGCGTCGTCGCCCGCGAGAGCCGGCAGCGGCTGCTCAACCCCGACGGGACGTTCAACGTCGCGCGCGAGGGGTTGGGCCCGATCGAGCGGCTGGCGCCGTACCATGCGCTGCTGGCCATGCGCTGGCCGGCGTTCCTGGGATGGTGCGCGGGCTTCTACGTGGTGGTGAACCTGCTGTTCGCGGTCGCCTACGTGCTGTGCGGCCCGGGCGCGCTGGTGGACGGCGCGGGGACGGTGCAGGCCGGGTTCTGGCGCGCCTTCTTCTTCAGCGTCGAGACGTTCGCGACCATCGGCTACGGCGCCATCGCGCCGGCCGGGCTCCCGGCCAACCTGCTGATGACGCTGGAGTCGCTCGTCGGCGTGCTGGCCGTCGCCCTCGTGACCGGGCTGGTGTTCGCGCGCTTCTCGCGGCCCACGGCGCGCATCCGCTTCAGCCGTCGCGCGGTGGTGGCGCCGTACCGCGGCGGCCGCGCCTTCATGTTCCGTCTGGCGAACGAGCGCCGGAGCGAGCTGCTGCAGGTCGAGGCGCGCGTGCTCTACAGCCATCGCGTCGTCGACCTGGCCGGCCGCGCCAACCGCCGCTTCGAGGAGCTGCCGCTGGAGCGGCAGCGGGTCGCCTTCTTCCCGCTCTCGTGGACCGTCGTCCACCCGATCGACGAGCGCAGCCCGCTCCGCGACCGCACGCCGGAGGCGATGGCGGCCGAGGACGCGGAGTTCCTCGTGCTGCTGAGCGGCGTCGACGAGACCTCGGCGGCGGTGGTGCACGCCCGCACGTCCTACAAGCCGCACGAGGTGCTGACCGACGCGCGCTTCGCCTCGGTGTACCTGCCCCCGCGCGACGACGGGGCGCTGCGCATCGACGTCGCGCGGCTGGACGAGGTGGAGCCGGCGTCGGGGCGCCGCTGACCCGCCGCTGACCCGCCGCTGACCCGCGGCCGACATCCGTCGGCCCGCCGGCCCGGACTGCTTGCCGTCCGGGCGGCGGGTGGTAGTATCGGCGGGTCACCGGGTCCCTCCCCACATCAGGAGTGCCGCCATGCTCCGCCTCGCAGCCTCCGCGCGACGCCGCACGCTCGCCGTGCTCGGCGCCACGCTCGTCGTCGGTGCCGCCGCCGCCGCGCGCCCCGCGCTCCTCGTCGATGGCGTGACCTTCAGCTACAAGGTCTCCAGCTCGCGCAAGGACCAGAAGGGCGCCCCGCCGTTCACCTACCTGTCCACCATCCGGATGGCGGACGGCAACATCCGGATGGACTACACGGACGGCGTGAACCCGATGCTGGGGAAGGACGGGTACATGGTCATCCGCGGCAACGACGAGCGGATCGCCCTCGTCAACGCCAAGGACAAGCAGGTGATGGTCATGGACGCCGCCACCCTCGGCTCGGGGATGGGCGCCATGCTCAACAGCCCGATGCTGAAGCTCGCGTTCAAGGACCAGAGCTTCTCCTACGAGGACCTCGGGCCCGGCGAGACGATCCTCGGCAACAGGACGCGGAAGTTCCGCCTGACGCAGAAGTACACGATCGAGATGCGCGTCATGGGCATGCGCCGCTCCGCCACCGAGGAGTCGGTCACCGACCAGTGGATCGCGTCCGAGGTGAAGGGCGTCGACGCGCGGGCGATGCAGAAGTGGGCGAAGGCGTTCGGCTCCGGCATCAAGGTGACGAACGCCGAGCTGGCCGCGCAGATGGACAGGTTCATGAAGGAGACGAAGGGCGGGCTCGCGCTGAAGTCGGTCGTCGTCGCCACGCACAACGACGGCAAGAAGACCGAGACCGACACGACGACGATGGAGATCGTCGACCTGAAGAACGCGAGCATGGACGCGTCGATCTTCACCTGGCCGGAGAGCTACGCGGTCGTCGACATGGGGCAGGTGTTCGCGGGCATCGGCGACTCGATCCGCGCCGCCAACGCGCGCGCCGGCGAGAGCGCGACCGCCACGCCCGCCGTGCAGACGGACACCGCGAAGGGCCCGAGCATCAAGGACGAGATCAAGAAGGAGGGCGTGAAGGCGGGCATCCGCGGCATCCTGGGGCGCAAGAAGCCCTGAGCTCCTCGCGCATCGACGCACCCGGAGACGATTCGCGGGGTGCTCCCGGCCGGGAGCACCCCGCGTGCGTCGCGGGCCCACACACCGCCGGTCAGCGTGGCGCGCGCGTCTCCGGCGTACGCGGCGCGAGCAGCGCCCGCGCGATCGCCGCGCAGGCCTCGCCGAGCTGCCCGTCGGCCGCCGTCGTGTGCGCCTGCGCCAGCACGCGGCCATCCGCGTCGTGGAGCGAGGCGGCGAGGTGCAGCCGCGCCCCGTCCCGCACGACGTCGCCGAGGATGAACCGCCCGGCGCCGAAGCGACGCGCCACGTCGCGCGACTCCCGCGCGGTCAGGCGGGGGCGCGCGCTCACCACCTCGTCCGCGAGCAGCGCCGTCGGCGGCACCGCGCTCCACCCGTCCGCGTCGTGCACCGCGCCGCTCACGAGGTCCGCGACGCCCTGGCCGAGCGACGCATCGGCGTCGGCCGGCATGCCGCGCACGGTGAACGGCAGCACCGCGACGCGCAGCGCGTACGCCTCGGCGTGCGGCAGGACGGGGCCGGCCGAGACGCGCACCGCCGCCGTCGCCACCAGCGCTGCGACGATGCCGACGACCATGCCGCCCGCGACGTGCCGCCGCGGACGCCACCGGCGGCCGTCGGGTCGCGGGACCGAAGGCGTGCGATCGCTGGCGCGCACCGGCGCCGGCGCACGCAGCGCCTCCGCCAGCGCGACGACCTGCGGGTCGGGCGCGACACCGAGCTCCGTGCGCACGAGCACGTCGTGCACGCGCCAGTGGTCGAGCGCCGCGGTCGTGTCGCCCGCGTCGCGCAGCGCGCGCATCAGCCCCGCGGCCGCCTGCCCGCTGAGCGGATCGAGCGCGGCGCGCCGGCGCCACGCCGCGATGGCGGCCGCGCGGTCGCCGGATGCCGTCGCGCGCGCGGCCATCGTCTCGAGCACGCGGCCGCACGCGTACGCGAATCGCTCGCGCTCGCGCTCCGCCCACCGCTCGAGGTGGGGCCGGCCCGACATCGGCACGCCGTCGAGGAAGGGGCCCTGGTAGAGCGCGAGCGCGGCGGGGAGGTCGTCGCGGTCCAGCGCGTCGGCCAGGTCGAGCGCGTCGACCGCCAGGACGCGCCGATCGACGCGCAGCGTCGCGGAGCCGGGCACCAGCACGTCGACGCCGAGCTCGCGCCGCAGCGCGAACATCGACTGCTTCAGGCTGTTGCGCGCGTGCGCGGCGTCGCTCGCGGGCCAGAACGCGGCGAGCACGCACTCGCGCGACACGCCCACGTCGCCGTGCGACGCGACGAACGCGAGGAGCGTCAGCGGACGTCGGCGAAGCGCGGCACCGTCGAGCGCGTGGCCGTCCCGCTCGATGGTGAGCCGTCCGAAGGTGCGCAGGTAGAGCATGCGAGCGATCGCGGTCGACGAACCGTGAGCGAGCCGGCGTGCACGTGCGGCGCGGCAATTATTGTGAGGTCCGTCACGCTGCGCCATAGGGCGCGTGCTCGATGACGAGCAGTTCACGCGCGACGCGGCTCGCGCATGCGAACGCGTGGCGATCGCGTGACGGTCCATTCACGCGCGCGTGCGCGTCGCAGCACGTCGCAGCACGTCGCGCGCGATTGCGGGGCGTGCCCGAGCGTCGCATGTTCGCGACCCCCGCTCGCCCGACTTCGCGTCCCGAGGTGCCCGATGCGCGTCCCGCGTCTGCCCGCCGTCGTCCTGCCCGCGCTCCTGCTGCTCGGCGCTTGCGCCGATCCGATCACCGGCCCGGGCGCGCCCGGCGGCCGCCTCGCGGGGCGCAAGCCGCAGCCCACGCGCACGCCGATCCTGTTCGTGCACGGCTGGAACAGCAGCGCCGCCACGTGGACGACGATGGTGGGGCGCTTCAAGCGGGACGGCTGGACGGATGCGCAGCTGTCGACCTTCTCGTACCCGACGTCGCGCTCGAACGCCGAGACGGCGGCGCTGATCGCGACGAAGGTCGACTCGATCCGGCTGGCGACCGGCGCGCCGCGCGTGGCGATCGTCACGCACTCGATGGGCGCGCTGTCGGCGCGCTACTACGTGCGCTTCCTCAAGGGCGACGGGAAGGTCGACGCGCTGGTCTCGCTGGGCGGCCCGAACCACGGCACCACGAGCGCCTACCTGTGCCTCTCGCAGGCGGCCTGCCAGGAGATGGCGCCCGGCTCCGGCTTCCTCGGCACGCTCAATCAGGACGACGAGACGTGGGGGACGTTCTCGCGCTACGCGACCTGGCGCTCGCCGTGCGACGAGGTGATCAACCCGCGCGAGAGCCCGTCGCTGGTCGGCGCCAGCAACACGACGACGGCGTGCCTGACGCACAGCCAGCTGAAGGAGGACGCGGGCGTCTACCAGCAGGTGCGCGACTGGGTGACGGCGCCGCCGATCACGGTGCTGGCGACGGCGTTCTGAGGCGCTGCGGGGTGAGGATCCTGCTCCGTGCCCTCGGCGGCCGACGTCGCGTCCGGCGTGCCCGAACCACTCGGGAGGAATGCGGATGCGTCGGATCGGAGCGGATCGTTCGGATCGCTCCACTCGGGTGCAGGGGACGTCGCGCCACGCGGAGCGATCCGTCAGATCCGCTTCGATCCGGAGCATCCGCATCCCGCTCCAAAAGCCACAGGGGTCGGGCGCGCCGGACCCGAACGGCAACGGCAGCAAGGATGAAAATCTGAAAGGGTCTGATAACGACGGATGGCTCCGCGTGGTGCGACGTCAGTCGCCCTCCACCGGAGCCATCCGCTCTTATCAGATCTTGTCAGGCTTGCATCCTTGCATTGCCGTTCGCCGTTCAAGGATCCGCAGGCCGTCGCGCTTCAGTACGCGGCCAGCTCCTCGTACGCCTGCCGGAACGTCTCCACCTGCGGCAGGATCGCGTCCTCCAGGCTCGGCGCGTAGCCGACGAAGGTGTCCGTGCTCGCCACGCGCTTCACCGGCGCGTCCAGCCACGCGAAGCAGTCGTCCGCGATGCGCGCCGCGATCTCCGCGCCGTAGCCCCAGCTGATCGAGTCCTCGTAGGCGACGATCACGCGCGACGTCTTCTTCACCGACGCGTACACCGTCTCCTGGTCCCACGGTGAGAGCGTGCGCAGGTCGATCACCTCGACGCTGATGCCGCGCTCCTCGGCGATCTGGTTGGCGGCCGCCAGCGCGCGCTGCACCGTCGCGCCGTACGTCACCACCGTCACGTCCGTCCCCTCGCGCACCACGCGCGCCTTGCCGAACGGGATCATGAAGTTCGGCCCCGGATACCGCCCCTTGTTGTACGTCTGGCGGTAGAGGTGCTTGTGCTCGAGGAAGATCACCGGGTCCTCGCTGCGGATCGCGGTGCGCAGCAGCCCCGCCGCGTCGAGCGCGTTGCTCGGGCACACCACGCGCAGCCCCGGGCAGTGCGTGAACAGCGACGCGCCCGTCTGCGAGTGGTAGATCGCGCCGCGGATGTAGCCGCCGTACGTCGTCCGCACCACGACCGGCGCGCTGAACGCGTTGTTCGAGCGCCACCGCATCGTCGCCAGCTCGTCGCGCAGCTGCATGTACGCGGTCCAGATGTAGTCGAAGAACTGGATCTCGACCACCGGCTTGAACCCGCGGTGCGCCAGCCCGATCGCGCGGCCGATGATGTTCGCCTCGGCCAGCGGCGAGTTGTACACGCGCGCCGACCCGAACTCCGTCTGCAGGCCGTGCGTCGCCTTGAAGACGCCGCCCTTGCCCTTGACCTTGCCCAGGTACTGCTCGCGCGACACGTCGGCCACGTCCTCGCCGAAGACGACGATGCGCTCGTTGCGCCGCATCTCGTCCTTCAGCACGGCGTTGATCTGGTCGATCATCGTCGTGTCGCCGCCCGAGAACTGCGGGTCGTCCTCCGTGTCGAACGACTCGCCGGTCGGGTCGACGTCGGGCGAGTAGACGTACTGGTAGACCGTGCTCGGATCCGGCTGCGGCTGCGCCAGCGCGTCGTCCGTGGCCGCCAGCACCTCGGCATCGACGCTGGCGACGATGTCCGCGATCTCCTGCTCGGTCGCGTGCCCCTCGGCCACCAGCCACTTCGGGAAGTTCGTGACCGGGTCGCGGCGGGCGTCCTCGTCGCGCTCCTCCTGCGGGCGGTAGAGCGTCTCGTCGTCCGACAGCGAGTGCGAGTACGGGCGGATGACCTTCGCGTGCACCAGTGCCGGGCCCTGGCGCGTGCGCGCGTGCTGCACGGCGCGCCACACCGCCTCGTAGCTGGCCAGCAGGTCGCAGCCGTCCACGCGCTCGATGTGCAGGTCGGGGAAGTTCTCGACCAGCTTCGAGATCGAGCCGCCCGCCGTGTTCACCTCGACGGGGACCGAGATCGCGTAGCCGTTGTCCTCGACGAAGTAGACGACCGGCAGCTTCAGGTTGCTGGCCGTGTTCAGCGACTCCCAGAACTCGCCCTGGCTGGTGGTGCCGTCGCCGGTCGAGACGAAGACCACCTCGTCCTCGTGGAAGCCCTCGGTCAGGCCGAGCAGCTTCGCGCGGAGCGAGCCCTCCGCCGCGCCGACGCCCTGGAGGAACTGCGTGCCGGTAGGGGAGGACGAGCTGGCGATGTTGTACGCCTTGTGGCCCCAGTGGCTGGGCATCTGCCGGCCGCCCGACGCCGGATCGGCGGCCGCGCCGACGGCCGAGTAGAGCATCTCGGCCGCCGTCATGCCGAGGGAGAGGCAGAGCGCGCGGTCGCGGTAGTACGTGTAGAACCAGTCGTAGCCCGACCGGAAGACGAAGCCGGCCGCCGTCAGCACCGCCTCGTGGCCGGCGCCCGAGATCTGGAAGAAGATCTTGTTCTGGCGCTTGAGCTGGACCTCCTTGTCGTCGATGCGGCGCGACAGGAGCATCGTGCGGTAGGCGGCGAGCAGCTGCTCGCGGCTCAGCGGCGGCGCGCCCGCGGGGGCGCTGCCGGCCGCGGCACGGCGAGCGGGTCGGGTCGAGGTGGCCATCGGATTCGGAAGGGGACGGGTGAAGACCCTCCCAAGATAGCCGGCCGGCCCTGACACCCTCCAGTCGAGGGGTGCGTATGCACCATTGACGAGTCGGCCATCGGCTGACACCCTAGATCGCCCCCACTCCGGGGATTCCACCGTTCCAGCCGTTCAGCCGCACCGATCCCGATGCGTTCCCTCCGTCCCGCCACGACCGCCGCGGCCCTCCTGGCCGCGCTGACGCTCGCCGCCCCGGCCGCCCAGGCCCAGGGCAGCATCCTCCAGCGCGCCAAGCAGCGCGCCAAGGAGAAGCTCGAGAAGGAGATCGACAAGAAGACCGCCGACACCCCGCCGCCGTCGGCCGCCCCGGCCGCCTCGTCGGAGGAGAGCACGCCCGTCCGGAAGAGCGTGAGCACCAGCGCCGACGACGCCACGGCCGCCCCGGCGAAGATCAACTCGGGCGCGGACTTCACGCCCGGCACCCGCGTCCTCTTCGCGACCGACTTCTCGCGGGACGAGATCGGGGACTTCCCGCGCCGCTTCGAGCTGAAGAGCGGCAACATGGAAGTCGCCGAGATCGGCGGGAAGCGCTTCCTGCGCGCGGTGAGCTACGGCGAGTTCGACGTCCCGCTCCCCGAGATGCTCCCCGAGCAGTACACGCTGGAGTTCGACCTCAAGCCCGTGTCGGGCTGGGGCCAGTACGTCTACTTCACCCCCGAGCGCGACCAGCGGAACTACCTCCAGTTCAGCACCGACCAGGGCGGTCTCGAGGGACCGGGCAGCTTCTCGGCGCTCACGCAGGTGAAGAACCCGAATCGCGAGACGCACGTCTTCAAGGTGCAGCTGATGGTCGACGGGAAGTACGCCAAGGTCTACATGGACGGCGTGCGCGTCGCCAACGCCCCCAACGCGGACCTCGGCCGCTCCAACAAGATCACCTTCCTCGTGCGCGCCAGCGCGGACTACCCGGTGCTGATCGGCAACATCCGCCTCGCGGCCGGCGGCAAGGACCTGTACAAGGCGCTCGAGGAGTCGGGGCGCGTGACGGCCGAGGGGATCTTCTTCGACACGAACTCCGACCGCCTGCGGCCGGAGTCCGACGCGGTCCTCGGCCAGATCGGCGAGATGCTGGTGAAGCACGCCGACATGCGCCTCGCGATCGAGGGCCACACCGACAACGTCGGGCAGCCGGCGGCCAACCAGACGCTGTCGCAGAAGCGCGCGGCGGCGGTGAAGGCCTACCTGGTGACCAAGCACGGCGTCGACGCCGCGCGCCTGGAGGCGAAGGGCTTCGGGTCGACCAAGCCCGTCGCGCCGAACGCCGACGAGGCGGGTCGCCAGAAGAACCGTCGCGTGGAGCTGGTGAAGCTCTGAGCACGCGCTGCGCGCACCGCTGATCGCGTCGCATCGCCGACGAAGACGGGCCGCCTCGATCGAGGCGGCCCGTCGCGCATCCGCGGGTCAGTCGGCGACGGACGGCTTGCGCGTCCGTGGCACCGCGTGCTCGTCGGTGTGCTCGTAGACCCCGAGCAGCGCCGCGGCCACGGCCGCGCGCGACGGGACGTCGAGCTTGAGGAGCACGGTCTCGATGTAGTGGCGCACGGTGTTCTCGCTGATGCCGAGCCGGCGCGCCATGCCGGCGTTGCTGCGCCCCTCCGCCAGCAGCAGCGCGACGCTGCCCTCGCGCGCGGTGAGCTGGAAGCGCCGGCGCAGCACCGTCGGCGACGGCAGGGCAGGGGAGGTCCGGGTGATGGTGACCAGCACCGCCGGCTCGCCCGCCAGCGGCGGCAGGCTGGCGCGCGGGAGCGACGACGGGACCATCACGGCGGAGAGCCGGAAGTGGATCGCGCCGAGGGTGACCTCGCGCGCCGCGTCGCGCCCGGCGGGGCGGCGGCCCACGTCCGGTACCGGCAGCGTCACCGTGAGGGCGAGCGCGCGCGCCTCGCGCAGGATCTGGTGTCCGTCGTCGTCGGTGAGGGCCGCGGCCGCCGCGTTCCGATACGCGGTCTCGCCCTGCGCATCGAAGAGCATGATGCCGTCGGCGAGGAGGTCGTAGAGCCGCGCGTGCCACTGGGCCACCGCGTCGCCGGCGAACCCGTCGGACGGCTCGCGCGCGGGCAGCAGTGCGACGAGCACCGCGTCTCCCCTCGCCGCTGGCGCGGGCGCGTGGTCGGCGATCGCCACCGCCGATCGCTCGTCCGTGCGTGCGACCGACCGCCGGCGCAGCGCGGGCCGTGGCTCGTCGCGTTCGTGTTCGTCGACGCGTTCGTCGACGCGTTCGTCGACGCGCGGCTCGTCGGGTGCTGCGTCGCGCGGCGGGTCGCGCGGGTCCTCGTGTGGGTCCTCGCGTGGCTCGAAGCGATCGGACGCGGTGGGCGGCGGCGGCCGGACGAGCAGGGCGCGCTGCGTGACCGTGTGTAGCCAGTCCGACCAGAAGGGCACAGGAACCTCCGGACGGCGGGAGCTGATGCGCGCGTGATGCGCAGGAAGCGCGTCACGTCGCGCGCTGCGCGCCGCAGCCGTCGGGTGGGCACGCGCGTCCCGACGCGACATCGCGCGGTGCGCGCCCCTGTATATGAGTGGGCGTGTGACGACGCAAGAGCTTTGCGGAAGGGACGATCGTCCCCTGACGATGTGTTCATTCCGTCATGCATCGTCGGTGCGCGACGCGTGCATGCGACGCGGCACGCACGCATGCGCGCAGGCGCGATCGCCGCGCGATCGCCGCGCGATCGCCGCGCGCACCACGCGCGCACGACGCGCGTACACCGCTCGCGATAACCGCGCGGTAACCGCGACGTAACCGCGGGACGTGGGTGCCGCCGAACGACGGCCGTAGGCGGCGCGGCGGCGCGCGGGGCGATCGGCCCGGGAGCGCGCGCCCCTGCCGGGACGAGGGGGCCGCGCGGCCCATCCGCGATGCGGCCCGGGCGGCTACAGAACGCGCGACGCCACGCTCATGCGCGCCGTCGCCCTCCTCGTCGCCCCGCCCTCCCCCTGGTCGCGCAACGCGACCCCCACCGACGGAGCCTCGCCGTGCACGCGTGCGCGCATCCGTGGAGTCGACCGCCGCCGTGGCGCGCGTGCCCCTCCGACCGTGCGTGTGCGTGACGCCCCCGCGGGTGTGACGCCAGCGCTCCGCAGTTCGCCGGGACCGCAGATCCGGCCCTCGTGATCGCCGCAGTGCCTCCCTCGGCTTCGGGACCGTCCTGGTCTCGCGGAGAACGCCACCCATGTCACGAACCACCGTCGCGGCACGGTCGATCGCCGCGCTCGCGTCTCTCGCGCTGCTGGCGGCGTGCGGAGACCGCTCCGGTCCCGCCCCGCTCGAGCCGCGCGACGCGCCCGCGTTCGTCAGTGCCGGCAGCCAGAGCTCGGACTGGCAGCAGTGCGCCAACAACGGGCGCAACGACGCGATCCCGTGCGAGTGGATCAACAGCGTCCTCAACCCCGGCAAGGCGACGTACCGGGAAGGCGAGTTGATCCCGTTCCGCTTCGCCATCCACGTCGTGGACATCCAGGGCAAGAAGCAGGTCGCGCCGGATACGAACACCGTCCGGAAGGTCACCTTCACCTACGGCTTCAACAAGGCGACCAACGGCAACTACGACTTCATCGGCAAGTTCAACCAGACGGAGGGCGTCCGGGCGAACCTCTGCTCGGCGGACTTCTCGCCGGTGAACAACGTCTACTGCGCGCCGGGGACGCCCGCCGGGACGCTGCTGCCCACGTACGGGCAGCCAAGCCCGCCGTACACCGATCAGAGCAGCCCGGCGGTCGCGGCGAGGCACACGACGATCTCGATCGGCAAGACGGTCTTCCTGAGCGGCCTGACCGGAAATCTGACGGCCCTGCGCCCGGCGCTCGACTCCGCGCTGACGCGCTACCTCGCCAAGGGCGGGAAGCTCGAGATCGACGTCTTCGGCGGCGTCGGCGTCGGCGTCGACAACGTGACGTACAACGTCGGCGGCAGCGACGTGACCGCGACCATGACCGTGCGGTTCCGCGCGCGGCAGAAGGACGTGCTGATGGCGTTCGGCGCCCACTTCGCGCGACTCCAGGACTGGCAGCTGGTCGGCTACGGCGGCGGCGCCGGGCAGAGCGGCTCGCCGTTCCACATCAAGGTGGACAGCATCGACGGCACGGGCGTCGGCGCGCTGGGCAACAACGTCTCCGGCGGCGTCGTCGTGCCGCAGGCGAACGTCACGCTCGGCAAGTCCGTCAGCGACGACACGATCAGCGTCGGCGAGGCGTTCTCGTGGACGATCCGCGCCACCAACAGCGGCGACGGCGACGCGGCGAACGTGCAGATCGTCGACACGCTGCCGGTGATCACCGGCTACACGTTCAGCACGCCGAGCGCCGGCTGCGCGATCGCGAGCGGGATCCTCACCTGCGGGCCCCTCACGGTCGCCGCCGGCACGTTCAGGGAGTTCACGGTCTCCGCCAGCTTCACGGGGACGGTGACGCCCGCGACGTCGTGCGGGAGCTTCCCCAACACCGCGCGGCTCGGCGGCACCGGCGGGGCGAGCCCCACGATCACCCTCACGGTCCAGTGCCCGAACCTGAACCTGGTCAAGGTCGCGGGCGACACGGCGGTGAGCGCCGGCAACCCGATCTCCTTCGTGCTCACCCTCAACAACCTCGGGCCCGGCATCGCCATCGGTGCCACGCTGAAGGACACGCTGCCGACCGGCGGCGGCATCGTGTGGAGCGTCGACACCGAGCACTCGGACACGACCTGCGCCATCTCGGGCAACGTCCTCTCCTGCAGCTTCGGCGACCTCGCCGCGAGCGGTACGGGCGCGAGCCGCAGCGTGCGCGTCACCAGCCCGACCACGTCCGCCAGCTGTCAGGCGTACCCGAACCGCGGCTGGGGGCGGGCGAGCAATCACGCGGCCGTGCAGGCATCCGACACGACCACCGTGCTCTGCCCGAGCATCGACATCACCAAGGTCGCCGACTCGGCGAGCGTCAGCGCGGGCAGCCAGATCGGCTTCAGGATGGTGGTCACCAACAACGGCCAGGGCACGGCGACCGGCGTGACGCTGACGGACGTGCTGCCGACCAACTCGGGGCTCAACTGGTCGCTCTCCCCGACGGTCTCCGGCTGCACCATCGCCAGCGGCACGCTCACGTGCAGCTTCGGCGATCTCGCGCCGGCGGCGACGCGCACGGTCCACCTCGTCAGCCCGACCGACTCGAGCAGCTGCGGGACGGTGAGCAACAAGGGCAAGGTGACGACGACCAACAACGGGGCCGACTCGGCCACCGCGTCGATCGCCGTGAACTGCCCCGACCTCCGGGTCACGAAGTCCGCTGGGCAGGACCCGGTGAGCGCGGGCATGTCGCTCGAGTTCACGATCCAGGTCCGCAACGCGGCGACCACCGGATCCGCGACCGGCGTGACGCTGAACGATCCGCTGCCCGGCGGCTCGGGTGTGAGCTGGTCCATCAGCCCGGCCGTGAGCGGCTGCGGCATCACGGGGAGCGCGCCCACGCAGACCCTCGCGTGCACCCTCGGCACGCTCGCCCCGGGCGCGTCCGTCAGCGTGCGGATCGTCAGCTCGACGACGGCGGCGAGCTGCAAGACGTATCCGAACACCGCCACCGCGGACGCCACCAACCACGCGGCGGTCCAGGCGTCCGACACGATCACGGTGCAGTGCCCGAGCCTCGACCTCACCAAGACGGCGGACTCCACGCCGGTGAGCGCCGGGAGTCAGATCGGCTTCACCCTCACGGTCACCAACGCGGTCGGGGCGGGTACGGCCACGGCCGTGGTGCTGACCGACACGCTGCCGACGAACACGGGGCTCGGGTGGAGCATCAGCCCCACCAATGCCGCCTGCGGGATCGCCAATGGCGTCCTGACGTGCAACTTCGGGAGCCTGCTGGCGGGTGGCAGCGCGAGCGTGCACGTCATCAGCTCGACCGCGTTCGCCAGCTGCGGGACGGTGAGCAACAAGGGGCGGGTGGCGACCGGCAACAACGGCACCGACTCGGCGAGCGCCTCCGTCACCGTGCAGTGCCCGAACGTGACGCTCACCAAGACGGCGGATTCCACCACCGTGAGCGCGGGCAGCCCGATCGGCTTCACGATCACGGTGAGCAACGCCGGACCGGGCGTCGCGAAGGGCGTCTCGCTGAACGACGCGCTGCCGGGTGGCTCGGGCGTGAGCTGGAGCATCAGCCCGTCCGTGAGCGGCTGCGGCATCACGGGGAACGCGCCCACGCAGACGCTGAACTGCACCTTCGGCGACCTCGCGGCGAGCGGCGCGGGAGCGACGCGTAGCGTCCACGTCTCCAGCTCCACGACGTCGGCCAGCTGCAAGGCGTACGAGAACGTGGCGACCGCGACGTCGACCAATCACGCGTCGCTGGAAGCGCGCGACACGACGACGGTCCTCTGCCCGAGCCTCGACCTCACCAAGGTCGCGGACTCGACGAACGTCAGCGCGGGGAACCAGATCGGATTCCGGCTGGTCGTGAAGAACACGGGCGCGGGAACGGCGACCGGTGTGACGGTCAAGGACACGCTTCCGACGAACTCGGGCCTCGGCTGGTCCGTCGACGCCGCGGGTTCGACCACCGGCTGCGCGATCGCCGGCGGCATCCTGACGTGCAACTTCGGCACGCTCGGGCCGAGTGACAGCGCGCGCGTGCACGTCACGAGCGGGACCGCGTTCGCCAGCTGCGGGACCGTGAACAACCGCGGCTGGGCGACCACCTCGAACAACGGCACCGACTCGGCGTCGGCGTCGCTCACGGTGCGGTGCCCGAACCTGACGATCCAGAAGACGCCGGATACGACGGGTGACCCGGGCTACCTGGTCAATCCCGGCGACTCGGCGCGCTTCACGATCAAGGTGAAGAACACCGGGACGGGCGCGGCGCTCAACACGGTGCTCACCGACACGCTGCCCGCGGGCCTGACCTGGTCGGACGACCGCACCCAGTGCCCGAGCCCGATCCCGTCGATCACGGTCGGCGGCGTCAGTCGGCAGCTGCTCACGTGCAACATCGGCACGCTGGCGGCGAGTGACAGCTTCGTGGTGAAGGTGGCGGCGTTGGTGCCGACGAACTTCCTGCTGCCGCCGACGTCGTCGGCGGTGCCGGCGCTGGAGATCGACGGCAACCTCACCTCCAACGGGGGCCCCGACTGGGCGACGCTGCCCGACACGCTGCTCAAGTGCACGACGCCGAAGCTCAACTGCAACATCGACACGCCCACCGGGCCGGCCGACAGCTCGTTCGGCCAGGGCACCAAGGAGGACACGCCGGTGCCGTCGGTGGTCAGCGGGTCGATCCCGAACAACAAGGCCGACCTGCAGCGCTTCTACCTGACGACGCGCCGCGTGCTCGTCGGCGGCGTGGTGCACGACGTCCTCTACCTGGCGTGGGAGCGCGTGCAGCAGCCCTCGGGCACGACGAACATGGACTTCGAGCTCAACCAGCTGACGACGCTGAGCGCCAACGGCGTGACGCCGACGCGCAAGGCGGGCGACGTGCTGGTGAAGTACGACCTGTCGAAGGGCGGCGGCACGCTCGCGCTGGGCGTGCACCGCTGGGTGGAGACGGGCAACCCGGCGACGGTGTGCCAGGCGTCGAACACGGTGCCGTGCTGGGGCAAGGTCGACTCGCTGGTGGCGCCGACGGGCACGGGCGCGTCGAACACGCCGGCGATCGGGCAGGTGCAGGATCCGATCGCGCCGGGCTCGCGCATGCTCGACACGCTGACCTTCGGCGAGGCCGCGATCGACCTGCAGGGCGCCGGGATCTTCCAGGCGGGGACGTGCCTGGTGTTCGGGCGGGCGTACCTGAAGAGCCGCTCGTCGGACGCGTTCACCTCGGAGATCAAGGACTTCATCGCCCCGATCCCGATCGACGTCGAGAACTGCCCGGACCGGTTCATCAACAACCAGGCGTGGGTGAAGGCGTCGAACTTCAGCCCGGCCGCGGGCATCTCCGACACCGCGCGGATCCGGATCTCGGCGCAGGCCACCGCGTCGCTGCCCACGACGCGCACCGGTGAGCTGGCCGTCGCGCGTCGCCTCGGTGGCGGCGCGGGTCCGGCCGCGGTCGCGAGCGCCGTGACCGCGGTCGCCGCGGTGACCCTGGGCGGACCCGACCCGGCCGCGTACCCGGTGGTCGCGCACCGCGCGACGGGCGTCGAGGCGGTGCTCGGCAGCGCGGACGAGGCATGGCCGGTGCGCGCGGCGTCGGTGCGCCACGGTGGCCGCGGCGTCGAACGATCGACGGAGGCCACGGGCGCGGTCGTGCCGGCGTCGACGACGTCGTCGCCGGCGGAGGGCACCGCGACCGATACCTGACCTGGGGCGCGCCGCCTGTGCGCGGCGCGCCATCCATCGACGCGCGACGTGGGGCGGCGAGCGAGTGCTCGCCGCCCCACGTCGCGTCCGTATCCGCCGTCGGCGCGAACGCCGCCGGCGCGAGGGCCGTCGGCGCTAACCGCGCGCTAACCGCGCCGTCGGCCGCCCGCGCGACCGCCCAGCGCCCACGTACGGGACGAAAACGCCAGGGCAACGCGCCGGGGCCGCGCCGCCGCCGTCGTACGGCCCGTCCGCACGTCGCACGGCCCCGCTACTGACCAACCGACGCAGTACCAGCACTCGGCCGCCGCCTTCGGCTGTCGGCCCCCGTGCCGTCGAGGAGGTCTGTGATGAGACGCGCCACCCTGGGCACGCCTGACCGCAGCCGCATGGCGTCGCGTCTCGTGGCGGCGTCGCGCGCACCGCCCGCGTGCCCACCCACGCGCCCACCCACGCGCCCACCCACGCGCCCACTCGCGCGCCCCGCCGCACGTCGCCGGGACCGTCCGGCCTCGCTTTCCCCGCAGGAACTCCCCCGCCATAGGACCTCAGGGTCCTCGGAGACGGCAGTCATGACCCGATTTCCCACCACCGTGCGGCTCGGCGCCGCACTCGCGTCGCTCGCGCTGGCCGCCGCGTGTTCCGACGCCCCGACGCCGCCGGCTCCCCGGCTCACTCCGGGCACGCCGTCCTTCGCGGCCTCGGCGGACATCTCGAGCCAGAACGCGTTCCAGCAGTGCGCGAACGGCAATCCGCTCGCGCCCACCTGCAACTACATCAACAGCGTCCTGAACGCCTCGAAGAGCCAGTACAACGAGGGCGAGGTCATCGCGCAGAAGCTCGTCATCAAGAACGCGACGACCACCGGTGCCGACGGCGTTCACACCCTGGTCATCTCGTACGGCTTCCAGAAGTCGTCGAGCGTCACCAACGCGAACTACGACTTCCAGGCGCGCTACGACGCGACCCTCGGCACGGTCCGCGCGAACCCGTGCCTCGACAACGGGGCCGTCATGACGCCGTTCTGCAGCGGCGGGCAGCTCAAGACGGTGGGCACGGGCGTCAACCAGCTCGACTTCGACGAGGAGCCGTTCCCCGCGCCGACGGCAGCCAACTCGATCAACCTGAGCGCCAGCGACCTCACCAAGCTGCAGGCCGCGTTCGCCCGTTTCGCGGGCGCGAGGACGCTGGTGATCTACAACGGCAGTTTCGACAACTTGGGCGCGCCGGCGATCAGCGACGTCACCTACGCGGTCAACAGCAGCGACATCGAGGCGACGGTCACGTACAGGTTCCGGGCGACCAAGAGCGACGTGCTGCTCCTGTGGGGCATGCACTTCGCCAGCGAGATCGACTGGAAGAACAACGGCCTGCCGGTGATCAACGGTGCCGCCGGCCAGTCCGGCTCCCCGTTCCACGTCAAGCTGATCACGCTCGACGGCTCCAGCAACGGCGCCAAGGCCCTGAACGTGTCGGGCGACGTCGTGCGCACCGCCAACGTCGGCATCACCAAGACGGCCGACGCGGATACCGTCAATGCGGGCAACCCGATCGGGTTCACGATCACGGTGACGAACGGCGGCAACGCGGACGCGCTGAACGTGGCGATCGTCGACACGCTGCCCACGGGCTTCACCTGGAGCGTGGCGGCCACGGGCACGACGATCACCGGGTGCACCATCAGCGGTGGCGTCCTGACCTGCACGCCGTTCACGCTGGCGGCGGCCACCTCGACGCCGACCACGGCCTCGGTGCACGTGACGGCGCCCACCACGGCGACCACGCCGTGCGGGCTGATCACGAACACCGCGCGCTTCACGACCTCCAACGACGGCTCGGGGTCGGGCACGGGGCAGGTGCGCATCAACTGCCCGAACATCACCATCGACAAGTCGCCCGCCTCGCAGACGAAGAGCGCCGGCGAGAGCTTCTCGTGGACGGTGGTGCTCACCAACACCGGGGCCGGCACGGCGTTCGGGGCGCGGATCCTCGACACGCTGCCGCAGGTGACGGGCGTCAGCTACACGCTGGGTGCGGCCAGCGACGCGACCTGCGGGATCGCCAGCAGCGTGCTCACGTGCGGACCGAAGGACCTGGCGCAGAACGATACGCTCCGCGCGATCGTCAACGCGACGACCACGGCCGGCACGAGCTGCGCGGCCAACGGCATCCGCAACATCGCGACGGGCCGCGCCACCGGCCTCTCGGACGTGAAGGACACCGCCACGGTGACCCTCAACTGCCCGGCCCTCAGCATCCTGAAGACGCCGAAGGTCGCGGGGGACACGGGCTACACGGTGCAGCCGGGCGACTCGGCGCGGTTCACCATCAAGGTGAAGAACACGGGCGGCGGCTCCGCGTTCAGCACCACGCTGACGGACACGCTCCCGGCCGGGCTCTCGTGGTCCGACAACCAGGCCGCCTGCACGACGACGGGCGTCACCGCCACCACGCCCACGCGGCAGATCCTGCAGTGCAACATCGGCACGCTGGCGGCGAGCGACAGCTTCGTGGTGAAGGTGGCGGCGTTGGTGCCGACGAACTTCCTGCTGCCGCCGACGTCGTCGGCGGTGCCGGCGCTGGAGATCGACGGCAACCTCACCTCCAACGGGGGCCCCGACTGGGCGACGCTGCCCGACACGCTGCTCAAGTGCACGACGCCGAAGCTCAACTGCAACATCGACACGCCCACCGGGCCGGCCGACAGCTCGTTCGGCCAGGGCACCAAGGAGGACACGCCGGTGCCGTCGGTGGTCAGCGGGTCGATCCCGAACAACAAGGCCGACCTGCAGCGCTTCTACCTGACGACGCGCCGCGTGCTCGTCGGCGGCGTGGTGCACGACGTCCTCTACCTGGCGTGGGAGCGCGTGCAGCAGCCCTCGGGCACGACGAACATGGACTTCGAGCTCAACCAGCTGACGACGCTGAGCGCCAACGGCGTGACGCCGACGCGCAAGGCGGGCGACGTGCTGGTGAAGTACGACCTGTCGAAGGGCGGCGGCACGCTCGCGCTGGGCGTGCACCGCTGGGTGGAGACGGGCAACCCGGCGACGGTGTGCCAGGCGTCGAACACGGTGCCGTGCTGGGGCAAGGTCGACTCGCTGGTGGCGCCGACGGGCACGGGCGCGTCGAACACGCCGGCGATCGGGCAGGTGCAGGATCCGATCGCGCCGGGCTCGCGCATGCTCGACACGCTGACCTTCGGCGAGGCCGCGATCGACCTGCAGGGCGCCGGGATCTTCCAGGCGGGGACGTGCCTGGTGTTCGGGCGGGCGTACCTGAAGAGCCGCTCGTCGGACGCGTTCACCTCGGAGATCAAGGACTTCATCGCCCCGATCCCGATCAACGTCGAGAACTGTCAGGACAAGCTCCTGGACAACCGCGCGTGGGCCACGGCCAGCGGGCTCACCGCCGTCTCCGACAGCGGGCAGATCCGCGTCGTGGCGCCCTCGGGAAGCGCTTCGCTCGACGTTGCCCCGGGCATCACGCGGGTGGCCACCAGCCGCGGACCGAGTACCACGATGGAAAAGGCGGTCGCGTCCTCGCACGCGCTCGAGCAGAGCGTCGTGCGCACCACGCGGCGAGTCTCCGGTGATCGCCGGCGCGTCGCACCCGGTGTCACTCTCAACGTGGCAACGGGTGTGACCCGCCGTCATCGCCTGGACGGTCGGCTGACCATCACCTGACCGGATGCCCGCGCGATCGCGTGCGCATCGTACGGCCGGGGCGGCGAGTCAGACTCGCCGCCCCGGTTCGCGTCCCCCCGACGTACGTCCGCGCCCGGCCATGCGCCACGAGCGGGGCCGCGACTACTGCCTGTCCGAGGCGACAGGCAGTTGGTGACGCGCGTCACGCACGCGTCGCCGCCCAGGCGCAACGGCCCGGGCACGAATGCCGGGCGCGCGGCGCCCCTCCGCGCGCGGCCGGGCGTCGCTAGCGATGGGGCGCGCGACGAGGCGCAGCCGGCGTGCAGGCCACGCCGAGCGAGAGCTCGTACGCCCCACCCGGGAGGATCCGTGAGCAGAGCCCTTCGCTACCTCGCTGTCTCGACCATCGGTCTCGCATGGGGGTGCGCCGACACCCCGACCGTCGCGCCGCGCGCGCCGGCGCGCGACCCGCTCGCGCCGACCGTCCAACCGTCGTTCGCGATCGGCGGTGGCGGACCCACCGGCGCGATCTTCACGACGGTGCCCGACGGCTCGATCGTGAACGAGAACGTGCGCTACCGCGACAAGCGCGAGGTCTATCTCGACGGCGGCCCGCGTGGCGGCTCCCCGCAGACCGCGGCCGGCCTGGACGACGGCGACTACGTCTTCCAGATCACCGATCCGTCGGGCAAGTACCTGCTGTCGCAGGACAAGTCCGAGTGCCGACTGATCCGCGTGCGGAATGGCGTGATCGTCAAGCTGCTCGACCGAGCGTCGGACGGCACGCTCACCGAGCACTCGGCCAGCGACGCGTGCCACACGAACGACGGGCCCGAGGGCGCCGCCGGCAGCAGCGGGAAGCACGACACCAACGTCGACGTCGACTACGGCGCCAACGGCGCGATCGTCGTGCAGATGATGCCCTACGCCAACACGCCCAATCCGGGCGGCGTCTACAAGGCGTGGATCTCGAAGATCGACGAGTACGCCGCGAAGGCGACGGGCAAGGGCGTCAGCGATCCGTTCACCGAGCCGCTGAAGCGCATCAACGGCCGCGACGCGCAGCCGTGCAGCCAGGGCTGCTACCAGGCCGATCCGGGCTTCGGCCCGCCGCGCAACTTCCAGAAGACCGACAACTTCAAGGTGCAGGAGGAGGCGCGCCTGCGCGTCGTGAAGGTCAACGACCTCGATGGCGACGGCGTGCGCGATTCCGGCGAACCGACGCTGCCGGATTGGGGCGTCGCCTTCATCGAGACGCTCGGCGACGGCACCGAGGCCCCGCCGATCCTCGACGTGACACCGGCGACGCGCACCTTCGTGCCGGGCGATCAGGTCACCGTCTGCGAGGCGAGCCTCACCGACTGGGTGTTCTCGTTCGCGACGGTGAACGGCACCGCGGCCGGTGCGCCCACGACGCGCTCCATCGGCGGCACCACGTACTACTGCATCCCCGTGACCGTCGGCGCGTCCGGCACGACCGTCGAGATCGCGTTCGGCAACTTCCAGTACGGCGTGAAGAGCGGCTACAAGTTCCACGACCGCAACATCAACGGCGTGTGGAACACGGCGACCGAGGAAGGCCTCGCCGGCTGGACGATCAACCTCACCGGCGCCGACGGGAAGGGGAACGCGGTCAGCCGCACCACGACGACGGGGGCGGGCGGCGCCTACACGTTCACGCAGCTCCCGCCGGGGACGTACACGGTGGCCGAGGCGTGCCCCACCGGCTGGTACCAGTCGTACCCGACCCCGTCGGGCGCGCCGCCGGGCGTCTGCGGCACGGGCGTGCACACGTTCACCATCGTGTCCGGCGCGCCGGGCGCGCCCGACGTGCACGCGAACAACAACTTCGGCAACTACCAGCCGAGCACGAAGACGGGCGTCAAGTACCACGACCTGAACGGCAACGGCACGCGCGACGCCGGTGAGCCCGGGATCGCGGGCGTGACGATCAAGCTGCTGAGCGGTGGGAGCCCAGTGCAGTCGGCGGTCACCGACGCCAACGGCGCGTACACGCTGTCGAACATCCTGCCGGGCACGTACCTCGTGTGCGAGGTGCTGCCGGACGGCTACGCGCAGTCGGCGCCCAACGCGGGCACGACGCTCGGCACGGGCGAGTCGCTGGCGGACTGCCCCGCGGCCACGCCGGCCTACGGCGCGAAGGGCTACCAGATCGTCGTCAGCGCGTCGGCGCAGAGCTTCACCGGCAACGACTTCGGCAACTTCCAGAACGGGTCGATCGCGGGCGTGAAGATCTCCGACGCCAACGGCAACGGCACGCAGGACGGCGGCGAGGTCGGGCTGGCGGCCTGGCCGATCCACCTGTTCGGGACGACCGGGCTCGGAGCGGCCGTGCATCGTCACACGACCACGAACGGCAGCGGCCAGTTCACCTTCGCGAACGTGCCGCCGGGCCAGTACCGGCTGTGCGAGGAGCAGAAGGCGGGCTTCGTGCAGCGGTTCCCGACGCTCGCGACGACGGGCGCGATCGACTGCGGCGCGCTGCTGGCGTCGGTGCACGATCCGGTGCTGCCGGGCATCGGCTACAGCCTCACGCTGCAGTCGGGCCAGAATCTCAACGCGGGCCTCGACTTCCTGAACCAGCCGAACCAGGGGTGCACGCCGGGCTTCTGGCAGGGTGGCTTCGGCATCGACCTGTGGAACACGGTGAACGACCCGCAGTGGGGCCCGCCGCGCATCACGAACGGGAGCACCAACCCGTTCATCCAGACCACGCTCTTCAACAGCTTCTTCGAGCCCGCGCCCGAGTTGGTCGGGGAGACGATGCTCGGCATCGTCGGCACGGGCGGCACGGATGACGAGGCGCGCAAGGCGGCCCGGTCGCTGATCGCGGGCTACCTGAACACCACCGCGCTCTCGGCGTATCCATTCTCGCAGTCGGAGCTGGTGAGTAAGTGGAGCGCAGCCAACAGCGAAGTTGACGCCGGTCAGCGGCTGGCGAGGCTGCTCGCGCTGCACACGCTGTTGGACGCGGCGAACAACCTGCACAACACGGTGCTGTGCCAGTGACGGCGGCATCGACGGCACCGGGGCTGCGGGCCCGGTGCCGCACTCGCCGCACCGTGGGCCCACAGGCGGGACGGCGAGGGTAGGGCCGAGGGGGAAGCGAGCGCGCTCGCTTCCCCCTCGCCGCATCGCGGCCGCGCCACGATCGAGCGCTCGCGGCTCGTGCTCGGGCGACGTCGCCCGGGGCGAGCGGCCGGGTCGAACCATCCCCCGCCGCGCGGCCGCTACGCGCACGCCGTGATGTCGCTACACAGCAGCGATCCGTCGGCCGGGAGCGAAGCGCGAGTCTGCGTCCCCGGGCCGGCGTTCCCAGTCCCTCGCCGGAGGACGCCATGTGCCGCCCTCGCGCGTCGTGCGCGCACTCGCGACCGCCGCCCAGCGCGCACCGCGCCGGGCTCTCCCGCCACTCCGCGGCCGCGGCCCATCGACCTCACGCAGTCGACCATCAGAGAGGCGACACGATGCACATGAAGTCGAGCATGCGATGGCTCGCGCTCCTCCCGGTCGCCGTGATGGCGGCCGCGGTAGCCTGTCGCGACGACACCGTCGCCCCGCAGCTCACGCCGTCGGACGCGCCGCAGCGCGTGCTGACGGGATCGATCACCGACGAGTACACCGCCGGCACGCCGGTCCACGGCGCGATCTTCACGACCACGCCGGACGGTGACGTCGTCAACGGGAACACGAAGTACACGCAGAAGATCGAGGTCTACCTGGACGGCGGCCCGCGCAACGCCAACTCGCAGGCGGCCGGGCTGCCCGACGGGCTGTACGTCTTCCAGATCACCGATCCGCCGGGCAAGCTGCTGCTCTCCAAGGACCCGGCACGCTGCCGCGTCGTGCAGGTGGACGGCGGCGTGATCAAGGGAACGGTGGCCGTCGCGTCCATCCCGGGGCAGGATCCCGCCGCCGCCGACGTGTGGGGCGGGTCGGGATCGACCAAGAACAATCCCTGCCATGTCGAGGACGCGCCGGAAGGCGCGGCGGGCGCCTCCGGCCAGCACGACACGAACGCCGACACGGAGCTGGGCGGCGGCACGACCGTCCAGATGATGCCGTTCTTCGACACGCCGAACAACGGCGGCGTCTACAAGGCGTGGATCACGCCGCTCAAGGCATATCTGGAAAAGGGCGGCAACCTGAACACGCAGACGGCGGGCGTCTACTCGTCGTCGCCGCGCACGCTGATCGGCTACGCGCCCGACCCAGGCTTCAAGAATCCCGGGCGCAACTTCGTCAAGACGGACAACTTCAAGGTCGTCGAGAATCCGCCGTTCATCCGCATCTCGAAGATCCTCGACGGTGCGCCCTACACGGGCTGGCCCGTCACGGTCTACGAGCTGATCGAGGGCGAGTGGGTGGGCGCGGGCTTCCGCCCCACGGTCGCCACCTTCGCGATCCCGCTCGGCACCGACGTCCAGCTGCTGGCCTGCGAGGCGATCCTTGCGGGCTCCGCCCCGGTCTCCGCCACCGTCGGCGGCGTCAACGCGCCGCGGGTCACGGGTGGAACGCCAGCCGTGCCGACCACGGACGGGCAGGGGCATGAGCTCTTCTGCGTGGCGGTGCCTGGCACCGCGAGCGCGACGACGATCGACGTCGTGTTCACCAACGCGTCGCCGGACGCGCGCATCTCCATCTCGCCGCTGGACGACACCAACGGCATCGGTGAGCCGCACGTCCTGACCGCGCTGGTGCAGCAGGACGACAAGAAGGCGGCGAACACGGGTGGTGGCGACGCGGTGACCGGCTTCGGGCCGGCGCCGAACGGCACGCTCGTGACGCTCAGCCTCACGAACAGCAACGGCGCGACCGCGACGTTCGTGGGCGGCAACACGTGCACGACGACCAGCGGCACGTGCACGGTGACGATCAACAGCCCGACTGCCGGCACGGTCGTCATCCACGCGACGACCACGTTCAGCGTGAACGGGGTGAGCCTCACGCGTTCCACCGGCCCCGGGCTCGCCACGGCGGTCGGCGACGACGCGCGGAAGATCTACAGCGCCGGCTCGCTGAGCTGGGTGAAGATCGACGCGGCGACGCCGCCACGCTATCTCGCGGGCGCGACGTTCCGCGTGCGGCGGACGCATGATCGCTTCGGCGCCGCCGTGAGCACGCCCGACTTGAGCGTGACCGACAACGTCGCGCCCGACGCGAACTCCGCCGACGGCCAGTTCCTCGTTGCGGGGCTGCCGCTCGGCCGCTACTGCATCAAGGAGACGGCGGCGCCCGCCGGCTATCTGCTCGATCCCACCGAGCAGTGTGGCGACCTCGTCTCGACGCTGAACCTCTCGATCGCGTCGCCCAACGGCAGCGCGAACCCGTTCGTCAACAGCCTGGAAGGGCGGATGACGGGCGGCAGCGGCAAGATCGAGATCACGCTGCCCAACAACGGGGGCACGCTGACGATCAGCACCGGCTTCACGATCCACTGCGACATCACGCTCTCGAACAACATCGAGATCAACTGGCCGGGCAACCGGTGGCATCTCGACAAGCCGATCAAGACGGCCACGTGCCTCGACGATCCGAACGTGATCCCGGACCAGCCGGACGCGCCGTTCGACACCTTCCTCGGCACCGCCGAGGGCGCGCTGAACGGCCAGGCGATCTCGCGGATCTCGTTCACCTTCGTGGACGGTGACGGATCGCCCGGCGGCAAGGCGAACGACCGCGTGTCGCTCACGATCTGGAACACGCAGGGGCAGGTGGTCCTGAGCTTCACGAACCTCCCGATCAAGGGGAACCTGCAGGCGCACGAGGACCAGCCGCACAAGTAGCGGCGGGAGCTGGCAGCGGGGCAGCCACAACGCCCCGCCGCGCCGCACCGTAAGTTTGGCGACGGGCCGTCCTCCCGAGGGCGGCCCGTCGCACGTCCACCGCCGGCTCCCCTCAGCCTCCGCCATGCCCACGCTCCGTTCCTCGCGTGTCACCACGGTGCTCGCCGCGGCGTCACTTGCCGTATGCGCGGTCGCGCGCCCGCTCGCCGCCCAGGCGGCACCGTTCGGCGGCAAGACCGCCGGTCACGAGCGGCTCGACGGCTTCCTGCCGCTCCACCACGACGCGCGCACCGGCAAGGTGCTGCTCGAGCTGCCCGGCGACTCCACGCGCGCGCTGCTGCTGACGACCCTCGCCACGGGTCTGGGCTCCAACCCGGTGGGGCTGGACCGCGGCATGAGCGGCGAGAACTACGTCGTGCGCTTCGACCGGTCGGGCGAGAAGGTGCTGGCGGTGCTCGAGAACTGGCAGTACCGCAGCTCCGACACGGCCAACGCCGCGCACCAGCGCAGCGTCGCCGAGGCGTTCCCGCCGAGCATCGTCGCGGCGCTGCCGCTCGTGGGGACCGAGGGCGGGCGGCTGCTGGTGGACGCGACCGACTTCTTCGTGCGCGACTGGATGGACGTGCCGCGCACGCTGGAGCGCGCGGGGCAGGGGAGCTACGCGGTCGCGCGCGACCGCTCGGGGATCAACCGCGCGCTGACGCGCAACTTCCCGCGCAACACCGAGGTCGACATCAACCTGACGTTCGCCTCGGGCGGCCGCCCGGGCCCGATCGTCGAGCGCATCACGCCCGACGGGCGCGCGTTCACGCTGCGCGAGCACCTGTCGCTCGTCGCGCTGCCCGACGGCGCGTACCGCCCGCGCGAGTGGGATCCGCGCGTCGGCTACTTCGGCATCCGCTTCCACGACTTCGCGCAGCCCATCCAGCGCCCGCTGCAGCAGGCGTGGATCGGCCGCCACCGGCTGCTGCGCGGCCCCGACGGCCGCATCGCCAACCCGATCGTGTACTACGTCGATCCCGGCATCCCCGAGCCGGTGAAGACGGCGACGATGCAGGGCGTGAAGTGGTGGGAGGAGGCGTTCGACAAGGCGGGGCTCACGGGCGGCTTCCGCGTCGAGTGGCTGCCCGCCGGCGCCGACCCGATGGACGCGCGCTACAACGTCGTGCAGTGGGAGAACCGCAACGAGCGCGGCTGGTCCGTCGGCGGCTCGCTCGGCGACCCGCGCACGGGCGAGATCCTGAAGGCGATGGCGCGCATGGACAGCCACCGCGCGCGCACCGACTACAACCTCTACGCGGGCCTCATGGGCGCCGAGGCGGCGGCCGCGGACACCGCGTTCGTGCTGTCGCGCGTGCGGCAGGTGAGCGCGCACGAGGTCGGGCACACGCTCGGCCTCGGGCACAACTACATCGCGTCGACGTACGAGCGCGGGAGCGTGATGGACTACCCCGCGCCCCGCGTGCGGCTGACGCCCGCGGGCGAGATCGACATCTCGCAGGCGTACGACGTGGGCCCGGGCGAGTACGACGTGTGGGCGATCCGCTGGGGCTACGGCATCTTCCCGGCTGCGAGCGAGAAGGACTCGCTGCGCGCGATCGTGCGCGAGGGGCTGCAGAAGGGCTTCCTCTACCTGTCGGACGGCGACGCGCGCCCCGAGTTCGCGAGCGACCCGCGCGTGAACCTGTGGGACGACGCCGCCACGCCCGAGGAGTTCTGGCGCCACCAGACCGGCGTGCGGCGCGTCGCGATGGCGCGCTTCGGCGAGCGCGTGGTGCGGCCGGGCGATCCGCTCGCGCTGCTGCAGGAGCGCTTCGCGCCCGTGTACTTCATGCACCGCTTCGCGCTCAACTCGCTCGCCAAGACGATCGGCGGGATGGAGTACGCCAGCGCGATGCGCGGCGACGGCCAGCAGGCGACGCGCGCGGTCGCCGCGGACCGCCAGCGCCGCGCCCTCGCGCTGCTGGTGGGCGGGCTGCGGCCGCGCGAGCTCGCGATCCCCGACACGGTGCGCGCGCTGCTCGGACCCAACGCCAGCGCCGTCACGCCGGACGTGGAGCTGTTCCGGTCGCGCACGCGCCCGACGTTCGACGCCCTGGGCGCCGCGCGCACGCTGGCGCAGATGACGATCGACGCCACGCTGCAGCGCGAGCGCGCCGCGCGCCTGGTGCAGCAGCACGCCTTCGACCCGCGCCAGCTCTCGCTCGCCGAGGCGATCGACTCGATCGCCGCGGGCACGCGCTGGCCCACGGGCGCCGCGAGCACGACGACGGCGTCCGCCGAGCAGGCGATGCGCTTCGTGGCGCAGCGCGCGCTGCTCGACCGCCTGATCGCGCTCGCCGCCGACAGCGACGCGGCGCCCGAGGTCCGCGCGATGGCGGAGCTGAAGCTCGGCGAGCTGGGCGCCGCCGCGGGACGCGCCGCGCGCGGGCTGCCGAACGGCGGGCGGATCGAGGCGCGCGCGCACTACCGCTCGCTCGCGACCGACGCCGAG
The DNA here is from genome assembly GCF_030159095.1 of Roseisolibacter agri. Classification (NCBI taxonomy): domain Bacteria; kingdom Pseudomonadati; phylum Gemmatimonadota; class Gemmatimonadia; order Gemmatimonadales; family Gemmatimonadaceae; genus Roseisolibacter; species Roseisolibacter agri. The sequence goes on from NZ_BRXS01000001.1 coordinate 765,850, forward strand.
CAGTGGCTGACGAGCCGCGAGGCGCCCAAGCCGTCGCCCGCGCTCGTCGCGCCGCCGGGCGATCCGTTCGGGCAGCCGTGAGCACGGCATCCCGCGTCACGCTCGACGGCATCCGCCGCGCGCAGCGTGCGATCGATCCGGCGTTCCTCGACTCGCCGCAGCTCGAGTCCGCGCCGCTGAACGACGCGCTCGGCGCACGGGTGGTGCTGAAAGTCGAGACGCTCAACCCCGTCCGCTCGTTCAAGGGGCGGGGCGCGGACTGGTTCGTCGCGTCGCTGGTGGCGGAGGCGGCGGCGCGTGGGGCGCCGCCGCCGCGCGTGGTGTGCGCGTCGGCCGGCAACTTCGGGCAGGGGATCGCCGACGCCGCGCGCCGCCGCGGCGCGCGCGCGACCGTGTACGCCGCGCACACCGCCAACACGCTCAAGATCGCGCGCATGCGCGCGCTGGGCGCCGAGGTGCGGCTGGCGGGCGACGACTTCGACGCGGCGAAGGACGCGGCGCGCGCCGCCGCGGCCGAGGAAGGCGTGCCGTTCGTGGAGGACGGGCGCGAGCTGGCCGTGACCGAGGGCGCGGGGACGATGGGGCTGGAGCTCGCGCGCTGGCCCGCGCCGCTCGACGTCGCGCTGGTGCCGCTGGGCAATGGCGCGCTGCTCGCCGGCGTCGGGCACGCGCTGCGCGCGCTGTCGCCGGGCACGCGGCTGGTGGCGGTGTGCGCTGCCGGCGCCCCGTCGATGGCGCGGTCGCTGCGGGAGGGGCGCGTGGTGCGGACGGAGCGCGCCGCCACGATCGCGGACGGCATCGCGGTGCGCGTGCCCGTGCCCGAGGCGCTCGACGACCTGCGCGGCGCGGTCGACGAGGTCGTGCTCGTGGACGACGACGCGATACGCGAGGCGATGCGGCTGGTGCACCGCCACGTCGGGCTCGTCGTCGAGCCCGCGGGCGTGGTGGGCGTCGCGGCCGCGCTGGCGCACCCGGCGCTCGTGCGCGGCGCGCTGGCGGCCACGCCGCTGTGCGGCGGCAACCTCACGCCCGAGCAGATGCGCGACTGGCTGTAGCGCCGGCCACGCACGCGACGCCGAGCGTCGCGTGCGCGCGACGCTTGACAGTCCGTGCGCGCGATCGAATGTTCGCGACGAGGGCACGGACGGCCGCGCGATGACGTCACGTCGACGCGTGGCACCGGCCCTGCACCTCGCGGTCGACGTCCCGTTCCACCGCTCCCCGCTCCGAGGCCGCCGCGCATGCCCAAGACGCCGATGCACTGTCCCTTCTGCGACATCATCGGGGGCGCCGGCGAGGTGTCCGTCTGCTACGAGGACGCCGTCGCCATGGCGTTCATGGACATCCAGCCCGTCAACGACGGCCACGTGCTCGTCGTGCCGCGCACGCACTATGAGCGCATCGAGGACCTGCCGCGCGAGGTCGGGCTGCACCTGTACGAGGTCGCGACGAAGCTCATGCCGGTGATCCAGCAGGTGTCGGGGTGCCACGACATGAACGTCGTCGTGAACTCGGGCTCCGCCGCCGGCCAGGACGTGTTCCACTTCCACGTGCACCTCATCCCGCGCCGCGCGGGCGACGGCTTCGACGTCCCGCTCCCGTTCGCGGCGTCGGAGATGCCCGATCGCACCCGGCTCGACGCGATGGCCGTCCGCATCATCTCGGCGCTGCGCGACCCCATGCGCGGCGACGTGGGCGCGGGCAGCGCCGGCAGCACGGGCGGCGCTCCGGTCGCGTAGCCCGCCGTCCCGTCCCACGCCCCATCGTCCTCCGCGGTTCCGTTCTCCGCCGTTCCGTCCTCCGCGTCACCGCGTAGTCCTGGCACGCCGGCTGCGTTTTGAGCCGGCGACGCAAGCACCAGCCTTCAGGAGGAGCATGCACGCAGCACGCGAGCACGGGCGGGAGTGGCGACGCGCGGGGGCGATGCCCGCCGCGGCCGCGCCAGCCGCCGAGCCGCCGCCGCCCTCCCACGCCCAGCACGTCTTCGCGCCGCGCCCCGGCGCCTCGTCGCAGCCCCAGATCCCGACGCCCCGCTCACGAGCCCTCGCTCGTGGCGGGGTGTCGCCGTTCCGGCCCCCATTCCGCGAGGTCTCATGCCGCGTCCGTTGAGCCGCCGCAGTGTTCCCCGCACCGCGCTCGCCCGCGTCCCGCGCCGCCCCCGCCGGCGGTTCGGCGCCGCCGAGTGCAGCGAGCAGCTCGTGAAGCGCTCGCTGAAGGCCGCCGCGCTCCGCGACTGCGGACGGCGCTGCGTGTACTGCGCGACTCCGCTGGAGCGCGAGACCGCGACGCTCGACCACGTCTATCCGCGCGCGCATGGCGGCGGCAACGTGCCGGGCAACCTCGTCGCGTCGTGCGTGCGCTGCAACCGCCTCAAGGGCGACCTGCTGCCGCAGGAGTTCTTCCTGCGGCATCCGTGGGCGGGGCTGAACTTCATGCGCTACGCGCGCGCCGTGCACCGCGCGCTCAAGCGCAACGCGCGGCGGGCGGTCAGCCTCGCCTGCGCGGCCTGACGGTCGTCAGCGCATCGCGCGCAACGCCCGCACGCGGGGCGCGCGACTGCGCGGCGAGTCGAGGCTGAACGAGCGCGCGTCGCCCAGCTGATCGCGCACGTACGCCTCGGTCGCCGCGACCGCCGCCTCCAGCGCGGCGTCGCGGCGGCGGTCGAACGTCGCCCACGCGATGGTGCCCGCGTCGGCGTCGAACTCCCACAGCCCGATCAGGCGCCCGCGGTCGAGGATCGCGTGGCTCGGCAGGTCGCTGATGGCGCCGATCGCGCGCTCCTTGCCGTCGTCCACCAGCACGTCGCGCTCGCGATCGCCCGCATCGAGCAGCGACGCCACGTCGCGCCGCGCGGCGGAGATCGCGTCGAGCGAGCTGACGAGCGCGTACTGCGGCGTCGCCGGCGCCTCGAACGCGCGCCACGCGCTCACGTCCTGCGGCAGCAGCAGCCGGTCGCTGCCGCTCTCCACCGGCACGAGGCCGAGCGGCGCCACCGCCTCCTTCGCCGCCTTCACGCCGAGCCCCGAGAAGAACTGGAACTCGCCCGCCGTCGCGGGGCCGACCCACGCGAAGTAGCGGCGCGCGAGCTCCGTGCGCGCCTCCGCGGCGGACAGCGCGTGCGACGCGAGCGGGTTCGGCGACCAGCGGACGTAGGCGTAGCGCTGGTTGTCGAGGCGCCCGTTCACCGGCACGCGCCGGATCTCGCCCTGCGCCTGCAAGCGCCCCAGCGCCACCGGCAGCGTGGTGGTGAGCCCCTTCTTCTTGCCCGCCTCGCCCAGGCTGCGCGAGCGGTCGCCGGTCGCCGCGCGCAGCCCGTCGGGATCGAGGGGGCCACCAGACTTCTCCAGCGCGCCGACGACCGCGTCGCACAGCGCGTCGATCTCCTCGCGCGTCACGCCCAGCTTCTCGGCCGTGCGCATCTCCGCGTCGCGGAAGCCGTCGCCCACCGCGAGGCCGAGCGCGAAGTCCTGCGCGGGGAGGACGTAGGTGCAGCCGCGCGCGGACGGCAGCTCGTGGATCTGCTGCGCGGCCGCCGCGGCGTCCGCGTCCGCGCGCGCGGTGCCCGCGCGCGCGAACAGCGTGAGGTACGGCCCCACGCCGCCGACCGAGCGTGCCCACCCGGAGCGGGCGAGCACGTCAGCCGGGGATGCACCGCGCAGCGAGCCGTCGAGGCCCTGGCGGTGCCACCACCAGGCGCGGAGCTTCGCCTCGTCCATCACGAGCCCGACGACGCCGTCGTCTCGCGCTCCGGCCCGAGCAGCCGGCGCGCCTCCGCCTGCACGGCGTCGAGCTCGCGGCGCAGCGCCTGGTAGCGCTCCACCGCGTCGCGCGGCACGCGCTGGTCGGCCTGCAGCGTCATCCCGTACAGGTAGCTGATGTGCGCCTGCAGCCCCGGACGGCTGTAGCGGATGGCCGGCGTCACCAGCTTGCCCTCGAGCGCCTGCAGCAGCCGCAGGCTGTCCTGCTGGATCGTGCCCGGCGGCGCGCCGTTGAAGCGCGTGCGCGCCGCGCGCACGCGCGCCACGAGGCGGTTCGTCTCGCTCACCATGTCGCGCACCTTGAGGTTGTGCGCGAGCTGCGCGCGCATCACCGCGGGCGTGACGCCGTCCTTCAGCTGGCGCGGATCGGCGCGCACGATCAGCGGCTGCGACATCGTCCAGCGCTGCGTGCCGGCGGCCGGGTTCGCGATCGTCAGGCGCGCCGTGTAGCGGCCCGGCGCGGCCATCGGGCCGTTGCGGCCGGGGCGCTGCGTGGCCGCGTCCCACGGCCCGGGGAGCGTGTAGTCCCACACGAAGCGGCGCATCCCCTCGCGCACGTCGAGGCGCGGCGTACCCGTGCGCTCGAACGCCGGCGCGCGCATGTTGTTCTCGACCGCCTGCGTGCGCTCGCCGGGCGAGACGCTCGTGATGCTGCGGATCACCGCGCCGGCCGAGTCGAGGATGTCGAGCGTGGCCTGGCCCTCGGGCGCCTTCGCGATCCAGTAGTCGATCATCGCGCCCGCCGGCGGATACTGCGGATCGGCCGTCGCGGTCCGCTCGGCCTCCAGCCCGCCGAAGCCGGCGCGGTAGCGCGTGCGCACCGCCTCGCGCGGGCGGAAGAGATGCGCGGGCGCGCCCGCCAGCGCGGCGCGCTGCCGCTCGTCCGCGAGCGCGTGCAGCGGCGTGACGTTGTCCAGGATCCAGAACGAGCGGCCCTGCGTCGAGATCACCAGGTCGTTGCGGTGCACGCGCAGGTCGGTGATCGGCGTGTTCGGGAGGTTGAGCTGCAGCGACTGCCAGCGGCGCCCGTCGTCGAACGACACGTACGCCCCGAACTCCGTGCCCGCGTACAGCAGCCCCGCGCGCGCGGGATCCTCGCGCACCACGCGCGTCGGCTCGTCGGCCGGGATGCCGTTGTCGCCGGGCGTCAGCAGGCGCCACGACTTGCCGTAGTCGTTCGTGGCGTAGAGGTACGGCTTGAAGTCGCCGAGCTGGTAGCGCAGCACCGCGACGTACGCGGCGCCCTTGCGATGCGGCGACGGCTCGATGTTCTGCACGCGGCCGCCGGGGCCGAGGTCGGGCGGCGTCACCTTCGCCCACGTCTTCCCGCCGTCGCGCGTGACGTGGATCGGGCCGTCGTTCGCGCCCGTCCAGATCACGCCCGGCTCCAGCGTCGACTCGCGGATCGCGTAGAGCGTGGCGTACATCTCCTCACCCGTCACGTCGATCGTGATCGGGCTGCCCGAGATCACCGACTGGTACTGCGGATCGTTCGCCGTGAGGTCGGGGGAGATGCGCTCCCACGTCTTCCCCTCGTCGCGCGTGCGGTGCACGTACTGCGAGCCGTAGTAGACCGTGCGCGCGTCGTGCGGGCTCGTCTCCATCGGCGACACGCGCTGGAAGCGGTAGATCAGGTCCTTGCCCGCGTTGCCGTAGAGCGACTGCGCGCCCACCCACGACTGCTGCTCCTGGCCGCTGCGCAGCGACGCGCGGCTGAACTGCCCCTTGCACGAGCCGTAGACCGTGTCCGGATTCGTGATGTGCGGCAGGATCGGGCCCGTCTCGCAGCCGGGGCCCTGGCGCCAGCTCTGGATCGGATCGTCGGGCGACGACGACGTCGTCGGCAGCGACGGCACGATGAGCGTCGAGTTGTCCTGCTGCGCGCCGTACAGGAGGTACGGGTACTGGTTGTCCACCGCGACCTGGTAGATCTCGGCCGTCGGCTGGTTGTACTGCGAGCTCCACGTGCGGCCGCCGTTCAGCGAGACGTTCACGCCGCCGTCGTTCGCCTGGATCATGATCTGCCCGTCCTTCGGGTTGATCCAGATGTCGTGGTTGTCGCCGTGCGGCGTCGACATCGAGCGGAACGTCTTCCCGCCGTCGGTCGACTTGAAGAAGCCCTCGGCGCCCGCGTACACGACGTCCGCGTTGGTCGGGTCGGCGCCGAGCGTGGTGTAGTAGAAGGGGCGCGTGATGAGCGACGCCTGGTCGTTGACGCGCGTCCAGCTCGCGCCCGCGTCGTCGGAGCGGTAGAGGCCCGCGCCGCTCGCCGCCTCGATGAGCGCGTAGACGCGGTTCGGGTCCGCGGCGCTGACGGCGACGTTGCTCTTGCCGAAGAGACCCTTGGGCAGGCCGCCCTCAAGCTTCTTCCAGGTCGTGCCGCCGTCGGTGCTCTTGTAGATGCCGCCCTCGTACGCGCCGGAGATGATCGTCCACGGCTTGCGCTCGGCGCGCCACATCGAGGCGTAGAGCGTGTTCGGGTCGTCGGGCTTGAGCTCGACGTCCACCGCGCCCGTGCTGTCGGAGACGAAGAGCACCTTCTCCCAGCTCTTCCCGCCGTCGCGCGTGCGGAACAGGCCGCGCTCCGCGTTCGGCTTGAAGCCGTTGCCGATGGCGGCGACGAAGGCGGTGTTGGGATCGCGCGGGTGCACGCGGATGCCGCCGATGTGGCCCGACTCGCGCAGCCCGACGTGCGTCCACGTCTTCCCGGCGTCGGTGGAGCGGTAGACGCCACGGCCGGTGGAGACGTTGCTGCGCAGGCCGTCCGAGCCGGTGCCGACCCAGAGCACGTTCGGGTCGGAAGGCGCGACCTCGACGGCGCCGATCGAGCCCTCCCTGATCTGCCCGTCGGAGAGGTTGACCCAGTTCTGGCCCGCGTCGGTGGTGCGCCAGACGCCGCCGCCGGTGGAGCCGAAGTAGAAGGTGTGCGGCTGCGACGCGACGCCGGTGGCAGCGGTGACGCGGCCGCCGCGGGCGGGGCCGACCATGCGCCAGCGCAGCGCCCCCAGGAGCTTGGGGTCGACGGTGGGAGCAGGAGCCGCGGTCGGCCGGGCGGCGGGCTGGGCGCCGAGCGACGTGAGTGGGAGCGCGGCGGGCGCGAGCGCGGCGGCGGCGAGGAGCGGTAGCGCGCGCAGCGGCGACGACGCGCGGGTGGAGCGGGGCCGGCGGTGGCGGGGCATGGCCTGTCGCGGTGGACGTGAGACGGGGGCCAACCGCAGGTGGTGCGGTCGGCCCCCGAGTCTACGCACGAGCACCGCGATTCGCGGCCCCGCGGGCGTGCCCTCTACGCGGTCAGGGGAGGAAGCGGATCGGCGTCCCCACGGGCACCGAGGCGAACAGCTCCTCGATCTCCTCGTCGGTCACGGCGACGCAGCCGTTGGTCCAGTCGTAGGCGCGGTGCAGGGGCCCGACCTTGCCCTGCCCGTTGGGCAGGCCGTGGAGCATGATGTCGCCGCCGGGCGTGAAGCCCTGCGCGCGGGCGCGGGCGACGTCCTGCGCGTTGGGATACGAGACGTGCAGCCCGAGGTGGTAGCGGCTGTTCGGGTTGCGCGCGTCGATGTAGTAGAGCCCCTCGGGCGTGCGCCGATCGCCCGCCTTCTCCTTGTGCCCCACCGGGTTGCCGCCGAGGGCGACGTCGTAGGTGCGGATCGGCAGGCCGCCCGCCCAGAGCGTGAGGCGGCGCTGCGTCTTCTCGACGACGAGGCTGTCGGCGGAGAAGGCGGCCGTGGGCGCGCGGCGCTCGCTGACGAGCGTGGTGACGGGCGCGCCGCTGGGGGCGATCGTCGGCGTGCCGAGGGGTCGGCCCAGCGGACCCGCGACCGGGGTGCCCAGGGGCGTGCGCGGGGTGCCGCGCGCCTTGGACGGGGCATCCCCGGGGCGGTCGGCAGAGCGGGCGACTGGGCGTGCGATGACGTCGTCGCTCACCGAGGCGCGCAGGGCGCCAGGCACGATGAGGGACATGCACGTCAGCGCGGCGACGAATGAGCAGCGCATCGTCGTCGGGTCCGGCGTATGGGGTCCTGCACGCGCCACGGAGATGCGACGCGCGTCACAATATGGACGTGTCAGCGGGACATGCGCAACGCCGAGCGGCGCCGGGCGTTTCCCGCTAACACGTTGTTACGGCAGAGCTTGGATTCAGTAGTCCACCGGCCGCAGGTACGCCTCGCCGATGGCCGTCGGGCTCACCATGGCGACGGCCGGCAGCCGCCGCTTCCAGTGCGTCCCCGCCACCCGCTTGCGCACCCGCTCCACGTCCGCGGCCGCGAAGCCGCGCGCGACCAGCTCCTCCGGGCGGTGGCCCGTGAGCAGCCAGTTGAGGATCCGGTCCGCCTGCTGATAGCTGATGCCGAAGTCGCCCTCGTCGGTCTGACCCGCGATCAGGTCCGCCGACGCCGGCTTCTCGACGATCACGTCTGGAACCCCCAAGTGGCGCGCGAGTGCCCACACCTGCGTCTTGAACAGGTCGCCCAGCGGGTTCACCGGCGGGGAGTCGTCCGCATGCCAGGTGAAGTAGCCGAACAGCCGTTCGGTCTTGTTGCCGGTGCCGAGCGGGAGCGCGCGGAGCGCGGCCGACAGGTCGAACAGCGTGATCATGCGCAGCCGCGCCATCACGTTGCCGCGCCGCGACGGGTCGGCGTCCGGCGCGCTCGCCAGGTAGCCGTCGACCGCGGGGGAGATGTCCACCGTGCGCCCCTCGAGCCCGAGCGCGTCGATGACGAGCTGGGCGTGCGCCAGCGACTCGGGGCTCGACGTGCGGTACGGCATCCGCACCGCGACCACGTGCTCGGGTCCGAGTGCGCGCGCCGCCAGAAAGCAGGTGACGGCCGAGTCGACGCCGCCCGAGCAGCCGACGATCGCCTTCCGGAAGCCGCGGCGCGCCAGCTCGTCGCGCAGGAAGGCGACGAGCCACGCCTCGAGCAGGGCGGGGTCGACGTCGAGCGAGGGCGGATGGCCATGGTCGGCGAGCGCGACCTGCGTCACGGCGATCCGGGCCGCGTCGGCGCGGTGCGGTGCGTCCGGGGCCGCGGCGCGATGTTGTGTCTCGGGGGGGGCCCCCCGCGCCGATTCAGCGCCTGGAGTCGCCGGATGCGGCGCGCGCTCGTCCGCGTGCACGAGCCCGTGCGACTCCCCCTTCGGCGTCGGCGGGTCGTACGCCAGCCTCACCGGCACCGAGCGCTGCACCGCGTCCACCATCCGCAGCAGGTGCGGCATCGCCACCCGCAGGTCGTTCAGCAGCGGCGAGTCCGCCCGTGCCCGCGTCAGGTCGCCCAAGTCGACCGTGATCGACACGATCGCCTCGGCGAACACGGGCGCGCGCACGCGCACGTCCCCCTTCGGCCCGCACACCGTCGAGCTGCCGCCGAACGCCTTGCCCCCCTCGCTCCCCACGAGGTTCGTGAGCGCCACGAACACCCCGTGCTCCTCGGCGATGTCGCGCACCAGGCGCTCCCACCGGGCCACGCTCGCGGGCCCGGGGACGTCGTCGCCGCGCGGCCACACGCCGCGCGCCGGCGCCGCGGCCGAGACGAAGACGACCTGCGCGCCGTCGAGCGCGGCGATCGTCCCGGTCAGCGAGTGCCAGGCGTCCTCGCAGACGAGGATCGCCGCGCGCCCCCACGGCGTGTCGAAGGCGCGCAGGTCGAGCCCGCGCTCGACGAACCGCTCCTCGTCGAACAGGCCGTACGTCGGCAGGAAGTGCTTGCGGTGCACGTGGCCGATCGTCCACGCCTCGCCGCCCACCGTCAGGTACAGCGCGCTGTTGTAGAGCGTGTCCTGCCACACCTCGTAGAAGCCGACCACCACGTCGAGCGCGTCGGGCGCGCGCCCCGCTGCCTGCGCGGCGGCGCGGTAGGCGGCATCGACGTCGCGCGCCAGCGTCCCGGCGGTCACCGCCAGCTCGCGCACCCCGCCTTCCACGAAGTAGCCGGACGCCGCGGTCTCGGGGAGCTGGACGACGTCGGGGCGCGGCGAGAGCGCGGCGCAGTCGGCCAGCAGCGCGCCGATGCGGGCGACGTTCGCCTCGTACTCGCCCTTCACGGGGCGGAACTGCACGAGCGCGATGGTGAGCGGGCGATGGGTCATGTCGGAAACGTGATCGGGGCGCGCGGCCGGGGCAACGCAGGGGGCGCGTGGTCACGTCCGTGACGGCGGTCACGCCCGCGCGTCGCAGGGGGAACCCGGTGCCGGAATCGCCTCGTAGGGGCCGGTGTATCTTGCGGTGCACGTCCGCATCCCCTCCTCGCCGCCATGCCCCGCCTCGCCCGGCCGCGCGCCACGCGCGCCGTCCCTCGCACGTCGCGCGCCCTGACGCACGCCCTGACGCACGCCCTGACGCACGCGCTGGCGCTCGCAGCGTCCGTCGCGATCTCCGCCGCGACTCCGCACGCGTCGATCCACGCCCAGGCGCCCGCCTCGGGCACCGGCGAGCCGTGGCGCATCATCCCGCTGCCGCAGTCGACGGTCGTGTACGCGCGCGACGGGTCGATGATCGGCGAGTTCGGGCGCCAGGTGCGCACGAGCGTCGCGCTGCGCACGCTGCCGCGCTGGGTGCCCGCCGCGTTCATCGCGGTCGAGGACAAGCGCTTCTACCAGCACAACGGCGTCGACGTGATCGGCATCGCCGGCGCGCTGAAGGACGCGATCGGCGGCGACGTGCGCGGCGCGAGCACGATCACGCAGCTGCTCGTCGGCAACATGCACCCCGACGTGATCGACCGGCGCGACCGCGGACCGGGGCGCAAGCTGCGCGAGCAGCAGGCGGCGCTGGAGATGGAGCGCCGCTACTCCAAGGAGCAGATCCTCGAGGCGTTCCTCAACACGATCGCGTTCGGGCACGGCTGGCACGGCATCGACGCGGCGGCGCGCCACTACTTCGGCAAGCCCGCGGCGCAGCTCACGCTGGCCGAGGCGGCGTCGCTGGCGTCGATGCCGAAGAGCCCCGTGCAGTACGATCCCGCGCGCTTTCCCGCGCGCAACCGCGAGCGCCGCAACACGGTGCTCGACCTGATGGTGGAGCAGGGCTTCGTGCCGCGCGCGCAGGCGGAGGCGGCCAAGCGCGAGCCGGTGCGCACGGTGCCCAACGGCGGCATGACGGTCACGGCGCCCTGGTTCGTGGACGTCGTGCGCCTGCAGGCGGAGCGCGCGGGCGTGCCCGTGCGCGAGGGCGGCTACCGCATCCACACCACGCTCGACCCCGCGCTGCAGGCGGCGGCGGTGCAGGCGCTGCGCGACCAGCTGGACGCGCTGGAGCAGCGCCCGGGCTGGCGCCATCCGACGTACGCGAAGTACCACGCGGGCGCCGACTCCGCGAAGCGCGGCAAGCCGGCGTACCTGCAGGGCGCCGTCGTCGCGGTCGATCCGGGCACGGGCGAGGTGCGCGCGCTGGTCGGCGGCCGCGACTACGCGGACTCGCCGTTCGATCGCGCGGTGAACGGCAACCGGCAGCCCGGCTCGTCGTTCAAGCCGATCGTCTACGCGGCGGCGCTGTCGGCGGGGCTGGCGCCCAACGCGCCGGTCGGCGACACCGCGATCGCGATCCAGCTCCCCGAGGGGCGCACCTACTCGCCCGACAACTCGGACAACCAGTTCCTCGGCATCATCCCGCTGCGGCAGGCGCTCGCGCGCTCGCGCAACCCGGTCGCCGTGCAGCTGGCGCAGCAGGTGGGGATGGACTCGGTGATCGCGCTGGCGCGCCGCTTCGGCATCCGCGCCCCCATCGCGCCCTATCCGTCCAGCGCCCTCGGCGCGTCGGCGGTGCAGCCGCTCGACTTCGTGACGTCGTACGCGACGTTCGCGAACCTGGGCGTGGCGGTGGAGCCGCGCCTGGTGGCGCGCGTCGAGGACCGTGCCGGCAAGACGGTCTGGACGCCGCCGCAGGCCGCGCCGACGCTCGCGCTCGACCCGCGGGTCGCGTTCATCGTGCGCGACATGCTGCGCGACGTGGTGGACCACGGCACCGCCACGAGCGTGCGCCGCTACGTGCCCGCGCGCATCCCGGTGGCCGGCAAGACGGGGACGACGAACGACAACGCGGACGTCTGGTTCGTCGGCATGACGCCCGACCTCGTGGCGGGCGTCTGGATCGGCTTCGACACGCCGAAGACGATCACGCCCGGCGCGGCCGGTGGCACGCTCGCGGCGCCCATCTGGGGGCAGATGGTGAGCCGCTGGTACGGCAACCGGCCCTCGGGCACCTGGACGCCGCCCGCCGGGCTGGTGTCGGTGGAGCTGGACCGGCAGACGGGGCTCCCCGTCGACTCGACGACGTCGCCCGAGCGCCGCTACCTGGAGTGGTTCGTGGAGGGGACGCAGCCCGGCGCGGCGGCGTTCACGCCGTGGTCGCTCTTCCGCGCGGGCCCGGTGCTGACGCCGCGCTGAGCGGGCGCGAATGCGTTAGCGTTCCGCGGCCATGACTGCCTCTCGCATTCCCGAGGACGCGCCCGGCGCGTCGCCCACGGCCGCCGGCGCGTCCGTGCAGGTCACGCTCCCCGACTGGATCGACGACGTCGTCGACTGGGAGCGCCCGTACCGCACCGACGAGGAGAGGATGCGCCTCGCGATCGCGCTCTCGCGCGAGAACGTGGCGCGCGACACGGGCGGGCCGTTCGGCGCCGCGATCTTCGAGGAGGCGAGCGGCCGCCTGGTCGCCGTCGGCGTGAACAGCGTCGTGCGACTGAACAACAGCACGCTGCACGCGGAGATGGTCGCCTTCCAGTTCGCGCAGGCCCGCCGCGCGACGTTCTCGCTGTCGGCCGAGGGGCTCCCCACGCACACGCTCGCGACCAGCTGCGATCCCTGCGCGATGTGCCTCGGCGCGACGCTGTGGAGCGGCGTGCGGCGCGTGCTCTGCGGCGCGACGCGCGACGACGCGATGCTGCTGCAGTTCGACGAGGGGCCGGTGTTCGCGTCGTCGTGGGCGTACCTCAAGCGGAAGGGCCTCGAGGTGCGCCGGGGCTTCCTGCGCGAGGAGGCGGTGGAGGTGTTCGAGCTGTACCGGCAGCGGGGCGGGGCGATCTACAACGGCTAGCTGCGTGCTGCGTGCTGCGTGACCGGCCTCGGGACGCTCCTCACGCAGCACGCAGCCTCGGGCGGTGACCCGCGCCGTCGACGGGAGGTAGCTCCAGGATGGCAGTCCCTCTCTCCGCGCGGAGTCCTCGCATGTGCCGCCTCGCCCTCCCGCTGCTCCTCGCGCTCGCGGCCCCGCCGGCGGCGGCGCAGCTGGTCACGCCGAAGACCGTCCCGGTCCACCAGGCCGACCAGTTCGCGATCTTCCCGTCCGACCGCGTCGGCATGGCCGGCGTCGGCGTCGCGGTCGACGACACGCTCGCCGATCCGTTCGCGACCAACCCGGCGCGCGCGACGCGACTCAGGCGCGCGGCGCTGTTCGCCACGCCCTACTTCCACGGCGTCTCCGACGGCCGCGGCGGCGGACGCACCTTGCCCATCGGCGCGGGCGGGACGTTCGGGCAGTGGGGCGCGACGGGCGTCGTCGCGCTCCAGCAGCTCGAGCGCGCGCGGGCCGCCGTGTGGAACCTCCCGACCAGCGAGCGCACGGCCACCAACCGCTACGTCGCGGGCGCGCTGGCGCGGCGCTTCGGCAGCGGGCTGTCGGTGGGTGCGGGCGCGCTGCTCGCGGGCCTCGGCGCCATGGACGGCGTCGACCTGCTCTACGCCGGCAGCGACCGGATCCGCCAGGACGGCCGCGTGACCGACGTGCGCGTGGGCGCGACGAAGGAGTGGGCCGGCGGCCGCGTGCTCGACGTCGTCGCGCTGCACAACCGCACGGCCATGACGCACGACGTGCACTTCACCACGTGGCGCTGGGACTCGGTCGCGCGCCGCGGCGTCTCGACCGAGCGCGACGAGCACAACCTCGATCGCACGAACGTCTGGGGCGCGCACTCGCAGTACGTGCAGCCGGTCGGCGACCGCGGGTGGCGCCTGGGCGCGCTGGCGACGGTGAACCGGCTGTCGCACCCGAAGATCCCGAACTACGTCGTGATGAACATCCCGCGCGATCCGGGCACGACGTACGGCGTGAACCTCGGCGTCGCGGCGGCGCGCGTCGTCGGCCAGGCGGCGGTGGGCGTCGACCTCACCTACGAGCCGATGTCCAGCGAGACGTGGGCCGATGCGGCGCGCGACACCGCCAAGGTGGGCGGCGGCATCATCCCCGCGGGCGGCCGCACGGTCGAGAACCGCTTCCGCTTCCACAACATGCGGCTGCGCCTCGGCGCGGGGCGCGACTTCACGCTCGACCGCGAGCAGCAGCAGGCCCTCGGCTTCCAGGTCGGGCTGGGCGCCTACGCCATCGACTACCGGCTGCGCCAGTGGAACCGCGTGCAGGGCACGGAGCGCACGCAGAAGGAGTCGTGGGTGGAGTGGACGCCGACGCTCGCGCTCCGCTTCCGCGCCCGCGAGCTGGACGTGCGCTACGCCTACCGCGCGACCTGCGGCAACGGCTCGTCGTGCCTGCCGTCCATCACGCGCACGGACGACGTGTCGGTCGTGCAGCCGGGCGTCGGCGGCGGCGGGATCATCGCGGCGCCGAGCGCGCCGCTGTTCTTCGACGGCGGCCGCGCGTCGGCGCACACGTTCACGATCGTCGTGCCGCTCCGCTAGGCCCGCGTCCACTCTCGCGTGGCGGCGCGCGAGACGCGTGGCTCGTAATCGTGCGCGCCGCGCGCGCTCGCCGGGAGCCGCAGCCCGGCTTCACCCCGGCGCCTGCGCGAAGGGGCCCCGCCGTTCAGCGGGGCCCCTCGCACCTCATTCCGTCTACGTCACCGCAGCGCCGCTGCGGCCTCCTCCGCGACTTCCATCTCCGTTTTCGGCGTGGCCACCGGCCGCGGCGCCGGCAGCAGCGCCAGGTCGAACACCTCGTCCAGCGTCTCGACCGGGTGGAAGCTGAGCGCGTCGCGCACCTCCTCGGGGATGTCCTCGAGGTCGGCCTCGTTCTGCTTCGGCAGGATGATGGTCGTGATGCCCGCGCGGTGCGCGCCCAGCACCTTCTCCTTCACGCCGCCGATCGGCAGCACGCGGCCGCGCAGCGTCGCCTCGCCCGTCATCGCGACGTCGCGCCGCACGGGACGGCCGCTCATCGCGCTGACGATCGCCGTCGACATCGCCGTGCCCGCGCTCGGCCCGTCCTTCGGGATCGCGCCCGCGGGCACGTGCACGTGCACCTCGATCGAGCCGAGGCGGTCCTCGGGGATCTGCAGCCCGCTGGCGTGCGTGGCCGCATAGGTGAGCGCGGCGCGCGCGCTCTCCTTCATGACGTCGCCCAGCTGGCCGGTGAGGATCAGCGACACGTTGCCGTAGCCGCTGACCTGCGTCACGTCGCCGTCGTCGCTGGAGCGGCGCGCGCCCGGCAGCCGCCGGATCGCCGCCTCGACGAACATGATGTCGCCCCCCATCGGCGTGTAGTACATCCCCGCCGCGACGCCGACCTCGTTCTGCTCCGCCGCCTTCTCGGGGTGCACGCGCGGCCGGCCGAGCAGCTCGCGCACCTCGGCGGCGTCGATCGTGTTGTCGGCGATCACGGTGAGGTCGCCCTGCGCGACGCGGCGCGCCACCTTGCGCGCGACCGCGCCCACCTGGCGCTCCAGCTGGCGCACGCCCGCCTCGCGCGTGTACTCCGACACCACGCGCATGACGGCGTCGTCGGTGAACGACACGTTCTTGTCGCCCAGGCCGCTCTCCTCCAGCTGGCGCGGGATCAGGTACTTCTTCGCGATCTCCGCCTTCTCGCGCTCCGTGTAGCCCGCGAACTCCACGACCTCCATGCGGTCGATGAGCGGGCCCGCGATGTTCTGCGGGAAGTTCGCCGTCGCGATGAAGAGGCACTCGCTGAGGTCGAACGGCACGCCGAGGTAGTGGTCGACGAACGCGTTGTTCTGCGCGGGGTCGAGCACCTCGAGCAGCGCGGCCGCCGGGTCGCCCTGGAATCCCTGCCCGAGCTTGTCCACCTCGTCCAGCAGGAAGACCGGGTTCTTCGTGCCCGCCTGCTTCATCCCCTGGATGATGCGCCCGGGCAGCGCGCCCACGTACGTGCGCCGGTGGCCGCGGATGTCCGCCTCGTCGCGCGCGCCGCCGAGGGCCACGCGCACGTACTCGCGGCCCAGCGCCTTCGCGATCGACTTGGCGATCGACGTCTTGCCGACGCCCGGCGGGCCGGTGAAGAGCAGGATCGGGCCGCGCGCCATCGCGCGCGCCTTCGCCTCCTTCGCGTCGGTGATCTGCCGCTCGCTGTCGTTGGTGCTCGTCTGCAGCGTGGGCGTCGCGTCGTCCTGGTCGCCCATCAGCTTCGCGGCCGGCACCTCGCCCGTCTTCTCGACCTCGTCGGCCACCTGGCGCGCGCGCAGCTCGCGCACGGCGAGGAACTCCAGCACGCGGTCCTTCACGTCCTGCAGCCCGTAGTGGTCCTCGTCGAGGATCGCGGTCGCGCGGTTGAGATCGAGCTGGTCGTCCGACCGCTCGCCCCACGGCAGCTCGGCGATCCACTCCAGGTAGGTGCGGATGACCTGCGCCTCCATCGACTCGCGGCCGGCGCGCTCCAGGCGCCCGAGCTCGCGCTCGACCTCCTGGCGCGCCTCGCGGGGCAGCTCGAGCTTCCCGAGCTTCTCGCGCAGCTCCTCCAGCTCCTTGCTCTGGTCGTCGTCGCCGAGCTCCTTCTGGATCGCCTTCATCTGCTCGCGCAGGAACATCTCGCGCTGGCGCTCGCCCAGCTCCTCCTGGACGGCGCTCTTGATGTCCTCCTGCGCCTCGAGGAGGCCGATCTGCCGCTGCACGTGCACGAGCACGCGGCGCAGCCGCTCCTCGACGCTCAGCGTCTCCAGGAGCCCCTGCTTCTCCGGGACGGTGAGCTCGATGTAGCCGGCCACGAGGTCGGCGAACTTGCCGGCCTCCGAGACCGAGTCGAGCACCTGGTGCACGACCTCCTCGGGGAGGCCGCGGCGCTCGCCCAGCTCGGCGGCCCGCTCGCGGGTCTCCTTGTGGAGCGCCTCGAACGCCGGGTCGCGCTCGTTCAGGGGCAGCATCTCCTCGGCCGGGATGACGACGGCGGTGAGGTGCCCCTCGGTGGTGGAGTACTGGAGGGCGGTGGCGCGCTGCTCGCCCTGGAGCAGCAGCTGCACGCCGCCCAGGCCGCGCTGGATCTGCCCGATGCGGGCGATCACGCCCGTCGTGTACAGGATCTCGGGCGTCGGCTCGTCGGTGTTGTCCCGCTGGGCGACCGCGAACACCAGCCGGTCGCCCTTGAGCGCCGCCTCGATGGCCCGCAGGGTGCCCGGTCGCCCGGCCGCGATCGGCTGGGTGACGCCGGGGAAGATGACCGTCCCGCGCAGTGGCAGGACGGGGAGAGTCTGGCGGTGTGCCATGAGGGGAGTTCGTGGAGGTGGCGTGCCTGCGCTCCCGGGAGAACCGGGGGCGGGGCACGCGACGTTCCGTCGCGGCGCGACGGCGCGGCGGCCGGGGGTTCCGGTCCCGCGTGCTGCGAGGCCACTGTGCAGGAAGCGCGCTCCCATGCCCGGCCATCGCGGCACGGTGGCGACCCCACCCTGCAACTTTTCGCTGCGACGCTGACGTAGGGTGCCCCGCGCCACTGCCGGATCGGCGCGCCCGCGAGGAAACGGACGTGTCGCCGGGCGCGTCGTCGGCGTGTCGCCCCACGGTCTGGGTCGTCCCTGGTCCGGACCCCGATGGGGTGCTACACTAGTTTTGCCCCCCGCTGCGGACCCCCGAGTGCCCGAGCCCGTCGTCACAACATCCGAGACCGAGTTGCGCACCGTCGTCGAGCGGGCGCTCACGTCGGCCTACGAGCTCGATCGCGAGATCGGCCGCGGCGGGATGGGGATCGTCTATCGCGCGAAGGACCGCCGCCTCAAGCGGACGATCGCGATCAAGATCCTCCCGCCGGAGCTGGCGTACCGCTCCGAGATCCGATCGCGCTTCCTGCGCGAGGCGGAGACGGCGGCGCAGCTGTCGCACCCGCACATCGTCCCCATCTACTCGGTCGACGAGGCGGAAGGCCTCGTCTTCTTCGTGATGGCGTGCGTCGACGGCGACAACCTGGGCAAGCGCCTCCACGAGCGCGGCCCGCTGCCGATCGAGGACGTGCGGCGCATCCTGGCCGAGGTGGCCGACGCGCTGGCCTACGCCCATGCGCGCGGGGTGGTGCACCGCGACATCAAGCCGGACAACATCCTGCTCGACCGCGACGAGGACCGCGCGCTGGTGACCGACTTCGGCATCGCGCGCGCGATCATCGAGGGGAGCGACGCGCGGCTGACGGCGACCGGCATGGCCATCGGCACGCCGGCCTACATGAGTCCCGAGCAGAGCGCCGGCGACCGCGAGATCGACGGCCGCTCGGACCTCTACTCGCTGGGCGTGGTCGCCTACCAGATGCTGGCGGGCGAGCTGCCGTTCCAGGCGACCAGCACGCCGGCGATGCTGGTGAAGCACCTGTCCGAGCGCCCGGTCCCGATCGAGCAGCGCCGTCCGGACACGCCGCCCGACCTGGCGGCGATCGTGATGCGCCTGCTCGAGAAGGAGCCGGCGCACCGCTTCAGCGGCGCGGCCGAGCTGGAGACGGTGCTGCGCGACCGCGCAGTGCCGCCGGCGTCGTTCGCGACCACGCAGCCGCCTGCGCGCCACGCGCCGATCCCGCCGGCCCCCAACACGCCCACCCGCGGCACGGCGCCCTACGGCACCGCGCCCTACGCCGGCGCGCCGTACGCCGGGGCGCCCTATGCGCCCGCGCCCACGCGCCCCGCGCCCGCGGGCTCGCCGTTCGGCGACGCGCCGGCCTACGGGCAGGTGCCCGCGCGGCTGGCCGACTCCGGGGAGACCGACCTGTTCACCCCGACGGCCGACGACTACGACCGCTGGGAGGCGAAGCCGGTCCAGGAGTTCCGCCGCAAGCTCGGGTGGTTCGCCATCATCGGCTCGGTGCTGTTCGTCATCGGCGTGGTCGGCGACGGCGACTTCTTCGGCGCGCTGGGCCTCTGGGCGGTCTACATCGCCTTCAAGTACGCCAAGCTCTGGTCCAACGGCTTCGACTGGCGCGACGTGCTGCGCGAGCCGCGCGACCGGCTGTTCGCCGACGTGGCGGCCGAGTGGGGCGAGAACTGCCAGGCGTTCTTCGACCGCGACAAGCGGGCGCGCCTGCGCGACCGCGAGCGGCAGCGCCGCCTGACGACCGCCACGCGCCCGGCCGCGCTGCCGGCGGGCGCGGGCTACCGCGGCGGCGACGGCCAGGGCTACGCTGGCGCGCCGCCGGCGTTCAACCCCGCCGACTTGGGCGCCCACGCCGACGTCGCCCGCCAGGCGGTCGCCGACCGGGACGAGATCCTGCGCCTGCTGTCGACGATGCCGAAGGCGGAGCGCGACCGCATCCCCGAGGTCGGCCCGTCGGCCCGCGCCCTCGCCGACAAGGTGCAGGCGCTGGCGGCGATGGTCGCGGACCTGGAGCGCAACGTCACGCCCGGCGCCGCGCAGGCGCTGGAGCAGGAGATCGCGCGGCTCGAGGCCGAGGCCAACCCGCTGGATCGCGAGCGCAGCGAGGCGCGCGTGAAGCGCCTCGCCTACCTCAAGCGGCAGCGGCGCGCGACGATGGACATGAGCAGCCGCCACGACGCCGCGACCGGGAAGCTGGAGAACTGCCGCCTCGCGCTGCAGAACATGCGCATCGACCTGGTGCGGCTGCGCACCGGCTCGGGCGGCTCGCCGCTGCAGGTGACGAGCGTCGCCGAGCGCGCGATGGCCCTCGCCCGCGAGGTCGACGGCATCGTCGGGGCGGCCGAGGAAGTGCGCGGGGCGGTCGGCGCGGGCTCGCGCGTGCCGCAGCCGGGCCGCGGTTGACCGCGGGCGACCCCGCCCGCCGCGCATGACCGACCTGCTGCTGGACCGCGTCGTCGCCGCCATCGGTGACCGCTTCGAGATCGGCGACGAGCTGGGTCGCGGCGGCATGGCGGTCGTCTACCGCGCGCGCGAGGTGCGCCTGCGCCGCGCCGTCGCGCTCAAGGTGCTGCCCCCCGAGCTGGCCTTCCGCACGGGCGTGCGCGAGCGCTTCCTGCGCGAGGCGCAGACGGCCGCGCAGCTGACGCACCCGCACATCGTCCCGATCTACGCCGCCGACGAGTCGGGCGGCGTCGCCTGGCTCGCCATGGCGCTGGTCGACGGCGAGACCCTCGGCCAGCGCATGCAGCGCGAGGGGCGCGTGGCGCCCGACGTCGCGCGGCGGATCCTCGCCGAGGTGGCGGACGCGCTGGCGTACGCGCACGCGCACGGCGTCGTGCACCGCGACGTGAAGCCCGACAACATCCTCCTCGACCGCGACAGCGGGCGCGCCACGGTCACCGACTTCGGGATCGCGCGCGCGGCGGAGGAGGAGCTGCGGCTGACGGTCACCGGCGTCGCCATCGGCTCGCCCGCGTACATGAGCCCCGAGCAGGCGATGGGCGAGGCGGAGGTGGACGGGCGCTCCGACCAGTACTCGCTGGCCGTCGTGGGCTACCAGCTGCTCACGGGCGAGCTGCCGTTCCAGGCGAGCAGCGCGACGGCGATGCTGATGAAGCACGTCGCCGAGGCGCCGCGCCCGATCGCGTCGCTGCGCCCGGACGTGCCGCCCGCGATGGCCGCGGCGATCGAGCGCGCGCTGGCCAAGAAGCCCGCGGACCGCTGGCCCGACGCGTCGGCGTTCCGCCGCGCGCTGCTGGACACGCGGGCGCCCGCTGCGCCGGCGGCGCCGGCTCCCATGCCGGATGCGAACGGCGCGTCGACCCTGCCGAAGCCCGCGCGGCCGCCCGCGCCGGCGCCGGGCGACCCGTTCACGGTCATCGTGCCGACGGTCGGCGCGCGGCCGGCCCCCGAGGCGCCGGCCGCGCCGCCCGGGCCCGGCCAGATCCCGAGCGTGCGCGACGCGATGGCGTCGGCGATGCGCCAGGTGGACCGCGCGCTGGCCGACGTCGGCCCACTGGTGCACGACGCCATGGATCGGGCGCGTCGTGGCGCGGTGCCCGTGCCGCCCGCCGCCGAGCCGCCGGCGCGGCCGCCGCAGACGCCCACCGAGTGGCGCGCGTCGCAGAAGCAGGCGGAGCGCGAGTGGAAGGAGCACCTGCGCGCGCAGCGCCGGGAATGGCGCGAGCGCCAGCAGGAGCAGCAGGCGCAGTGGAAGGACCACTGGAGGGACGCGCCCGCGCAGGGGGCGGCCCAGGGCAACCTGCCGGTCCCGCTCTCGCGGGGCGAGGTGCCCGGCAACCACCCCCTCGGCGGGATGCCGATGGCGGGGGCGCCGACGCGCCTGCCGCGAGTCGCGGTGCAGTCCGAGGCGCTGCCGCCGCTCTCCCTCGAGCGGCGCGCGGAGCTGTTCCGCCGGAAGGCGGGCAGCGTGATGATGCTGCTCGCCTTCCTGACGCTCGTGAACGCGCTGCACCTCTTCCTCCCGCCGTGGGTGCTGTTCCCCGCGTTCGGGATGGGGCGCGACCTGCGCCGCCGCTGGCGCCCGCTGCGCGACGAGGGGCTGCGCTTCTGGGAGCTGATGTTCGAGGGGCCGCAGGCGGCGGTCGCCGGCGCGCAGGTGCGCCCCACGCGCGGCCGCGGCGCGATGCAGCTGCAGGAACGCGCGCGCCGCTTCCGACGGCACGTCCGCCGCGGGGCGGTGTCCGCCGTCGTGTCGATCCTCTCGCTGATCATCGGCGTCAACGCGAACGTCGAGCCGCTCGTCGTCCCGGTCATCCTCTTCGGGTTCCTGGCGCTGTACTCGGCCGTCGGCGCGCTGCGCCACGGGCGCCGGCTGCGGCGCGCCGGGGTGTCGCTGGAAGGCGTGATGGGGCGCCAGTGGGAGGAGCTGATCGCCACGGCCGAACCGCGCCCGCGCGACGAGATCCTGGCCGAGGAGGCGTCGCGCCTCGTGGGGAGCGACGTGCTCGCGAGCGCCTACGGGTCCGCGCTGCGCGGCGCCCTCGACGACCGCCTGGTGGTGCGCGAGACGTTGGGCAAGCTGGCGCCGGCGGACCGCGCGCTGATCCCCGACGTGCTGCCGACGATCAACGCCCTCGTCGAGCGCATCGCCGGGCTGGTGCAGTCGCTGTCGCGGCTGGAAGGCGACGTGCGCGCGGGGCAGGTGGAGGAGCTGGATGCCCGGCTCGCCCGCGCCCGCGCCGAGCCCGCCGGCTCGCCGGACCGCGACCGCAAGATCTCGCTGCTGGAGCGGCAGCGCGCCTCGCTCGCCGACCTCGCGCAGCGCCGCGCGACGATGCTCGCGCAGCTGGAGAACGCGCAGCTCGTGCTGCAGAACATGAAGCTGGACCTGCTGAAGCTGCGCGCCGCGGGCGTCGGCGCGCTGGCCGAGGTGACGACGGCCACGCAGGAGGCGCGGGCGCTGTCGCGCGACATCCAGTACGCGCTGGACGCGGCCGCCGAGGTGCGCGCGCGCTAGGGCGCGCCGGGCTGGCCGGTGGGGCGGGTGAGGTAGCTCACCGTCGCGCGCTGGCGAGCTCTTGCCGACCGCCGGTCCCGGCGAAACGTTCGCTCGGTCGAGTCTGCCCGTGGGGCGCATCTGCGCGCGCCGCATCGGCCGATTCCCGCACCGACCGAACATGGCTTCCGTTCGCCCCCTCGCCGCCGTGCTGGCGGCCCTCGTCGTCGGCGCGTGTGCCGACGACGCGTCCGCGCCCCTCGCGCCGGCGGTCCCGGCCGCCCCGCGTCTGGCGGTCTCGCCCGGGCAGACCCAGCAGGAGCTGAAGTCCGCCCTCGACCTGATCGAGGACGACTACGACGCGGGCGCGCTCGACAAGGAGAACGTCAACCGCTACCGCGAGTACGCGGTCTCGTCGCCGGACAAGCTCCCGTCCAAGTACCGCAGCTCGGCGCGCGGGAAGGACGCGACGCTGTCGATGGTGCAGATGGCGCGCGACTGGTCCACGCTCTCGGCCGCGACGCGCAAGGAGATCCGCGACCTGCGCGCGAACGGCTTCGGGAACCTGAAGCAGACGAAGGAGACGGCGCACTACGTCCTGCACTACACGACGCAGGGCGACTGGGCCGTGCCCGCGCGCGACGCGGACCGCAACGGCACGCCCGACTTCATCGACGCCGCCGCGGCCAGCTGGGAGCAGATCTGGCAGCGCGAGGTCGTGCAGCTCGGCTACGACGCGCCCAAGCTGACGACCGACGCCGCCGGCAACCCGACGAACAAGTTCCACGTGTACTACAAGGACATGCCGTATTACGGCTACTGCATGCCCGAGAACGTGGAGCTGACGACCACGAGCCCGGTGCCCCTCGGCACCGCGTCGGCGTGGATCGCCGTCGAGAACGACTTCGTCGGCTTCCCGCCGAACGACGAGGACGTCACGGGGACGGAGGTCGTGCGCACGGGCGCGCTGAAGGTGACGCAGGCGCACGAGTTCATGCACGCGCTGCAGTTCAACATCAACGTCTACCAGTCCGGGTGGCTGTTCGAGTCGCACGCCACGTGGGCGGAGGACGCGGTGTACGACGGCATCAACGACTGGCACTGGTACATCAACCGCTTCCTGCGCACGCCGGACCTGCCGGTGACGTCGCGGTTCGTGTACGGCTCCGCGTTCTTCCTCAACTGGGTGAGCGAGCGCGCGGGCGTGGATGCGCCGCGCCAGATCTGGCTCGCCGCGCGGGCCAACACCGCGACCGAGGCGGTGCGCCTCGCGGGGCTCGGCGGCTCGTGGGCGTCGATCGCGGCGTTCGCGCCCGCGCAGGCGACGCTCGCGATCGACGACTTCTCGGGCGGCGCGACGTCGGTGATCCCGAACCCGAACACCACGCTGCTCCGGCGCGCCACGCACGACGCCTATCCGGTGAGCGTGCAGGTGCCCGCGGCCACCAAGCAGGCGGCCAACGGCGCGCCATGGGGCCTCGGCTCCAACTTCGTCGACTTCGTGCCCACGGCGACCAGCGAGACGCTGACGCTCACCGTCGACGGCGCGGACGGCCACGCGTGGCGCGCGTACGCGATCCTCACGAGCAAGAGCGGCACGACGAGCGTCGAGCCGATCACGCTGAATGCGTCGAGCGCGGGCACGCTGACGGTGCGCGGCTTCGGCCGGTCGGTGGCGAAGGTCACGCTCGCGGTGACGATCGCCGCGCGCGAGGGCGTGCAGGTGCCGTTCAGCTACGGCGCCACGCTCGGCGGCACGCTCGCGAACTGACGCGCACGTATCCCTGAAGCGACGCGGCGCCGCGGGATCACTCCCGCGGCGCCGCGTCGTTCAGGCGTCGTCCAGCTCCTCCAGGCGCGCCTCCAGCTCGTTCGCCATGCCGACGTGCCCGAAGCGGTGCGACGCGGCGATCCCCTTCTGCAGCGCGTCGCGTGCCTCGTCGGCGCGGTCGAGCGCGAGCAGCGCTTCCGCGAGGCGTCCCCACCCGTTCCCCTCGTCGTCGTACTTCCCGAGGTAGATGCGCAGATGCTCGACCGCCTCGTCCCACAGCCGCGCCTTCAGCAGCTCGTTGGCGAGGCCGAAGCGCGCGAGCGCGTTCTCGGGATGCTGCGCCACCATGGCGCGGAAGGTGTCGACGCGTGACATGCGAGGGGCAGGGAAGGACGACTACTCGCGCGCCAGCAGCCGCGTGATGGCGTCGGCGACGGCGTGCGGCGCGTCCTCGGGGAGGAAGTGGCGCGCGTCGGGCACGACCTCGAGCTGCGCGCCCGGGATCTCGCCCGCGAGGCGCTCCGCGACCGTGGGCGTGAGGAAGGGATCGTGCGCGCCGGTCAGCACCATCGTCGGCATCACGAGGTCGCGCAGCCGCGGCGCGAGCTGCACGGTCTCCGCGGCGTCGAGCGCGAGCAGGTGCTCCACGAGCGCGTCGCGCCCGTCGGCGGTCGCGAACGGCTTGAGGTACTTCTCCACCGACCGCGCGCCGACGTCGCCCTCGGCGTATCCGCGCAGCAGCTCGCGCCGCAGCAGCGTGAGGAGGAAGGTCGGCGGCAGGTGGCGCGTCAGCGGGAGCATCGCGCGCGCGAGCCGCAGCTCGCGCGGCGGCCAGCAGTCGTAGGCCACCGAGCTCACGAGCCCCAGGTGCGCGACGCGCGCCGGCCAGCGCACCGCCATCGCCTGCGCGACGCCGCCGCCCAGCTCGTGGCCCACGACGCACGCGAAGTTGATCCCCAGCACGTCCAGCAGCTCGACGACGCGCTCCGCGTGCGCGCGGACGCCGAGGGGGCGGCCCTGCGGCCGGTCGCTGCGGCCGTAGCCCAGCAGGTCGACGACGACCACGCGGTGGCCGTCGAGCAGCGCCGTCGCGACGCGCGCCCACAGGTGCGACGAGCTGGGGAAGCCGTGCAGCAGCACGATCGGCTCGCCGCCGCCGCGCGTGCCGGCGGCGTAGTAGTACAGGCGCGCGCCGCCGACGTCGATGAACTCGCCTCGCATGCGTGCCGCCGCCTCAGGCCCGCTGCCGCGCGTGGGCCATCATCGCGGCGCGGGGGACACGCTCGCGTCCGGCACCACGAGCCCGCAGCAGCCGCAGTACCACCCGCCGGCGTCGGCGGCGGCGTCCACGTCCAGGCGTCCCAGCGAGGCACCGCAGCGCGGGCAGCGCGCCCGGGCGGGGCGCGGGGCGCGGTCGGGGGACGACGCGTCGTCGGAGCGGGAGGGTCGGTTCACGGGCGGGAAGATGCGGCGGTGCACGACGCGGCCACAAGCGGCGCCCCGGCAGGACGGGAACGCATGAGGGGCGGACCGGTCGACGACCGGCCCGCCCCTCCCGTGCACCAACCGTGCGTCAGGCGCCGCGACGCAGCGCCGCGCCCGGACGCACCGCCGCACCACCGAAGCGCGCCTTCGGACCGCGCACGCCGCGGTCGCCGCGCGCCTGCCCGCGCTGCGCCATGCGCTGCTTCAGCTCGCTCACGTTGCGGTCGAACGCCGCCTGCTGCGACGGCTCCAGGACCGTGCGCAGGTCGGCGAACTGCCGGTCGGTCAGCTGCTGCATGCGGGCGCGCAGCTGCTCGCGCTGCGCGCGCGTTGCGACGCGCGTGGCGCTGTCGGGGCGCTGCCGCTCACCGCGGGCGGCCGAGTCGGACCGCGCGCGCTTCGGCGCCATCGCGCGCGCCTCGCTGGCGAGCTCGCGGCGCTGCTCTGCGTAGCGCTGCTGGACCTCGCGCACGCGGGTGCGCTGGGCGTCGGTGAGGGTGATGTCGCGGAAGAGGAGGCCGGCGGCGCGACCCACACGGTCGCCAGCGGCCTGGGGCTGCTGCTGCGCGCCCCGGCGCGGCTGCGGGCGCTGCGCCGGTGCCTGGGCGGAGAGGACGGCGGCTCCGAGCGTGAGCGCGGTGCCGAGGGAGAGGGCGCGAAGGGCGAGTGAACGCATTGCGGACTGCTCCTGACCTGGTGAGACGGGTCGCAGGTCGGCACCACCCGACAGGGCGGCCCGGGTGCTGCGCCAGTCACGGCCCGTCATCGCGCCACTCGGGTACATCGCCGGGCGCGCACGGACCATGCACGTGAGGAGAGACGGCGGCCGCGGCTGGCCGTTAACCGCGCGCAGGCGTGGACGTTCTGGCGTCGCGCCGGAATTTCCGTAACTTGGCCTCCGCCGCCGGGTTCGCCGGCTCCATCGGGCCCCGGCGCGCGTCGCCCGACCCCGACCCCGAGCACGTGACCGCACCCGTCACTCCTCCGACGGACCCGTTCGACGCCCTGGACGAGGCGCCCGCCACGCTCGCCGCGAGCTCGCCGCCGGCCGCCGTGCGTCCGCCGCCGCCGTCCCCGGTGACCGTCCCGATGGGCTGGCTGCTCGACAAGGCGCCGTACGCCATCCGGGCGCGCGCGCTGCTCGAGCTCGGCAACGTGACCGGCAAGGCGGCCGAGGACGCGCAGCGGATCGCCATCGCCCACCGTCCGGCCGTACGGCTGGCGCTGGGACAGGGGCGCGACGGCACGTGGGGCGGGCGCATGCTCACCCTTCCGCGCAGCGACGACCCCGAGTTCACGGACGTCGGTACGGTGCCCGCCGTGCGCCGGCTGGCCGAGTACGGGTGGCCGACCGACTCGCCGCCGCTGTGGCTGGCGCGCCGGCCGCTCTTCCGGCTGCTGGCGCAGGACGACGACCCGCGCTTCCTGTACGAGCTGCGGACCGAGCTGCCCGACCCGTCGCTCGCGCAGCACGGCCGCCTGCGCCTGCGTGAGGCCGCCGCGGCCACGCTGGCCCAGCTCGGCTTCGAGACCGATCCGCGGCTCCGTGGGGCCGCCACGCGCCTGCTGGACCGCATGGGCGCGTTCCTGAAGGCAGAGGCCCCCGCCGCCGGTGTCCTGCCCGAGTCGGCGCTGCCGCCGTCGATGGACGCGCTGCTGATGCTGGCGCACATGCCCGTCTTCCGCAACGAGCACGCGGAGGACATGAGCCGGCTGACCGCGTTCCTGATGCAGCCGGCGCCGTCGGGCGTGGTGAAGCAGCGCGTCGGCAAGACGACGCTCCCGCAGCCGCGCCTGATCATGGGCGACCCGCTGGTGGACGTCGGCGACCCGGACGGCAAGTCGATGCCGCGCGTCCTCGCCTGGCTGGAGCTGTTCGCGCGCCTGGGCATCCTGCGCCGCCACCAGCCATGGTGCGTCCTGCTGGATCGGCTGCTGGAGCTGCGCGACCACGAGGGCCGCTGGACGCGCCCCGTGGGCACACCGGCCCCGGATCCGCTCACCTGGCCCACGGCGCCCCTCGGGTCGCCGGCCGAGCGTGGCGAGTGGTCGGCGGACGCCACCTTCCGGCTCGCGCTCATCGCCCGCCTGTCCGGCCGGCCGCTCGAGCTGGTCTGAGGCGCGGACGGTCGCGCTGACGAAGGTCCTGCCCGGCCGCCGGCCGGCCGACGCGGTGTTCCCGGCGGGGCGCGCCGGGCATCGGGTGCGGCCGGTCATCCTCCCCGACGGGGAGCGCGTGCGCGTGGTGCACTGCCCGCCGCCGGCGGACGCGTCGGGTGACGTGCCCGCGGTCGTCTGCGTGCACGGATGGGGCTGCTCGGCGTTCAGCTTCAACCGGGTGCTGCGGCCGATCGCGGACGCGGGCTGCGACGTCTACGCGCCGGACCTGCGCGGGCACGGCTGGTCCGACAAGCCGCAGGACCTCGCGCGCTACACGCCCGAGGCGCTGGGCACCTGGCTGCTGCGGGTGGTGGATGCGCTGCGTCTGGAGCGCGCCGTGCTCGTGGGGCACTCGATGGGCGGCGCGGTCGTGCTGCACGCCGCGCTGCAGGCGCCGGCGCGCGCCGCGGGGCTCGTGCTGCTGGCACCGGTGGGCTTCGGCACCATCCCGCGCATCGGGCTGCTGCGCACGCTGACGCCCGACGCGCTGGTGCCGCTGCTGCCGTACCTGGCGTTCCGGGCGGTGGTCGACGTCGGGCTCCGCACCGGCTACGGCGCCATCGGCGCGCCGAGCGCGGACGACGTGGACGAGTACTGGGCACCGACCGCGGATCCGGCGTTCGCGCGCGCGGTGCGGCTGGTCGCGCACGCGTTCGACTGGAGCCCGACCGATCCGCGCGTGCTCGAGGGGCTGGCGTGTCCCGCGCACGTCGTGCTGGGGGAGCGCGACAACCTGATCTCGAGCCCGAGCGTGCGCGCGCACGTGGCGCGCGTCGCGGGGCTGCGCGTGGACGAGGTGCCGCGCGCCGGCCACGTGCTGCCGGAGGAGGTGCCGGACGCCGTCGTGCGCGCGGTGGTGGACGACGCGCGCGCGTGGTGGCGCCCCGATCGCGGCGCCTCCTAGCTCTCGCTAGCTTCGTTGCACATGGCTTCGATTCTCGCTCCCACCGCCGACGCGCCCGCCGAGGCGCCCATCGCCGAGGCGCCGCCTCCGACCTTCGCCGAGCTCGGGCTGGCCGAGCCGATCCTGCGCGCCGTGGCCGACCGCGGCTACGAGCGGCCGTCCCCGATCCAGGCGCAGGCGATCCCGGTGATCCTGCGCGGACGCGACATCATGGGCCTCGCGCAGACCGGCACCGGCAAGACGGCGGCGTTCTCGCTGCCGGTGGTGCACCGGCTGCTGGGCGGCCCGCGGCGCACGCGCGTGCTGGTGCTGACGCCTACGCGCGAGCTCTGCCTGCAGGTGGAGGCGAGCTTCCGCGCCTACAGCGAGCACGCGGAGCTGTCGGTGGTGGCGGTGTACGGCGGCGTGCCGTACGAGGTGCAGGAGGAGGCGCTGCGCGGCGGCGTGGACGTCGTCGTCGCGACCCCGGGCCGCCTGCTCGACCACCTCGAGAAGGGGAACGTGGTGTTCGACGACCTCGAGGTGCTGATCCTCGACGAGGCGGACCGCATGCTCGACATGGGGTTCGCGCCGCAGATCAACCGCGTCGTCGAGCAGATCCCGCCGTACCGGCAGACGCTGCTCTTCAGCGCGACGATGCCACCCGAGGTCGAGGCGCTGGCGCGGAAGTACCTGCGCAAGCCGGTGGTCGTGCAGGTCGGGCGCCGCAACACCGCGACCAAGACGGTGACGCACGCGGTCTATCCCGTGCCGCGCGACCGCAAGAGCCGCCTGCTGGTGGAGCTGCTGCGCAAGCCGGAGATGGACACGGTGCTGGTGTTCGTGCGCACGAAGCCGAACGCGGACCGCGTGGTGCGGCACCTGGAGGGCGCGGGGATCACGGCGGTCGCGATGCACGGCGACAAGACGCAGGTCCAGCGCGTGCAGGCGCTGGAGGACTTCCGCAGCGGCGTGGTGCGCGTGCTGGTGGCGACCGACATCGCGCAGCGCGGGCTCGACATCTCGAACATCTCGCACGTCATCAACTACGACGTGCCCGAGCAGGCCGAGGACTACGTGCATCGCATCGGCCGGACGGGGCGCGCGGCGGCGACGGGCGACGCGTACACGTTCATGGCGCCCGACGAGATCGCGACGGTGCGCCTGATCGAGCGCGTGATCGGGCAGGAGATCCCACGCATCTCGGTGCCGGGGTACGACTTCGGCACGTTCGTCGCCGACTGACGGACGCGGCGCGTGAGCTGGGGACGGAGCGCGGGCCACGGCCCGCGTACGGGCTATCGCGGCGCGAACGCCCCGACGGAGAGCGTGGCGCGCCGCGCGCTCCGCGGCGGCGTGCTGGCGGCGCTCGTCTGGGTGCTGCTGGCGCGACTCGGCGTGCAGGACATGATCGGCATCGCGGAGCTGCGCGGCCTGCCGATCGCCGTCGTGGTGGGCGCGCTCCTGGGCTTGGCGGGCTGGCTCTCGCCCGTGTGGCTGCTGGCGTCGGTCGCGACGCTGACGCTGATCGCGGTCACGGCGACGCCGGTCATGCGCCCCGCGGTGGCCGCGCTGCTGCCGCGCGACGCGGCCGCCGACGCGACGGGCGCCGACGCGGTGTTCGTGATGTCGTCCGCGGTGACCGACGACGGGATGCTGGCGGGGCAGGGGCCGGAGCGCCTGCTGCACGGGCTCGCGCTGGTGCGCGCGTCGGGGCTCCCGCTGGTGGTGAGCGCCGTGCGACGCGGCCCGAGCGGCGTCAGCTCGCTGGACGACCAGCGCGCGCTGGCGGGGCTGGCCGGCGTCGACCGGCTGACGGTGTTCGACTCGGTGGGCTCGACGCGCGACGAGGCGGTACGGCTGGCCGCGACGGCTCGTGCGCGCGGCTGGCGGCGCGTGGCGGTGGTGACGTCGCCGCTGCACGCGCGCCGCGCCTGCGCGACGGTGGCGCGCACGGGGCTCGCGGTGCGCTGCGTGCCGTCGCCGTCGCGCGAGCTCGGGCTGCGCGGACCGACGCCGCTCTCGGGCACCGAGGTGCGCGCCCGCGCCTTCGGCCTCTGGGCGTACGAGTGGGCGGCGTGGTGGACGTATCGGGCGCGCGGATGGGTGTGAGGGGACGATAAGGCGGAGGACGGAAGAGCGGAGGACGGAACGGCGGAAGACGATAGGGCGTGAAACGGAAAGGCGGACCTCCCGGCTCGACGCTTCGAGCTTGGAAGGTCCGCGGTTTCGTTTCACGCCCCATCGTCCTCCGCTTCACCGTCCTCCGCCGTTCCGTCCTCAGCCCTACCGCACGCGTCCGAGCCGCGAGACGGTCACCGTCTCCACCGCCGCGCCGCGGCGCAGCTCGATGCGCAGGTTCGACGCGCCCCAGCCGAGCCCCGAGGCGGCATAGGCCATCGAGTCACGGGTCGCGGACATGCGGACGCCGTAGAGCGTGACCAGCGAGCGCCGCAGCGCGCTGTCGCCGCGCAGGTGCACCGTCACCGCGCCTCGCAGCGTGTCCAGGCGCACCGCCGCCCGCTCGGCCCGCAGTGCGGCGAGGGCGCGGGCGAGCGCGAACGCGGAGCGTACCTCGTCGCCCGCGGAGCGCGCGCGGGCCGCGTCCACCAGCGGCGCCCCCGCCCGCAGCGCGAACGCCGCCAGCAGGCCGACGACGACGAGCGCGATGGAGAGCTCGGGCAGCGTGACGCCGCGGCGCGGGTGGCGAGGCAGGGGAGGCACGTCACGAGGGTAGGGTGGCCGGCGCCGCCAGGCCGTACCCACGGCACGCACCCCGGACCCGCTGCCCGCGGTCCGCAGCCCCGCTCCCAGCGCGGACGCCGGCCGGTGCGTAGTCGAGCGTCGCCGCCCGCATCCGCCGTCGCGGTATGTCCGGCCCGACCTCCACCCGGGACCCGTCCATGCGCCGTTCCCTCCCCGTCCCGCGCGGACCCGCCGCGCTCGCCCTGCTCGCCGCGCTCGCGGCCGTGCCGACCCCCGCCTCCCTGGTCGCGCAGCAGGGCACCCAGCCCATCGACACCGCCTACACGCGGCGGATCCGCGAGCTCACGCCCACGGACCCGCGCTGGAAGTTCACCACGGAGCTGGTGGACTACCTTCCCGCGTCGTCCACCGTCCCGACGCCGCTGCAGGTCCTCGGCTACGTGCCGGGCACGCTCGGCAAGCTCTCGCACACGGCGGACGTCAACAAGTACTTCCGCGCGCTGGCCGAGAAGTCGCCGCGCACCAAGCTGTTCTCGCTGGGCACCAGCGACGAGGGGCGCGAGGAGCTCGTGATGGCGATCGCCGACGAGGCGACGCTGGCGCGGCTGGACGACTACAAGCGCATGAGCGCGCGCCTCGCCGATCCGCGCGGGCTCTCGGCCGACGAGAAGGCGCGCCTCATTCGCGAGGCGAAGCCGATCTACTGGGTCCTCGGCTCCATCCACTCTCCGGAGACGGGGAGCCCGGAGATGCTGATGGAGATGGCGTACCGCCTCGCGGTGGACGAGGGCGCGTACGCGAAGGGCATCCGCCAGAACGTCATCACGCTCATCACGCCCATCCAGGAGGTCGACGGGCGCGATCGCATGGTGGACGTCTACAACCAGAGCGAGAAGCTCAAGCTCGGGCCGACCGGGCGCAGCCTCGTGTACTGGGGCAAGTACACCGCGCACGACAACAACCGCGACGGCATGGTGATCTCGCAGCAGATCACCAAGAACTACCTCAAGGGCTTCCTCGACTGGAAGCCGATCATCACGCACGACCTGCACGAGTCGGTGCCGTTCCTCTACACGAGCACCGGCACGGGCCCGTACAACGACGAGTTCGACGCGATCCAGGTGAACGAGTGGCACCAGCTCGCGTACCAGGAGATCAACGAGCTCACGCGGCGCGGGCTGCCCGGCGTGTGGACGCACGGCTTCTACGACGGCTGGGCGCCCAACTACATGCTGGCGATCTCCAACTTCCACAACTCGCTCGGCCGCTTCTACGAGACGTACACCTCCGGCGGCGCGGGCTGCCAGACGGTGAACCTCGGCGACGCGCAGACGCAGAAGGAGTGGTTCCGCCCCAATCCCGCCGTGAACGGCGTGAAGTGGTGCATCCGCTCCAACGTGAACTACCAGCAGAGCGGCGTGCTGGTCGCGCTGAAGTACGTGGCGGACCACAAGGAGACCTTCCTCGAGAACTACGCGGCGAAGGCCGAGCGGCAGACGCAGAAGGGGCGCACGCAGGCGCCGTACGCGTTCGTGATCCCGCGCGCGCAGCGCCACGCCGCGGAGGCCGCGGACTTCGTCAACCTGCTGCGCCTCACGGCGACGGAGATCCACGAGGCCACCGCGGACTTCACGGTCAACGCGATGCCGAAGATCGTCGAGGGCCGCTCGCCGGAGCCGCGCGCCGACCGCGCGCCGCAGTTCCGCACGACGCCCGTGCAGGTGAAGGCGGGCGACTGGATCGTGCGCATGGACCAGCCGTACACGCAGCTCCCGCGCACGCTGCTCGCGACGCAGACGTACAAGCCCACCGATCCGTCGCCGTACGACGACACCGGCTGGACGCTCGACGAGCTGCGGCACGTCGTCTCGCACACCGTCGCCGACTCCGCGGTGCTGACGCGGCCGATGCGCCTGCTGAGCGCCGATCCGACGGTCGCGGGCACGGTGAAGGGTGACGGCTCGGTGCTCGTGGTGAAGCACCTCGGCGACTGGCGCTCGGCCGTGCTGCCGTGGAAGGCGGGCGGGCGCGTGCGTGTCGCCGACAGCGCGTTCGCGGTGAACGGCACGACGTTCCCCGCGGGCTCGTTCATCGTCGAGTCCCCGAAGGGCGCCGACGTCGTGAAGTCGCTCGGCCTCGAGGCGGTCGCGGTCGCGAGCGCGCCGACGGTGAGGTCGCACGTCGTGTCGCTGCCGCGCATCGCGTACATCCACACCTGGCAGGAGACGCAGAACGAGGGGTGGGTGCGCTTCGCGTTCGACCAGATGGGCATCCCGTACACGTACATGGCGGACCAGAAGCTGCGCGCGCCGGGCGCGCTGGACCGCTACGACGTCGTCGTCTTCCCGCACTCGGGGCAGGGCGGCATGTCGATCGTCAACGGCCGTCCGATGACCGGGCCCGCGGTGCCGTGGCGCGCGAGCAAGGACACGCCGCACCTCGGCAAGTGGGACGAGACGGACGACATGCGGCCCGGCATGGGCCTCGAGGGCGCGGCGTCGCTGCGCCGCTTCGTGGAGCGCGGCGGCCTGCTGCTCGTCGAGGGCTCGACGTCGCGCCTGCCGATCGAGACGGGGCTGACGCCGCAGGTGACCGAGTTCACGGGGCGCAACCTGCAGGCGCGCGGCGCGGTGTTCCGCGCGCAGCCGGTGACGACCACGAGCCCGATCCTCTACGGCTACGACGACCGCACGAGCATGCCCGTGTACTTCAACCAGACGCCGCTGCTGCAGGTGGGCGGCGGGTTCGGCGGGGGCGGCGGTGGTGGCGGCGGTGGCAACGCCGAGGCGGCCGAGGGGGTGGACCCGGCGATCCGCGCCGCGCAGGAGCGCCTGCGCCCGCGCGTGATCCTGCGCTTTCACGACAATGCGGACTCGCTGCGCATCTCGGGGATGCTGAACAACCCCCAGGAGCTGCAGGGCCGTCCGGCGGTCGTCGACGCGCCGCTCGGCAACGGGCACGTGGTGTCGTTCGCGATCCGTCCGTTCTGGCGCCACCAGACGCAGGGCTCGTGGGCGCTCGCGCTGAACGCGATCGCCAACTGGAACGCGCTCACGACGCCCATCGCGACGCCGCGAGCGGCGACGGCCGCGGCGGCGGCTGGTGCGGCCCAGTCCGGTACGCGCGGCGGTCCGGGCGCGGCGCAGCGCGCGCCGCAGCCGTAGAGGGATCGCAGGCGCATTCGTTCACGACGTGAACGAACGCCAGTCGGCGTCCGGGTTCCGGCCGTTCCGCCGGAGCCCGGGCGCCGGTTAGCTTGTGGGCGGTCGACCACTCCTGTCCGGCATCATCGGCGTGTCGAGTGCTCGGCCGGCCCTTTCCTCCGATCGATGCGCATCGCGATCTCCACCGGCGGCGGCGACGCCCCGGGCCTCAACGCCGTGATCCGCGCCAGCGTGCTGGCGGCCCTCCAGCGCGGCTGGGACGTCCTCGGCATCAAGCGCGGCTACGCCGGCCTGCTCGGCGAGGACGAGGTCATCCCGCTCACGCGCGACTCCGTGCGCGGCATCGGCCACACGGGCGGGACGATCCTCCGCACCACGAACCGGGGCAGCCCGTTCAACTACCCGATCGTGCAGGCCGACGGCTCGATCAAGTACGTCGACCGCTCGGACGAGCTGATCGCGAACGCGAAGGCGCTCGGCATCGACGCGATCATCTCGATCGGCGGCGACGGCTCGCTGAAGATCGCGCAGCAGCTGGTCGATCGCGGCATGAAGGTCGTGTGCGTGCCGAAGACGATCGACAACGACGTGCCCTGCACGATCAACACGTTCGGCTTCGACACCGCGGTCAGCACGGTCGTCGAGGCGCTCGACAAGCTGCACACGACGGCGGAGAGCCACGACCGCGTGCTGTGCGTCGAGGTGATGGGGCGCGACACCGGCTTCATCGCGCTCTACGCGGGCATGGCCGGCACGGCGGACGTCGTGCTGATCCCGGAGATCCCGTTCAGCATCGACAAGGTCTGCGAGAAGGTGATGGCGCGCGAGCGCGCGGGCCGTCGCTTCTCGATCATCGTCGTCGCCGAGGGCGCGATCCCAGTGGGCGGCACGGAGTCGATCCTCGGCGAGTCGATGCCCGGGCAGGCGAAGCGCCTGGGCGGCGTGGTCGATCCGCTGTCGCGCGAGATCCAGAAGCGCACGGGCAAGGAGACGCGCTCGCTGATCCTGGGCCACCTGCAGCGCGGCGGGCAGCCGACCAGCTACGACCGACTGCTGTCGACGCGCTTCGGCGGCGCGGCGGTGCGCGCGATCGAGGAGCAGGCGTGGGGGCACATGGTGGCGCTGCAGTCGCCGCACATCGTGTTCGTGCCGATCCCCGAGGTGCTGCGCCACACCAAGCGCGTGGACCCGGACGGCGACATCGTGATGACGGCCCGCGAGATGGGGATCAGCTTCGGCGACTGAGCGGCTGGCCGGGGCGACGCCGGGCGCGCGGGGTATGGCGTTGACCCGGCCGGAGCCCGATCGTCCTTGTGCCGGGACGTGCGTGTCCCCGGGGCCGGACGTCGGCGCGGGCGCGAGGCTGGTGCGTGTCGCGTAAGTGCCGATGCCGCAACCGCTTGTCGCCACCGTCCGGCTGTCCGGCGGGTGGCACCGCCCCTGCCTTACCGGGGGTGGGGGCCCGAAGGGGGCCTCCGCCGAGTCGTCGAGAGGTGTGCATGGTCCGTCTGGTCATCCCGCGCGTTCGCCGCACGGGGCTCGTGCTGGGGCTGCTGGTCGCGCTGACGTCGGGCGCGAGCGTCGCCCAGGCGCAGCTCCCACAGATCCCGAAGCTGCCGTCCCGTCCGTCGGTCCGTGACCTGACGGGCGGGGGCGAGGCGCAGCGCGCGCGTGCGGCCGACACGACCGCGGTGCCCGCGAGCCACCGGCCGCCGCCGGGCATGTGCCGCGTCTGGCTGGACAACGTGCCGCCCGACAAGCAGCCGGCGCCCACGGAGTGCAGCGTCGCGGTGCGGAACCGTCCGGCCAACGGCCGCGTCCTGTTCGGCGACGACTACGTGGCCGACCGCGACCGCGAGCGTGGCAAGGACCGCGGCAAGCCGAAGAGCGGCGAGCGTCCGCACGGCCCGTCGGCCGAGGACGCGCCGCTGGCGGCGAGGGACGACGCGGAGGACGCCGGGAGCATCGCTCCCGGCGTCCTCGCGTTCGAGCCGGCCGTGCAGCCACCCCGCGACTCGGTGCGCCGCGACCCGCGCCAGCGCCGGCCGGTCACGCAGCCCCGTCCGGTCCCGCGCGGCAGCGAGCGCCTGGAGGAGATCGAGGACCCCGAGGACGAGTACGACGCGGGCTATCGCGCGGGCTACGAGGACGCGCTGCGCGGCCGGGCGCCCCGGGTGCGCGGCGTCGCGGTCACGGGCGGGCCGGGCGGGCAGGGCGGGGCGGGCCGCGCGGGGACGACGGCGGTCGTCGTGCCCCAGGGCGAGGACCCCCGCTACTTCAACAACGGCCGCTACGCCCCGCCGGGGCGCGCCAACGGGGTGTGCCTCGACCGCGACCAGGACGGCTGGTGCGACGACCCGCGCTTCGGCGCGCCGGTCTGCCGCGACCTCGACGGCGACGGCCGCTGCGACGACTACCCCGAGGACGCGTCGGCGCCGTACCCGACGACGCTGCCGTCGATGACCGCCGGCCGCGACGTGCAGGGCGGCCGCGGCTCGCGCGAGGCGATCCGCTGGCTGGGCACGGCCGAAGTCGTGGCGCGTCCGAGCGGCGGCCGTGCGGGCGGGACGCCGTACCGGATCCTCTGGTACGACGCGAACACCAACGCGCTGCTGCAGGCCTGGACCGACCGCGACGGCGACGGCACCGCGGACCGGGTCGAGATCTATCGGAACGGACGCCGGGTGAAGCTGCTTGGGCGATAAAGCGGAGGACGATACGGCGGAAGACGGAACGGCGTGAGACGGTGGGGCGGACCCTTCAGGCTCGAAGCTTCGAGCTCGAAGGTCCGCCTTTCCGTTTCACGCCCCTTCGTCCTCCGCTTCACCGTCCTCCGCCGTTCCGTCCTCCGCTCCTCGGTTCCGGCACTACAGCCGCTGGCGCCGCTTCTGCATCATTCCCCGCCGTGCGCACTCCAATAGACCGCTATCTGCCGCCCGACCACGCGGCCTTCGTCGCCGCGGAGCCGCCCACCGGCCGCGTCATCGTCATCGCGCCCACGCGTGCGGCGTGCGAGACCATCGAGCTCGCGGTCGGCCTGCACCTCGACACGTACCTCGAGCAGCACCACGGCGCGCGCGTGCGCGAGCTGGCGCGCAGCGGGCAGGGGTTCGGCATCGTCGCCGGCACGGGGACCGGCAAGACGCTGGCGATCCGCCCGATCGCCGAGGAGATCGTGGGGACGCCGCTCCGCGTGGGCGTCATCAACCGCGAGCGCGAGGCGACGCCCGAGACGCCGACGTGGAACGTCGTCATCGTCACCACCGGCATCGCGCGGCGCTGGTTCCAGGACGGCGACATCCTGCCGACCGACACGCTGATCGTCGACGAGATCCACCAGACCTCCGCGGAGCTGGAGCTCTGCCTCGCCCTCGGCAAGCGCGTGGGCTGCCGGTTCATCTGGCTGTCGGCGACGGTCGATCCGACGTTCTACGCGCGCTACCTCGACTCGGGCGACGTGCTGGAGGTCTACTCGTTCGACCCGAAGAAGGCGGCGAAGGTGACCGTCGTGAACCGCGGGCCGCTCGACTTCCTCGACGACAAGTTCCTGCAGGGCGTGCAGCGCGGGCACCGCGGCGTCGGCGTCTTCCTCCCGACGCGCGCGGGCGTCGAGGGCGCGGCGGAGCACGTGGGCGTCCGCTATCCGCGCATCAACGCGGCGTACTACCACGGCGGGGAGCCGATCCGCGTCATCCGCCCGTTCCTCGAGGGCGAGGAGGCGAAGCCGTACGTCCTCGCGATGACCGCCGCGGGGCAGAGCGCGCTGAACGTGCGCGGGCTCGACACCGTCGTCATCGACGACACGCGCTTCGCGAACGTCGTGGAGCGCGGGCGCAACGTGCTCACGCGGCTGCACCTGGGCGCGAACGAGATCCTGCAGATGGCGGGGCGCGTGCACGGGCGCGTGGAGGGCGGCCGCGTCTTCATCCTCAGCGACCGCGACATCGACTTCTCGGCGCTGCGGCCGACGGAGCCCGAGTTCCAGCTGGCCGGCGACTCCGAGCGCGTCGCGCTCACCGCCGCGGCGCTGGGCGTGCGCGCGGACGAGCTCGAGCTGCCGGTGCCGCTCGACCGCACGTCGTATCGGAGAGCGCTGACGCGGCTGCAGTCGCGCAACGTCATCGACGAGCACGGGAAGCTGTCGCAGTACGGGCGCGCGGTCGAGGCGCTGCCGGTGGAGCGCGCGTGGGCGGAGCTGATCGTCAACGCCGAGGACGAGCTGCTGCCGTTCCTCTCGGTGATGAGCAGCATCGAGAGCCTGCACCGCATGACGCGCGAGGAGCGCGACCTGGACGGGGTGCTGGTGCACGGCAGCGACCACCTCACGGCCTACAACCTGTACGCCGAGGCGTACCGCGAGGCGGGCTACATCGGCGAGGTGTACGGGCTGCCGCGCCACCTGTTCGACGGCGAGAAGGTGGCCGCGTGGGCCGAGCGGCGCGGCGTGCTGGTGAAGTCGGTCGAGGACGCGGCGCTGGCGATGGCCAGCGTCTACCGCTCGGTGGGGCTCGACCTGCCGACGTCGATGCCGTGGGCGGCCGAGCGCGTGCACCGCCGCTTCGCGGACCTGCTCGCGCGCTTCATGCCGTTCGACCTCGTGATCGACGAGGAGACGGTGTGGGGCGAGGAGGCGCGCGTCTCGAAGACGAGCGTCTGCGGCAGCTGGGGCGCGATCGCGGGCACGCTGCGCTACTTCGCCGACCGCTTCGGCGTGCCGCGCGCGTCGATCGAGGGGACGCAGATCCCGATGGACCTGCTGCGCCGCTACGCGCATCGCAGCGATCCCGCGCTCGACTACGACCCGCGCCGCAAGACGCTCGTCGTCACGCGCCGCGTCGAGTACTTCGGCTTCGAGCTGGAGCGCGAGATCGAGGCGCTGTCGGAGTGGGGCGACGAGCTGGCGGCGCCCGCGCGCCGCGTGCTCGCGGAGGCGCTCGCGCGCGGCGAGGCGCGCCACGTGGGCGTGCGCCGCAACGAGCGCGTGATCGAGGAGGTGCGCGAGACGTGGCGCCGCTCGGGCGGCCGCACGCCGAAGCTCGGGATGCGCGAGCTCGCGGACCTGTACGAGGCGCAGCTGGAGGGCGTGACGTCGCTGGAGGAGTTCCGCGCGCGGCCGCTCAAGCTGGATCTCGACGCGCTGGTGTCGCCCGCGGA
This sequence comes from Roseisolibacter agri, assembly GCF_030159095.1. Taxonomy (NCBI): domain Bacteria; kingdom Pseudomonadati; phylum Gemmatimonadota; class Gemmatimonadia; order Gemmatimonadales; family Gemmatimonadaceae; genus Roseisolibacter; species Roseisolibacter agri. The sequence continues at coordinate 805,349 of NZ_BRXS01000001.1, forward strand.
GCGCGCGGCGTACCTCGCGCTGCCGGGCGTGGCGAGCGTGCGCGGGCGCGAGGTGGAGCTGCAGTACGACGTCGAGGAGGACGAGGCCGGCGCGCCGGTGGGCGTGGTGCGCCTGCGGCTGCCCGAGAAGCTCGCGCGCACGCTGGTCGAGGAGGAGCTGCCGGTGCTCGACCGGCCGGTGCGCTTCGTGGTGACGCGCGGCCAGCGCGGCGCGGTGCGCGCGGACACGCTCGACGACCTGCAGGCGCAGCTCGACCTGCCGTGGACGCCCGGCGAGTACGAGGAGCGGGGGCGCGACGACCGCGGGCGCGACGACCGCGGGCGCGACGACCGTGGACGGGACGACCGTGGGCCGCGGCACGCCGGCGGGCGCGCGCGGGGCGAGCGGGCGATCGGCAAGGCGATGGGACGTCATGGCGGCGGCGGGCGCGCCGGCGGCGGACGCTCCGGTGGTGGACGTGCGGGCGGCGGACGCTCGGGCGCGCGCCCGGGCGGCAAGCGGCGACGCGGGTGAGCCGGTGAGCGCGCCACGCGCTCCTGCGACCCGGCGTCGGCGGGTCGTGCGCGCCCTGCTCGTGCTGACGGGCGTGGGCACCGTGGCGGCGATCGCCCTGGGCGCGGTGATCGTGGGCTCGCCGGCGCACCGCATGCGGGCCATCGCCGCCGTGCGCTCGATCCCGCTGCGTCTGCAGGTCGCGCAGGCGGAGCTGGAGCGTGAGCGTCAGCGGAACCGTCCGCCGCCGGTGCTGCGCTGCGTGCCCGCGCGCACCGTCGGCGCGCCCGGCACGCTGCTGGCCGTCGACAGCGTGCCCGCGTCGTCCACGGCGACGGCGCTCTTCCTCTGGCAGCGGTCGGGGAACGCGTCGGCCGAGGTGCGCGCGTTGCGCGCGCTGCGCGCGACCGACGTGAAGGAGTTCCCGGGCACGCCGCGCGCGCTCGCGCTCACGGCGGACGGTGGGGTGCTGCGGGCCGCGCGCCGCGCCGCGCCGACGGCGTCGGCGCAGCTCGCGGTGTCGGGCACGAAGGAGCTCTGCTTCGTCGCGAGCTAGACGCGCGCGACCGGCATCGGCGTCAGAGCCAGCGCGAGATCCGCGAGGCGCCCCACTCCAGCACGCGCTCGTTCATCGGGCGGCGCCGGAAGACGTCCAGCGTCACCTCGCGCGCGTACTGCAGGTCCGACTCGAACAGCCGCTCCATGCCGCACGCCACGGCGCGGTCGTGCACCATCAGCACGGTCTCGTCGTTGAAGGCCATCGAGCGGTTGTCGAAGTTGTTCGTGCCGACCGCGGCCCACGCGCGGTCCGCGACGAGCGTCTTGGCGTGCATCATCGCCGCCGAGTACTCGAACAGGCGCACGCCGGCGCGCAGCAGCGCCTCGTACTTCGTGCGCCCGGCCCAGTAGGTCGTCTTGACGTCGCTCTGCCGGTCGGGCGCGAGGATGCGCACGTCCACGCCGCGCCTCGCCGTCTCGGCCAGCATGCCGCAGAAGTGCTCGTCGGGGACGAAGTACGAGTTGCTGATCCACAGCCGCTCGCGCGCGCCCGCGATCGAGAGCGCCATGAACCGCTCCGCCGGCGTGGAGCCGAGGGTGGGCGAGCAGTGGAGCAGGCCGGCCCACGCGTCCTCACCGGCGCGGCGCGCGGGCTCCGGCTCGCCGTTCTCCTGCAGCGGGAAGAACACGTCGCCCGCCAGCAGCTCGCCCGTCGCCTCGGCCCACCCCGCCGCGAACGTCGCCTGCAGCTGCAGCACGGCCGGTCCCACGAAGCGCGCGGTCGTGTCGCGCCACTGGTCGCGATGGCGGCCGTCGCCGTACCACTTGTCGTCGATCCCGAAGCCGCCCGTGTAGCCGATGCGGCCGTCCACCGTGACGACGCGGATGTGCGAGCGGTGCTGCACCTTGTGCAGCTCCCACGGCCGCGTGGGGCGGAAGACCGCGACGCGCACGCCGGCCTGCTGCAGCCGCTTCCAGTAGTCCTCCGGCACCGGCGCGGAGCCGAACGCGTCGCGCAGGAAGAGCACCTTCACGCCCGCCCGCGCGCGCTCGACGATGATCTCCGCGAACTCGTCGGCCATGCGGCCGCCCTGGCAGTAGTACAGCTGCAGCGTGATCGAGCGCTTCGCGCCGCGCAGGTCCTCCCACAGCTTCGGATACAGATCGTCGCCGCACGAGTAGACGCTCACGGCGTGGCCGGGGCGCAGCTCCGTCTTCGTGAGCAGCTCCACCGTCGACCGGAACTCCTCCTCCGCGGCGCCGGGCAGCTCGCCGCCGGAGGAGGCGCGCACGCGCCGCACGGGCGTGCCGCGCGTGATGTAGAGCGCGCCGATGACCGCGAGCAGCAGCAGGACGAGCGTCGCGAGACCGCCCGCGACGTAGAGGAGCCAGGTCATGGTCGGGTGCACGAAGGCGGCGAGCCACGACGGTCGTCGTGGCCCACGCCTGACGCCGGGCTCAAGGGAAAGAACCGGGCCAGTCCGGAGCGCGCCCTCGCCGGCGAGACTCAGGCGCCGTCGCCAGCCTCGCTCGGCACCTTGGCGGGCACGTGGTAGCGCTCCTCGCGCACTGGCCGGAAGCCACGCGCGAGGTAGTTCGGCAGCGCCGCCGGCCCGTCGAGCGTGCAGGTGTGCAGCCAGACGCGGTTCGCGCCCATCGCCCAGCCCTCGCAGGCCGCGTGCGACAGCAGCGCGCGCCCCCACCCGCGCCCGTGCGCGTCGGCGAGGAGGCCGAAGTACACGATCTCGACGCCGCCGTCGGCGTCCCGGGCGAGCTCGTAGTAGCCGGCCGGGCGCCACGTGGCGTCCGTCGCGTCGCGCCGCTCCAGCACCCACACCGCGACGTCGTCGCGCGCGAGCCACGCGGCCAGCTCGGCGTCGCTCCAGGCCAGGCGGTCGCGCCAGCGGTACGCCCGCCCCACGGCGTCGTACAGCCAGCGGTACTCCGCCACCGTACATCCGGGGCGCCGCACGAGGCGTAGCTCCGGGGGGCCGGCGGGGAAGTCGGCGGGGCGCAGCTGCTCGGGCGTGGCGAGCTCGAGGTAGGTGCGCACCACCTCGAGCGTGTCGGGGGCGGGCTCGGTCATTCGGCGGATGGGGGCAGGCGCGGACCGGCGGGCGGCGCTGGGGCCTGCAGGATAACGCGCCGCGACGGCCGCTTGACGTTTGGACCGACCGGTCCTAATCTGTCGTCCGTGAGCGACCGCCGCACCCAAATCGTCGATGCCGCCGCGAATCTGATCGGCCAGCGCGGCTACGCGCCGACCTCGATCGAGGACGTCATCCGCGAGGCGGGGCTGAGCGGGAAGAGCCACTTCTACCACTACTTCAAGTCGAAGGAGGAGCTGGGCTACGCGGTGCTCTCGCGCCAGTTCGAGCGCTTCGCGGAGCGTGGCCTGGCGATCCTGCGCGAGCCGATGATCGACCCGCTGGAGCGCCTGGCCCTCTTCATCGACACGCTGGTGGCGCTGCAGATCGCGCGCGGCTTCGCGGGCGGCTCGCCCTTCGGGTCGCTGGCGGCGGAGCTGGCGGACGCGCACGAGGGCTTCCGCGAGCGCATCGAGGTGGTGTTCGCGCGCTGGTCGGCGCAGCTGCAGTCGCTGCTCTGGGAGGCGCGGCCGCGTCTGCACGACGACGTGGACACCGGCCGGCTGGCCCGCTTCGTCATCGCGACGCTGGAAGGCGCGCTGCTGATGTCGCGCGTCGACCGCGACCCGGCGGCGCTGCAGGGCATCGCGCACGACCTGCGGCGCTTCGTGGCGATGCACGTGCGCGAGCCGTCGGCGGCGCTCACCGCGCCGCCGGCGCCAGTCGGCGCGCGTGCGGAGCAGGGCGAACGAGCGGGTGGCGAGCGGGTGACGGGCGGCTGAGCAGGCGAGCACGCGTCGTCCACCGGTGCGCCCATCCCGAGCGACCGCTGGCGACGTAACCTGAGGCGGGACGGTCGGTGGGATCCATGGGGGATCCACCGGTCGTCCGAGGGGACGGGAGGGGACATGGGGACGAGCCAGGACGCGCGCCGCGCGGCGCGCACGCAGTTCGAGCGCGAGGCGCTCCAGCACCTCGATGCGCTGTACGGCTTCGCGCTCAAGCTCTCGCGCGCGCGCGACGACGCCGAGGATCTCGTGTCGGACACGCTGCTGCGCGCGTTCGAGCGGTGGGAGCAGTACCGCCTCGGCACCAACATCCGCGCCTGGCTGTTCACGATCCTCTACCACGTGTTCGTGAGCCGCAAGCGGCGCATCGACGCGCGCGAGGTGCAGCCGCACGACGACGGCGACGGCTGGAGCGCGCACGAGGCGATCGGCGACGCGGACCCCGAGCGCACCTTCTACGACTCGTTCCTCGACGAGGAGATCACGCGCGCCATCGCCGCGCTCCCCGTCGAGTACCGCGCGGCCGTCGTGCTGAGCGACGTGCAGGGGCTGCGCTACGCCGAGATCGCGCAGGTGCTGCACGTGCCCGAGGGGACGGTGAAGTCGCGCCTCTTCCGGGGGCGCCGCATCCTGCAGCGCAAGCTCGCCGGCTACGCGGTGGAGATGGGCTACCTCAAGCTCGCGCCGACCGCGGCGTGACGGCGGTGGCCGTCGCGCTCAGCGCGGCAGCGCGTGCTGCCGCGCGCGGTGCCGCGCGGCCTTCGCGCGGTTGCCGCACGTCGCCATGTCGCACCAGCGGCGGCGCCCGTTCTTCGTCGTGTCGAGGAACACGCGCGCGCAGCGTGGATCCGCGCAGCGGCGCACGCGCGCCAGCTCGCCCGCGATCAGCGACTCCGCGGCGGAGTCCACGATGGGCACCATGAGCGCGGCGAACGCGTCGCCCACCGTCACGAACGTGCGCGCGTAGCCGCCGTCCGCGCGCTCCTCGAGCCGCCGCGTGCCCGCGCTGCGACCGAGGACGCGGTTGATCTCGGTCAGCGCGTCGCCGCGTGCCTTCGCGGACGCCGAGCCGCGCTCGGCCAGCGCGCGCAGCGCCGCGCGCACGCGCCGCGCATCCACCAGCGACGCCGCCGCGCCCGCGGGCTGCTGGTACGCGCGCCGGCGGATGCCCGCCGCGCGCTCCGCGTCGAGCACGTCGCTCGCCTGCAGCCAGTCGACGAACACGTCGAAGTCGAGCAGCACGTCGGCGCGCCGGCCACCGTCGCCGCGCCGCGCGTCGTCGGTGTTGACGAACGCGAGCCACGTCGGCGCGGCGGTGCGCGCGGCGCCGTCGGCCGCGGGGCTCGCGTCCGCGCGCAGCGCGGCGTGCGGCGGGAGCACGACGTCGGCGACGTGCGCGCGCGGCGACAGCGCGCGCGGCGCGACGTCCGCGGCGAGGAGGGTGGGCGCGGTGGCCATTGGTCGGCTAGCATAGGGCTGGGGACAGGGGCCGGCAAGCGCGCCGCGTGTCGCACCGCACGTCCCCACCGTCCGCGACCCCAGCCCTCCGCATCCGTGCTCGATCTGTCCCGCGTGCGCCACGTGGCCGTCGGCTCCGCCAATCCCGTGAAGGTGGCCGCCGCGCGCGCGGTGCTGGCGCGCATCGCGCCGGACGCCGTCGTCAGCGGCGTCGAGGTGCCGTCGGGCGTCCCGGACCAGCCGTGGGGCGACGACGAGACGCGGCGCGGCGCGCGGACCCGGGCGGCCGGGGCGCGCGAGCGCGCCGGCGCGGAGCTGGGCGTCGGCTTCGAGGGCGGCGTGGTCGCCGAGGCGGACGGGAGCGTGCGGTCGTGCGCCTGGGCGGCCGTCGTCGGGCCCGACGGGGCCGAGGGGATCGGCGGGTCGCTCGCGATGCCGCTGCCGGCCGCGGTCGCGCGGCGGCTGCGCGCGGGCGAGGAGCTGGGCCACGCGATCGACGGGCTGACGGGCGAGTCGGGGACCAAGCACCGGGGCGGGGCGGTGGCCGTCCTCACGGCCGGGCTCGTGGACCGCCAGCGGGCCTACGAGGTGATCCTGAGCTACGCCCTCGCGCGCTTCCTCGCGCCGGCCGACTGGCACGCCTGACCGCGGCGCGGCGTTGGTGGGGAAGCCTCCCCACCGCCCGCTCCCGCATGCCGCGTCGCCGCGCCCGCCATGGCGTGGCCAGCCCGTCCGCCGGGCCGGCCGCCGTTAGATTGCACGCCATGGCGACCCTCGATTCCTCCCTGTACGTCCGCAAGGGCTTCGGCCTCAAGTCCGAGGTCCAGGCCACCCTCGCCGCCGACTACGACGGCCGGCTGGTGGACCTCATGCGCGAGCGGGACTACACGCTCGAGGCGGGTGGGCTCACGGTGCGCCTGGCCCGCGAGTTCGGCTTCTGCTACGGCGTTGAGCGCGCGGTCGACTACGCCTACCAGACGCGGCACAAGTTCCCCGACCGCACGGTCTGGCTCGCGGGCGAGATCATCCACAACCCGCACGTCAACGCACGGCTGCGCGAGATGGGGATCGGCTTCCTGTCGGCCACGCCGCTCGACGCGCCCGGCGCGCGCGACGCGCTGCCCGCGTTCGACTACGCGCCCGTGCGCCCCGAGGACGTCGTCATCCTCCCCGCGTTCGGCGTCACGATCCGCGACTTCGAGGTGCTGCGCGCGCTCGGCAGCGTCGTCGTCGACACGACGTGCGGCTCGGTGCTGAACGTCTGGAAGCGCGTCGAGGCGTACGCGCGCGACGGCTTCACCGCGCTCATCCACGGCAAGCACTACCACGAGGAGACGCGCGCCACCGCGTCGCAGGTGCAGAAGCACCCCGAGGGGCGCTACCTGGTGGTGCGCGACATGGCCGAGGCGCGCGAGGTGTGCGAGTACATCGAGGGGCGCGGCGACCGCACGGCGTTCCTCGCGAAGTACGCGCACGCGGCGTCGCCCGACTTCGATCCGGACCTGCACCTGGTGCGCGTGGGCGTCGCCAACCAGACGACGATGCTGGCGCGCGAGTCGCTCGCGATCGCCGACGAGGTGGGCGCGGCGATGGAGCGCGCGCACGGCACCGAGCATCGCGCCGAGCACTTCCGCTCGTTCGACACGATCTGCTCGGCCACGCAGGACCGGCAGGACGCCGTGAAGGCGCTGCTGGAGGAGCCGCTCGACGTCATGCTCGTGATCGGCGGCTACAACTCGAGCAACACGATCTCGCTGGCGGCGCTGTGCTCGGAGCGCGTGCGGACGTACCACATCGAGTCGCCCGAGGCGATCGACATGGAGCGCGGCGTGGTGCGCTACCGCCCGGTCGGCCGCCACACCGAGGAGGCCGAGGCGCGGGACTGGCTGCCGGCGGGCCCGGCGCGCGTGGGGATCACGGCGGGCGCCAGCACGCCCAACAGCAAGATCGGCGAGATGGTGTCGCGGCTGCTGGCGATGCGCGGCGTCGAGGCCGCCACGCTGGCCTAGGACGCGTCCGGGACGGATCCGGCGCCGGCTCGCGGCGGGCGCGAGTCGTGCGCTTGGACGGGCATGGCCTTCGAACCCGTCACGCTCGCCGCCCACGGCTCCCAGGTCGAGATCATCCCCGCGCTGGGCGGCAAGATCGCCTCGCTGCGGCTCGCCGATCACGAGTGGCTCTGGACGAGCGACGTCCTCCCGTGGGCCGCGCCGGATGAGCGGCTGGCCGCCGACGATGCGGCCTCGTACGTCGAGCTCGCGGACACGGGCGGCTACGACGAGTGCCTGCCCACCGTCGGCGCGTGCCGACTGCCGGCGGACGTGGCCGGCGTGGGTGGCCTGGCGCTCCCCGACCATGGCGAGCTCTGGTCGCAGTTCGCGGCCACCGAACGCGTCGACGGCAGCGCGAATCCCGAGGTCGTCACGCGCTGGCGCGGGCGGCGGATGGCGTACCAGTTCTCACGCGCCGTCTCGATCGAGCCCGACGGCGCGGTGCGCATGCAGTACACGCTGGAGTCGCGTGCGGACGCGCCGCTGCCGTTCCTCTGGTCGTCGCATCCGCTGCTGCCGCTGACGCCCGACACGCGGCTGGAGCTGCCGATCGCCGCGCGCGTGCGCGTGTGGGCGCAGCACGGCGTCGACCTCGGCGGCGAGCGCGCGGAGCATCGCTGGCCCGTGCTGCGCGTGCGCGACGGCGATGGCGGACCGGCGCGCGAGCGCGACTTCACCTTTCCCGCGCGCGGGGCCGAGCCGTACGCGTGCAAGCTGTTCCTCGACCTGCCGCGGCCGAGCACGCACGTCGTGCGGCTCGCGGTGGAGCAGGACGGCGCGCGGCTGGAGGTGGAGGTGGACGCGCGCGAGGTGCCGCACATGGGGCTCTGGCTGAACCACGGGGCGTGGACGCCGTTCGCGGAGCGCCGCGGCTATCGCAACCTCGCGTTCGAGCCGTGCATCGGCGCGCCCGATCCGCTGGACGCCGCGCTCGGCGAGTGGGGCGGCGCGGCGTGGCTGGCGCCGGGCGAGGTGCGGCAGTGGACGCTGCGCTGGCGCGGGCGGCGCCGCACCACCGGCTGACGCGCGTGTGACCTCGTGCCGCGTGCGCCGCATCCGCGGCGCGCGCTCGCGCATGCACGCGCCCGCCTTTTGTACACGGCGCGACCAATTGCGCGCGAGGGATGGCGCGGCGTCGCGGCGCATCGTGGCCGGAAGTCTGCACTAGGGGAGGGCAGGGACGCGCCGGCGGGTACGCGGCCTCGCCGGCACGGCCGGCACGACAGGGCCCCGCGGCACTGTTCCGAGAGCATCGAGACGATCATGCGCAACCAGCCGTCCGTTCGCGCCGCACGCTTCTCGCCCTTCCACGCCGCTCGCGCGCACGTCGCGCTGACGCTCGCGGCGTCGCTCCTCCTGGCTCCCGCGCCCTCCGTGCACGCGCAGGGCGCCGCCTCGACCGCCGCCACGGTCGCGCAGGCGCCGCAGCGCGGCGTGCGCACCGTGCGTGCGGATGCGCCGGCGCCGGATCCGCGCCTCGCGCCCGACTCCGTCGTCACCATCGTGCTCGAGGCGTTCGCGCGCGTCGAGCCGAACCTGCCCACGTCGGGCATCGACATCGCGTACGCGTTCACCGCGCCCGCCAACCGCGCCGTGATCGGCTCGGTGGAGCGCTTCTCCGACGTCGTGCGCGACGGCTCGTACCGGCCGCTGCTGGGCCACCGCCGCGCGGTGCGCAGCGAGATGAGCATCGAGGGCGACCACGCCACGCAGCGCGTCGTCGTCACCACGGTGGACGGCGCGCAGGTCGCGTACACCTTCCGGCTCGCGCGCCAGGCCGAGGGCGAGTACCGGGGGTGCTGGATGACCGAGCGCGTGACGCGCGAGCCGCCCAGCAGCCTGGCGCCGCCGCAGGTCGCGCTGGCCGCGTCGCCGGAGCGCGCGCCGGGCGCGTGACGTCCGGGTGCTCGGCGGGGTAGGGAGGGCGTGATCCGTCGTCCTCCCGCCCTGGAGCGTCGCATGCCCGCCCGCCGTCCCGTCCTCCGCGCCGCGCTCGCGGCCGGCCTCGCGCTCGCCGCCGCCGCCTGCGGCAGCACGCCCGTCGACGCCGACGGCGACCCGACGCCCATCGACAGCACGCCGCGCCTGCCGCCCGGCAGCCCCGCGCCGGCGCAGCTGACGGCGGCCGAGTCGCGCACGATCCAGGCGACCAACGACTTCAGCCTGGCGCTCTTCCGCGAGGTGAGCCGGCTGCGCGCCGGCCGCACGCTCTTCATCTCGCCGTACAGCGCGGCGGTCGCGCTGGGGATGACGCTCAACGGCGCCGCCGGCACCACGGCCGAGGCGATGCAGCGCGCCCTCGGCGTTCCCGGGCGAACGCTGGAGGAGGTGAACGAGAGCCACCGCCTGCTCGCGCACCGGCTGGCCGCGGCCGACACGAGCGTCCGCTTCGTCAACGCGAACGCGATCTTCTACAACAAGGATCTGACGTTCCAGCCCGCGTTCTTCGACACCACGCGCAAGTACTTCGACGCGCAGGTCGAGGGGCTCGACTTCGCGAACGCGCCGGCGACGCTCGCGCGCGTGAACGGGTGGGCGCGCGACCGCACCGCCGGGCGCATCGAGCGCATCCTCGACGAGGTGCGGGCCGGCGACCAGGCGATGTTCCTGGTCAACGCGCTCTACTTCAAGGGCGACTGGTCGAGCCCCTTCGAGACCGCCGCGACGCGGAAGGCGCCGTTCACGCGCGCCGACGGGAGCACGCAGCAGGTCGACCTGATGTCGCATCGGTCGATGTATCCGTACTGGCGCGCGAGCGACCTCGAGGCGGTGGAGCTGCCGTACGGCGCGGGGAAGTTCGCGATGACGGTCGTGCTCCCCGCGAGCGGCCGCTCGCTCGACCAGCTCGTCGCGTCGCTCACCGCGCCGCGCTGGCAGCAGCTCACCGACTCGCTGCGCCCGCGCGACCTGCAGCTGTCGCTGCCGCGCTTCACGCTGACGTACGAGGACGAGTGGAAGGACGTCCTGACCGCGATGGGGATGGGCGTCGCCTTCCAGGGCGGCGTGGCGGACTTCACGCGCATGTCGCCCGCCGGCAAGCGCCTCTTCATCGAGTTCGTGAAGCAGAAGACGTTCGTCGGCGTGAACGAGAAGGGCACCGAGGCCGGCGCGGTGACGGCGGTCGGCGTCGGCATCGTCTCGATGCCGCAGGAGCTGAAGGTGGACCGCGCGTTCGTGTTCGCGATCCGCGAGCGCACGACCGGCGCGCTGCTGTTCGTCGGCAAGATCGCCGCGATCCCGTGACGCGATCCCGTGATCCGATGAATCGGTGACGGCGCGCGGGCTTGCGCCGGGGCGGTCGGAGGCCGGAACGTTCGGGGAGCAGGGGGCGTAGGAGCCTCCCGCTCCCCGTTCGTCCCTCCCGCACCGATCATGTCCCAGCCACTCCTCCGCGCGCGCCGGGTCGCGTGCGCGCTCGCGACGCTGTCGGCGCTGCCCGCCGCGCGTCCGGCGGCGCTGCTCGCGCAGGGCGCCACCGCGCAGGGCGCCGCGCGCCGCCCGATGACCTTCGCCGACTTCGCCGCCGTGCAGGCGGTGAGCGACCCGCAGCTCTCGCCCGACGGGCGGCACGTGCTGTACGCGGTGCGCACGACCGACGTCGCCGGCAACCGCCGCACGACGACCACGTACCTGGCGGAAACCGCCGGCGATCATCCCGCCGCCATCCACGACGGCGCGGCGTCGGAGGCGCGGTGGTCGCCGGACGGGCGCTGGATCGCCTACGTCGCGGGCGGCCAGCTCTGGATCCGCGACGTCGAGGGGCGCACGCGGCGCCAGGTCACGCGGCTCAACGGCGGCGCGACCGGCCCGGTGTGGTCGCCCACGGGCGGCGCGATCGTCTTCACGTCCACCGTGTGGCCCGAGTGCACGACGGGCGGCAACGACGACGCGTGCAACCGGCAGCGCGACTCGGTGAAGGCGGCGAGCAAGGTGCAGGCGTACACCGCCGACCGCCTGCTCTACCGCCACTGGACGAGCGTCGACGCCGGCACGCGGAACCACCTGTTCGCGGTGGCGATCGACGGGCAGGGGAACGCGGGCGCGCCGCGCGACCTCGTGCCGGGCGCCGGCTACGACGTGCCGCCCGGGCCGTTCGGCGGCTCGGAGGGCTACGCCGTCTCGCCCGACGGGCAGGAGGTCGCGTTCTCGGCCAAGGCGCCGACGAGGGACGAGGCGTGGTCGACGGACGTGAACCTGTACGTCGTGCCGATGGCGGGCGGCGCGCCGACCGTGCTCACCGCCGCGAACGCGGGCGCCGACCAGAACCCGGTCTACACGCCCGACGGGAAGCACATCGCCTACGCGTCGCAGCGCCGCGCGAAGTTCGAGAGCGACCGGTGGCGCCTGATGCTGCTGGACCGCGCGACGCGCCAGAGCCGCGAGCTGCTCACCGGGTGGGACCGCAACGCCGACGCGTACGTCTTCGCGCCCGACATGAGCGCGGCGTGGGTGACGACGGGCGACCGCGGACGGGACAAGCTGTTCCGCGTCGCGCTGCGCGACGGGCGCGCAGCCGGCGCGCCGCAGCTCGTGATCGGGGACCACAACAACGTCGCGTTCTCCTTCTCGCGCGACCGCGGCACGGTGGCCTGGCTGCGCGACGCGGCCAACCGGCCGGCCGAGGTGTACGTCGCGAGCACCGCGGGCGCGAAGGTCGAGCCGCGGCAGCTCACGCAGTACAACGTCGGCCTCGTGAGCCAGCTCGCGCTCGCGCCGGCGGAGGACTTCTGGTTCCGCGGCGCGGACGGCGACAGCGTGCACGGCTTCGTCGTGCGGCCGCCCAACTGGCAGGCCGGGCGCAAGTACCCCGGGATCCTGCTGATCCACGGCGGGCCGCAGGGCGCGTGGCTCGACCAGTGGCACGGGCGCTGGAACTACAACATGCTCGCGGCGCCGGGCTTCGCGCTCATCGTCGTGAACCCGCGCGGCTCCACCGGCTACGGGCAGCGCTTCGTCGACCAGGTGACCGGTGACTGGGGCGGCCGAGCGTACACGGACCTGATGCGGGGCATGGACGCGGCGCTCGCGAAGCATCCGTGGATCGACCGCACGCGCATGGGCGCGACGGGCGGCAGCTACGGCGGCTACATGACCAACTGGATCGCCACGCACGCGCCCGAGAAGTTCAGGGCGCTGGCGACGCACGCCGGGATCTGGAACCTCGAGAACATGTACGGCGCGACCGAGGAGATCTGGTTCACCGAGTGGGAGATGGGCGGCCCGTACTGGGACCCGAAGGCGATGCAGTCGCAGTACCGCCGCTGGTCGCCGCACCTCGGGGCCGCGCGGCTGAAGACGCCGCAGCTCGTGCTGCACGGCGAGATCGACTACCGCGTGCCGTACTACGAGGGCGTGTCGCTCTTCACCGCGCTGCAGCGGCAGAACGTGCCGAGCCGGCTGGTCGTGTTCCCGGACGAGGGCCACTGGATCGGCAAGCCGCAGAACCAGCAGCTGTGGTGGAAGGAGATGCAGGGCTGGTTCACGAAGTACCTGCAGCCCGCGGACGCGCCGCGGACGGCGATGTGAGGCCGCTCCGCGACGACCGCTGGCTCTGGCCGCTCGCCGCGATCGCGGGCGCGCTGTTCTTCCTCTCGCTGGGGCGGCTCTGGCCGCTGGCGGCAGCGGACCTGACGGTGCCGCGTGCGACGCTGGTGTCGCGCGCGGCGCACGCGCTTCGGGCGCAGGGGCTCCTCGCCCGCGCCGCGGACACGACGGACTTCACCATCGCCACGCGGCTCGCGACGGACGAGGGCGCGCTGGACTACGTCGAGCGCACGTTCGGGCGCGACGCTGCGCAGGCGCTGATCCATGGCGGCTCCGCGCTGGTGGAGCACGAGGTGCTGCTCAAGCGCGCCGGCGATCCCGACGCGCGCTGGGTGGCGCTCCACCCCGACGGCTCGCTGCTCGGCTGGTTGCGCGGCGTGCAGGACGACGCGGCTGGCGCGCGGCTCGCGCTCGACGCGGCGCGTCCGCTGGCGGAGACGGCCCTGCGCCGCTTCGGACGGGCGCTCCATCGCGGTGCGTGGGCGCCGGAGCCCCAGGAGGACGACATCGACACCGCGTGGCGCAACGTGCCGTGGGCGGAGACCGGCGCCGCCTCGCGTGAGCGACCGGCGCGCACCGACCACTCGTTCACCTACGAGCGGCTGCTGCGCGATCCGAAGCGGCACGCGGGCGAGCTGCGCGAGCGCGCGGTGGTGACGGTGAGCGGCGACCGGGTGACGTCGGCGCGGCGGTGGATGGTGGTGCCCGCGGCCGGCGACCGCGCGGCGCGCGCGCGCGAGGCGCCCGTGCGCGCGCTGCAGACGGCGGGCTTCGCGCTGCTGGTGATCGGCGCGATCGGTGCGCTCGCCGTCTTCCTGCTGCGGCTGCGCGACGGCTCGGCGCGGCTGGGGCGCGCGGCCTACTGGAGCGCGATCGTGTTCGCGTGCGCGTTCCTGACCGGCGTGCTGGCGGACTACGCGCTGCTGGCCGGCTGGGACCCGCTCTGGCCGCGCTGGGTGGCGCGCTTCACGTCGCTCGCCAACCAGTCGCAGGGCACGGCGTGGATGTTCGTGCTGCTGTTCGCCTTCATCGCCGCCGGCGACGCGCTGGACCGCGAGGTGACCGGGGCCGGCGATGCGGGGGGGCGCGGCGCGACGCTCTGGCGGCTGGGGCGCGGCGGCATCGCCGACGCGGCCGTCGGCCTGGCGTCGCTGCGCGGCTTCGCCGTCGGGCTGCTGTGCGGCGGCGTGATGGCCGCGACCGTGTGGGGGCTGGAGCGGTGGGCGGGCGCGTACGCGGGCGTCCAGCCGACGGGCTTCTTCTTCTACGCGCTCAACAGCAGCGTGCCGTCGCTGGCGACGCTGCTCTTCTTCACGAACATCGCGCTGCTGGAGGAGCTGGGCTACCGGCTGTTCGCGGGGAGCTGGCTGCTGCGCACGTGGCGGCGGCCGTGGATCGCGATCGTGGTGCCCGCGGTCGTCTACGGGCTCACGCACACCGGCCTCTCCTTCCTGCCGCCGCAGGAGCCGTTCTGGGGGCGCGCGCTGGTGATGTCGCTGGTGGGCTGCGTGTGGGGCTGGGCGTTCCTGCGCTGGGACGCGCTGACCGTCGTCACGTCGCACCTCACGGCGGACCTGTTCATCTTCAACTGGCCGCGGCTGGCGAGCGCGCATCCGGACGTCCGGCTGGCCGCGCTGCTCACCGTCTCCGCGCCGCTGCTGCCGGCGCTCGTCGCGGGCGTCGCGGCGCTGGTGCGCGGTCGCCGCGCGCTTGCCGCGCCGACCGGCGGGGCGCATGATGGGGCGCCGATCGCCCCCGTCCCCCGCCAGGAGTCGCCGTCGTGATCCGCGAGCAGCTGATGAAGGCCCATCCCGAGCGCGACGGCGACTTCCGCTGGCGCGGCGACGGCGTGTCGCGCATCGAGGGGCTGAGCGACGCGGTGTTCGGCTTCGCGGTGACGCTGCTGGTGGTGTCGCTGGACGTGCCGGACACCTTCACGGACCTGGCCGCGATGATGCTCGGCCTGCCGGCGTTCGCGGCGACCTTCACGCTGCTGATCCTGGTCTGGTTCGCGCAGTACCGCTTCTTCCGCCGCTACGGCCTGGAGGACACGCGCACGATCGTGCTCACCGTCGCGCTGCTGTTCGTGGTGCTGTTCTACATCTACCCGCTGAAGTTCCTCTTCCAGACCTTCATCGGGCTGATCCTCGGCATCATCGGCTGGAAGCTGGACGTCGCGTGGCTGGCGCCCATCGGGAAGGCGTCGCAGGCGGCGATCCGCGGCGACCAGTGGCCGGCGCTGATGTGCATCTACGCGGTGGGCTACGCGGCGATCTACGGCCTCTTCGCGCTGCTGCATTCGCATGCGCTGTCGCGGCGCGCGGAGCTGGGGCTGGACGACATGGAGGCGCTCATCACGCGCTACGCGGTCTACGAGAACCTCGTCTTCGTGCTCGTGGCCGTGCTGTCGCTCGTCGTGCTGGTGGTGCTGGCCTACGGCGTCGGCGTGCCGATCTACGCCACCGGCTTCTTCGCCGGGTGGTCGTACATGCTGATCTGGCCCTTCCAGGCGGTGCTCGGCCGGCGGCTGGACCGAGAGAAGGCGGCGCTGCGTGCGGGGGCCGCGGCGGCCGCTCCCGTCATCGCGCCGGCCTGACCCCGTCTCCAGGGTCGCTCGACCCTGGAGTCCGGACGCGTCCGCTTGCACCTTGTGTGCGGCGCCCGGGTGGGCGCCGTCCACCCGTGCCCCCGCGTTCCCCGATGGCCAGCCCCCCGAAGCCGAACGTCGTCAGCGTCTTCTGCGCCGGCACCGACTACGACGAGAACAGCAAGGACGTCATCGCGCAGCTGTACGCGGCGACCGAGGGACGGCCCGGCGTCGACCGCTTCTTCTACGCGGGGCCCGGCTCCGCCGGCGCGGTCAAGCGCCACGGTGCGGTCGTGAACACCGTCGACAGCACGATGAAGCGCGTGATGCCCGGCCTCGGCGTGGTCGCCGGCGCGGCCGGCGTGAACCTCGGCCAGGTGGTGGACACCGCCACGGGCATGAGCATGCACCTCAACGTGGCGGCGGCCGAGCGCGAGGTCAGCGCCGTCTGCGCGCCGGGGCTCACGACCGTGAACCTCGCCGGGTGGAGCCGCGGCGCGGTGACGTGCATCGGCATCGCCAACGCGCTCGCCAGGCGCGGCGTGACGAGCATCAACCTGTTCCTCTTCGACCCGGTGCCGGGCACGAAGCTGGTCAACAGCTGGAACTGGACCGAGGAGCTGAACACGCTCCCCGAGGCGGTGAAGAGCACCTCCGTGCTGCTCATGGAGCAGATGGTGGGCGGCATCTCCACGGCCAAGGAGCTGCTGCTGCAGCCGCTGACGACGGCGTTCGCCGGCGGCACGGCGACGGTCTACCCGATGCCCGGGCGCCACAACAGCGCCGTCGAGAACGACTCCTACCTGCCCGAGGTCGCGGCGCTCGGCGAGCACCTGTGCACGCAGTTCCTGCTGAGCAAGGGCACGAAGCTGTCGCGCACGCGCACGCTGAGCGACGCGGCGGTGGTGGAGCACTACGCGACGGTGAAGCGCTCGCAGAAGCGCGTCGCGGAGGCGTCGGGCTACACGGAGCGCAGCTTCGCCATCGACAACCCGCTGCGCGAGTCGCTGTTCTTCGTCAACCAGCACCACAAGCGGACGTTCGCGACGGTCTACCCGACGGTGGCGCAGGTGCTCGACAGCGCGTTCGAGGTGCCGCGCTGGAACGCCAGCGCCGCCGACGAGGCGCGGCGCATCCGCGGCGGCTCGCCGTCGATGAAGGCGGTGCTGCTGGCGGGGCTGGGCACGCTGATCGCCGCGCGCCTGCCGACCTTCCCCACCAACCGCCCGCGCCGTGACGCGGAGGACCTGGTGCGGCTGCTGGCCGAGCTGCAGGGCATGACGGCCGAGCAGACGCAGACGGCGATCACCGTGACGCAGACACCGCCGCCGTCGCTCTTCGCGCCGCGCCTCCCGACGGCCACGCGTGGCCCGACGATCAGCGCCTCGACCTCCGACTGGTGACCGCCCGGTGACCGCACCCGCCACCGCGCCCGCGACGCACGACCGGCTGCCCGCGCTGCTCGACGCGATCCGGGCGTTCCTCGCGGCGCGCGTGCTGCCGCTGGAGCCCGAGCTGCTGCAGCGCGAGTTCCGCGACCTGCTGCCGCGGCTCGCCGCGCTGCGCGCCGAGGTGAAGGCGCAGGGGATGTGGGCGCCGTTCCTCCCGGCGTCGCTCGGCGGCCTGGGGCTGTCGCTGGCCGAGTACGCGGAGGTGAGCGCGGTGCTCGGCACGTCGCCGGTGGGGCACTACGTGTTCAACTGCCAGGCGCCAGACGTGGGCAACATGGAGCTGCTGCACGCGCACGGCTCGCCCGCGCTGCAGAAGCGCTGGCTGGCGCCGCTGGTGGCGGGCGACGTCCGCAGCTGCTTCTCGATGACGGAGCCGGAGTTCCCCGGCTCCAATCCCGTCTGGATGGGCACGCGCGCCGTGCGCGACGGCGACGAGTACGTGGTCACGGGCCGCAAGTGGTTCACGTCCAGCGCCGACGGCGCCGCGTTCGCGATCGTGATGGCGGTGACCGATCCCGACGCGCCGCCGCACCGCCGCGCGTCGCAGATCGTCGTGCCGATGGACGCGCCCGGCGTGCGGCTCGTGCGCAACGTCCGCATCATGGGCGAGGCCGGCAGCGACTGGGCGAGCCACGCCGAGGTGCAGTACGAGGGCGTGCGCGTGCCCGTGGGCAACCGCATCGGGCGGCAGGGCGAGGGCTTCGCGCTGGCGCAGGAGCGGCTGGGGCCCGGCCGCATCCACCACTGCATGCGCTGGATCGGCATCTGCGAGCGCGCGCTGGACCTGATGTGCCGCCGCGCCGTCTCGCGCGAGCTCTCCCCCGGGAAGCCGCTCGGCCTCCAGCAGCAGGTGCAGTTCTGGATCGCCGAGAGCCGCAGCGAGATCGACGCGGCGCGGCTGTACGTGCTGGACACCGCGCGGCGCATCGACGCCGAGGGCGCGGCCGCCGCGCGCGACGCGATCAGCGGGATCAAGTTCCACGTCGCCGGCGTGCTGCAGCGCGTGCTCGACCGCGCCATCCAGGTGCACGGCGCGCTGGGCGTCACGGACGACACCCCGCTCGCGTACTGGTACCGCCACGAGCGCGGCGCGCGCATCTACGACGGCGCCGACGAGGTGCACAAGGCCAGCCTCGCGAAGCGCATCCTGAAGCGCTACGGGATGGAGGCGCGCGAGTGATCGACGAGCCGCGCGCGGTCCGCCGCGGCGAGGAGCTGGACCCGGCGCCGCTCGCCGCCTTCCTCGCGCGCGCGGCGCCGGGCTGGGAGGACGTGCGGCCGGAGATGCTGGACGTCGCGCAGTTCGGGAGCGGCTTCTCGAACCTCACGTACCTAGTGCGCGCGGGCGGCCGCGAGCTGGTGCTGCGCCGGCCGCCGCGCGGCGTGAAGGCCGGCAGCGCGCACGACGTGCTGCGCGAGCACCGGCTGCTGACGGCGCTCCGCCCCGCGTTCGGGCGCGTGCCGCGCACCGTGGCCGCGTGCGACGACCCGGCGGTGCTCGGCGCGCCGTTCTACGTCATGGAGCGCGTGACGGGCGTGATCCTGCGCGGCGCGCCGGGCGAGCCGGTGCCGGAGGCGGCGACGATGCGCGGGCTCGCCGAGCGCTTCGTCGACGAGCTGGCGGCGCTGCACGCGCTGGACTGGCGCGCGGCGGGGCTGGGCGAGCTGGGCCGTCCCGAGGGCTACGTCGCGCGGCAGGTGGACGGCTGGTCGCGGCGCTGGCTTGCGGCGCGCACCGGCGACGTGCCGAGCATCGAGCGCGCGGCCGCGTGGCTCGCCGCGCAGCGCCCGCCGGACGGTGGCGCGTCGGTCATCCACAACGACTTCAAGTACGACAACCTGGTGCTCGATCCGGCGGACCTGACGCGTGTGGTCGCGGTGCTCGACTGGGAGATGGCGACCCTCGGCGATCCGTTGATGGACCTCGGCACGAGCCTGGGGTACTGGGTCGATCCCGACGATCCGCCGGCGCTGCGCGCGCTCCGGCTGGGGCTCACCGCCGCGCCGGGAAATCTCACGCGCGCGGAACTCGTGGCCCGCTACGCGAGTATATCTCGTCGCGACGTCGGGGACGCGCTCTTCCACTACGTGTTCGGGCTGTTCAAGCTCGCGGTGGTGGCACAGCAGATCTTCGCGCGGTACGTGCAGGGCCACACGCGCGATCCTCGCTTCGCGGCGCTCGACGGCGCGGTGCGCGCGCTCGGCGGACTGGCCGAGCGGGCGATCACCCTCGGGCGCATCGACCGGCTGGGGTGACGGCGCGGCGTCGCGATGCGGAGCGATGCATCGCGTATCTCGCATCACACGCCGTTACCTGCACGTCGGTCGATCGTGTTTCATGCGCGCGCTGCGCGCGCTATATTTCAGGCAACTCGAGCGGTCGGTCGGGAAGACTCCTGTTTTGACCCGACACTCTTGAAGCCGGGCGTCGTTCCACATCCCGTTGACGTCATGCCCCAGTGCGGGGAAGGCGGAAGGCGGGGGGCCGGTCGCCCAACTGATGCAATGCATCGGGGCTTCAAAACAACCTTCCCGGCAGGCTCTCGAGCCACGCGGCCCGCATCCGGTTCTCCGGCGCGGGCCGCGTGGCGTTTCGTGCGGCCCATCCTCAGGTCCCGCCGCCGCGCTGGCGCGTTCCTTCCCTAGTGGGCGTCCGTATCCCGAGACGAGCACCCACCGGAGGCACGCATGGGCCAGAACGTGAACGGCATGCTGGGAGACGCCGCCCGCCAGGCGGCGGGCGGCGCACGGCGGGCGATCGGCGAGAGCGCGCCGTGGCTGACGCGCGCCGCGCGGCTGGGCTACGCGGCGCGGGGCGTGGTCTACGTCACGCTCGCGCTGATCGCGCTGCAGGCCGCGCTGGGCCGGCGGCAGGCGGAAGGGCAGCGCGGTGCGCTGCGCGAGATCGCGTCACAGCCGCTGGGGCAGTTCCTGCTCGTGGTGATCGCCATCGGCCTGCTGGGCTACGCGGCGTGGCGGCTGATCGAGGCGGCGCGCGGCGCCGAGGGCGAGGGGAGCGACGCGAAGGGGATCGGGCTCCGGCTCGCGCACGCGGGCAGCGGGTTGCTGTACGGCTCGCTCGCGATCCAGGCGATCCGTCTCCTGCAGGGCGCGGCCCAGGACACGAGCGACGAGACCCGCACCGAGCACTGGACGGCGCGGCTGATGGCGCTGCCGTGGGGGCGCCTGCTCGTCGCGGCGGTCGGGATCGGCATGCTCGTGTACGCCGGCCAGCAGATGCGGAAGGCCTTCAAGGGGAAGGTCGTCCGCCACCTGGACCTGCGCGAGCTGGGGCCGGACGCGCGGCGCAACGTCCTGCGTCTGGGGCAGTTCGGCACCGGGGCGCGTGCGGTGGTCTTCGTGATCGCGGGCGCGTTCCTGGTCCTCGCGGCGCGAAGCAACGACCCGACCCAGGCGGCCGGGCTGCCCGGCGCGCTGGAGGCGCTGCAGGCCGCGCCGTGGGGCCCATGGCTGATGGGGCTGGTGGCGCTGGGGCTGCTCGCGTTCGGGCTCTTCCAGATCGTGCAGGCGCGCTACCGCGTGCTGCAGCCCGTGGACTGAGGCGGACTCGGCGGTGCGCGCCGCGTGGTTGCGCGCGCACGATTCCTGAAGCAGCGTAGGCCCAGGACGCCCGGCCCCTCCCGGCCGGGCGCGCGGGTTCCCCAACGGAGGCGCGGACCATGAACTCGACCGTCGCGATCCTGATGGGCGTGCTCTCGCTGGCGGCGATCTTCGCGGCGATCCGGGTGAACGGGCGCTCCGAGGCGGGGCGCCGCGCGGCGCCCGGCTACATCGTCTTCGCGTTCGGCGCGGCGACGCAGGGCGCGACCCTGCTGCGCGACACGTACAGCACGACGCTCGCAGTCATCGCCACGGTGGCGCTGCTGGTCGGCCTGGGGATGATCGCCCGCGGTTGGGCGACGCGATCCGCTCCGGTCTGACGCGACGGCGCACGCGGCACGGCCCCCGGTATC
Source organism: Roseisolibacter agri (assembly GCF_030159095.1). Classification (NCBI taxonomy): domain Bacteria; kingdom Pseudomonadati; phylum Gemmatimonadota; class Gemmatimonadia; order Gemmatimonadales; family Gemmatimonadaceae; genus Roseisolibacter; species Roseisolibacter agri. The sequence goes on from NZ_BRXS01000001.1 coordinate 826,280, forward strand.
CGCGAGGACGCCGGGGGCCGTGTCACGTTCGGTGGTCGCCGGATCAGTCGCGCAGCGGCGGCAGCGGCTCCCCCAGGGGGACGAAGGTCAGCGCGACGCCGTTGTTGCAGAAGCGCTGGCCCGTGGGCGCGGGGCCGTCGTCGAACACGTGGCCCTGGTGGCCGCCGCAGCGCGCGCAGTGGTACTCGGTGCGCGGCCAGAAGAGCTTGAAGTCCTTCTTGGTGCCGAGCGCGCCCGGGATCGGCGTGAAGAAGCTCGGCCAGCCCGTGCCGCTGTCGTACTTGGCGTCGGTGCTGAAGAGCGGCGCGTGGCAGGCGGCGCAGACGTAGGTGCCCGCGCGCTTCTCGTCGTTGAGCGGGCTGGTGCAGGCGCGCTCGGTGCCCTCCTCGAACAGCACCGTGTACTGCTCGGGCGTAAGCACGCGGCGCCACTCCTCGTGCGGCTTCTTGAGCTGGGGCTCGCCGGTGGCGAAGAGTTCTGGCATCGAGACCTCGGGTGCGAAAGCGGGGCGCCGGACCGTCCGGCGCCCCTTCTGTTAGTGCGCGAGGCGTGTCGCGGTTCCCCGCGTCAGGCTGCCTCGACCTGGAAGATGCCGGCCGCGCCCATGCCGCCGCCGACGCACATCGTCACCATCCCGATGCCGCCGCCGCGGCGGCGCAGCTCGTGGATCAGCTGCGTCGTGAGCTTCGCGCCCGTCGCGCCCAGCGGGTGGCCGAGCGCGATCGCGCCGCCGTTGACGTTGACCTTCGAGAGGTCCATGCCGAGGTGCCGCGCGACGGCGAGCGCCTGCGCGGCGAACGCCTCGTTGAACTCGAACAGGTCGATGTCCGAGAGCTGCATGCCGGCCTTCTTCAGCGCCTTCGGGATGGCGTTGATCGGCCCGACGCCCATGATGTCCGGATCGATGCCGGCCACCGCGTAGGTCAGCAGCCGTGCCAGCGGCTTCGCGCCCACCGACTCGGCCTTCTCGCGGCTGGTCACCACCAGCGCCGCCGCGCCGTCCGAGTACGGGCTCGCGTTGCCGGCGGTGACGGTGCCGTTCGTCTTGAACGCCGGCCGCAGCTTGCCGAGGCCTTCGAGCGACGTGTCGGCGCGCGGCAGCTCGTCACGGTCGAAGACGCGGTCGGTCACCGTCTTCTTCGCGCCGTTCCACGTCACGTCCTGCACCGGCACGCCGACGATCTGGTCGCCGAACACGCCCGACGCCACGGCCTTCGCGGCCTTCTGCTGGCTCTCGAGCGCGAACTGGTCCTGGTCCGCGCGGCTCACGCCGAAGCGCTCCGCCACGCGCTCCGCCGTGAACCCCATGCCGATGTAGCTCTCGGTCATCTCGGGGTGCAGGCGCGTGTGGTAGCCCGACATCGGCACCTGCGACATCATCTCGACGCCGCCGGCGACGACGACGTCCTGCATCCCCGCGATCACCGCCTGCGCGGCGCTGGCGACGCTCTGCAGCCCGGAGGAGCAGAAGCGGTTGATGGTGGCGGCCGACGCGTCGACCGGGAAGTTGGCCTTCAGCGCGGCCTGGCGCGCGACGTTGAGCCCCTGCGACGCCTCGGGCATCGCGCAGCCGAGGATCACGTCGTCGATGTCGCGCGGGTCGATGCCGCTGCGGTGCACGGCCTCGCGCATCGTCAGCGACGAGATGTCGATCGGCGAGACGCCCGCGCGCGCGAGCGCGCCGTCGGCCTTGCCCTTGGCGACCGCGGTACGGACCGCGGAGACGATCACGGCTTCGTGCATGGTCAGTTCCTCAGGGGCTTGCCGGTCTTCAGCGTGTACGTGATGCGCTCCTGCGTCTTCTCGTTGCCGAGGAGCTTGAGGAACGACTCGCGCTCGAGGTCGAGGATGTCCTGCTCCGTCACCATGCGCGGCGGGCCGTCCCCGCCGCACAGCACGTACGCGATCTCGTGGCCGATGGCGACGTCGTGCGCGCTGGCCTGGCCGGCCTCGTGGAAGGAGAAGAGCGCGTACGACAGGTTGCCCATCCCCTCCTTGCCGAGCGCGCGGATGGTGCGCGGCGTCGGCGCGACGTAGCCCGGCGCGAGGTCGAGCACGCGCGCCTTTGCGTCGGCGATCAGGCGGTCGCGGTTCATCGAGATGCGGTCGTGCGCGCGCAGGAAGCCGATGCGCCGCGCCTCCAGCGCGCTCGTCGACGTCTGCGCGGTGGCGATGATCCTGAAGGCACGCTTCACCGCCTCGAACGGATCCGCCTCCTCGTACGGCTCCAGCTCCTTGGTGAAGCGGAAGAGCAGCTCCTTCGTGCCGCCGCCGCCGGGGAGCAGGCCCACGCCCGCCTCGACGAGGCCCATGTAGAGCTCCGCGTGCGCCTGCACGGCGTCCGCGTGCAGCGTGAACTCCGCGCCGCCGCCGAGCGCCATGCCGGCCGGCGCGACGACGACGGGGAAGGGGGCGTAGCGGATGCTCTGCGTCGCCTGCTGGAAGCGATGGATCGACTTGTCGATCAGGTCCCACATGCCGGCGATCACCGCGCCCGTGCTCTCCGCGAGGTCGGCGCCGGCGCTGAAGAACTTGGGATCGTCGTTGCCGATCACGAGGCCCGCCATGCCGTCGCGCTCCACGCGCTCCAGCGACGTCGCGAGCAGGTCGAGCACCTTGGAGCCGAGCGAGTTGGACTTGCTGCGGAACTCGAGGAGCGCGACGCCGTCGCCGAGGTCGAGCAGGCGCGCGCCCTCGTTCTGCGCCAGCACCTTGCCCGGCTGCGCCGCGACGCTCGACAGCCGCAGATTGCCGGCGATCGGCGCGACGGGGCGATACGTGCCGTCGAAGCCGAGCACCTCCTCGCCCTGCGCGCCCTGGCGGTAGAACGAGCCCTGGGCCTTCCGCAGCAACTCGGGGACCTCCTCGCCGCGCTTCTCGAACTCGGCGCGCAGGAAGTCGAGGCCGAGCATGTCCATGACGCGGAACGGGCCGGCCTCGTGGCCGTAGCCCCACTCCATCGCGCGGTCCACGCTCGGGATGTCGAACGCGAGCGACGGCGACGCCGTGAGCGCGTAGCGCGCGTTGTCGAGCAGCGTCGCGCGCAGGAAGTCGCCGTACTTGCCCGGCAGCGTCTTGAGCCCCGCGATGCGCTGCGGGAGCGGCGCCTTGATCGCGGCCTTCAGCTCGGGCGTCTCCAGCCGCTGCTGGGGCACGTACTGGTTGGCGCGGAAGTCCCAGGTCTGGATGTCCTTGCCGACCTTCTTGTAGAACCCGCCCTGCGTCTTGTCGCCCAGGCGCTTCTCGGCCACCATCTGCTCGAACCACGCGGGGAGCGGGAAGCGCTCGCCGGTGGCCTGCGCGAGGCCCTTCGTGACGTGCACCAGCACGTCGATGCCCGACAGGTCGCCCGTGCGGAACGTCGCCGACTTGGGGCGGCCGAGCAGCGCGCCGGTGAGGCCGTCGACCTCGTCGATCGTGAGGCCGAACTCCTCCATGCGCGCGATCGTGCGGTTCATGCCGTACACGCCGAGGCGGTTGGCGATGAAGCCCGGCGCGTCCTTGCTGACCACGACGCCCTTGCCGAGCAGCGTCTCGCCGAACGCGCGCACGCTGTCGAGCACCGCGGGATCGGTGTCGGGCGTGGGGATCAGCTCCAGCAGGTGCATGTAGCGCGGCGGCGCGAAGAAGTGCGTGCCGAGGAAGTGCTTCCTGAACCGCTCGCTGCGCCCCTGCGTCAGCACCTGCATCGGGATGCCCGACGTGTTGGACGAGACGATCGCGGTCGGCTTGAGGATCGCCTCGAGCTTCTCGTAGAGCGCCTGCTTGGGGCCGGGCTGCTCGATGATCGCCTCGATCACGAGGTCGCAGTCCTTCAGCAGCGCGAGGTCGTCCTCGGTGTTACCGGTGCGGACGAGCGCCGCGCGGTCGGCGTCCATGAAGGCGGCCGGCTTCCCCTTGAGGAGCTTCTGCACGGCGCCCCTGGGAATGGCGCCGCGGTCGGGCCCCTCGGCCGGGATGTCGAGCAGGACGACGGGCAGGCCGGCGGAGGCGGCCAGCGCGGCGATGCCGCTGCCCATGGTGCCGGCGCCGATGACGCCGACGGAGCGGATGCGCGGGCGGGCGGCGGGCGTCGGCGTGGCTTCGCCGAGGTCGAAGCCGAGGTCGAGGCCGGTGAACGCCGTTCGGCTGGGTCCGGCCGTGGAGGTCTCTTGGGACATCGTGGGGCGGCGCTCCTCAGGTGCGAGGTCAGGGCGGGCGGCGCGGGCGCGCTCGCCGGCCCGCGAAACATCCCACCCGGTCCGCGCCGACGGAAGGGCCCGATCGGGTGATGGACGGCACCGATCGGGCGCGTCGGGCCCGTCGACCCGAGAACCTAGGGCACGCCCGTTGCCTTGGTGGAAGGCGCCCCGGCGCAATCGTGCGACGGGCCCTCCAGGAGAATCGATATGACGCTGCTTACTTGGCTCATCGTTGGACTGGTCGCCGGACTCCTCGCCTCGTTCGTGATGGGCGGTGTCGGCTACGGCCTGATCGGTGACATCATCATCGGCATCATCGGCGCGTTCGTCGGCGGCTGGCTGTTCAGCGCCCTCGGCGTCGCGACGCCGCTCGGCGGTCTCGCGGGCACCATCCTCGTCGCGTTCATCGGCGCGGTCGTCCTGCTGTTCGTCCTGCGCATGATCCGCGGCGGACGTCGACGGGTGGTGTAACTCTCGTCCGCTCGTAGCACACGCAGTACGGCGAAGGGCCCGGTGCGATTGCACCGGGCCCTTCGCACGTTCACGCGGGTCGCGCGGCGCTCAGCGCACGCGCGACGCGGTCCACTGCAGGCCCCACGTGTCGCACGTGCCGGAATGCGCGCCGATGCGCACCTTGCCGCGCGCCGCCGTCGCGCCGACGAACTGGCCCTGCAGGTGCCAGTGCACGCCCGCCTTCTCGTCCGCGTACTTGCCGTTCACCGCGCCGCGGTCGATCACCAGCCGCGCGCCGCGCGTGATCCAGTCGGCGCGCTGGGTGCGGCCATACGTGCCGCCCATCCCGGCGCCCGTCTCGCTGCACTTGATGTCGCCCTCGAACTCGATCTCGGTGATCGTGCGGCCGTCCGGCGCGACGGTGAAGCGCACCAGCGCGTTGCCGTTGGAGACGCGGCCCTCCCACACGCCGCCGCGCGGCGTGATTCCGGTGGGCTTGAACTCCTCGGGCGGGAGCTGCGTGTTGGGCCCGTCGGCAGCCGGAGCCGGGGCAGGCGCGGGCTCCTTGCGCACCGGCTGCGCGGGCGCCGCGGGAGTGTTCGCGGGAGCGTTGCCTGGCGTGTTCGCGGGCGCCGCGCCCGGCGGCTGGCGGCGACGCGGCTGGTCCACCGCGAGGCCCATGGCCCGCTGCAGCTCCTGCACGACGTCGGCGTGGCTCTGGGAGCGTGCCTGATCGAGCGCGGTGCGGCCGCGCTCATCCGCGACCTTCGGGTCCGAGCCCCGCGCGAGCAGCTCGCGCACGATGTCGATGCGGCCCCAGTATGCGGCCGAGGCGAGCGCGGTGCTCCCGTCGCCGGTGGGGAAGTTCGGATCCGCGCCCTGGTCGAGCAGGCGGCGCACCTGCGCGAGGTCGCCAAGCAGCCCGGCGGCGCTCTTCAGGTCGACCGCCATCTCGAAGTTCGTGCGGCCGTTCTTCGGCACGCGGATCTCGGGCAGCGGCTGCCCGCGCTCGGCCGCCTCCAGCAGGCGCGCGACGTCGAGGTGGCCCGCCTTCGTCGCGATGTCGCGCGCCGTCTCGCCCTTGGCGTTCTCCAGCAGCGCGTCGGCGCCGCGCGTCAGCAGGAGGCGCGCGATGCCGACGCGTCCCCAGCTCGCCGCCGACATCAGCGCGGTGACGTTGCCGTCGCGCGGCGTGTCGGGGCGTGCGCCGCCGTCGAGCAGGCGCGCGACGGCGGCGGAATCGTTGGTCATCGAGGCCGTCGCCATCTCGACGGCCTGCTGGAAGGCGCTCTTGGGCTGCGCGTGCAGCGGGGCGGCGACGATCGCCGTCAGCGCGAGCGCGACGGCGGCGGAACGGCGGCTGGGACGTGCGTGCGGCATCGTGATGCGAGAGGGAGAGACCATCGCCGCGCGGGGGCGGCGGCTCGCATCGAGGACGCCGCACCGCGGCGCTGCGTCACTCGCGGTGTCGCAGCGCGCTCACGATGCGGCGAGCGCGCGCGCGAACGCGTCGAGCTTCGCGGCGTCCAGATGCCCGCCGGTGCGCACGCCGCTGCACACGTCCACGCCGAACGGCGCCACCGCGGCCACCGCCTCGCCGACGTTCTCCGCGCGCAGGCCGCCCGCGAGGAACACCGGGACGCCCGCGCCGTCACGGATCGCGCGGCTCAACGCCCAGTCGTGCACGCGGCCCGTGCCGCCGAGCTCCTTGACCGCGAGGCGCGGATTGCCGGAGTCGAGCAGCAGCGCATCGACGAGCGGCGCCACCTCGAGCGCCTCGCGCACCGACGCGTCGTCGAGCACGTGGATCACCTGCACCAGCCGCACGGCGGGCAACTCGGCGCGCAGCGTCACGAGCGCGTCGGGCGAGACCGCGTCCACGAGCTGCAGCGTGTTGACCGCGCAGCGGCGCGCCTGCGCGATGATCGTCGCGGCGTCGGTGCCGGACGTCAGCAGGAAGGTCGCGACCGGCGGCGGCACGCGTGGCGCCAGCTCCGCGATCAGCGCCTCGTCGATCACGCCGGGACCGCTCGGCATCGCGGACACGAGGCCGACCGCGTCGGCCCCGTGCGCCACCGCGAGCGCGACCTCGCCGTGCGACGCGATGCAGCAGACCTTGAGCCGGACGCGCGCGCTCACGACAACGCCCGGCGCAGCAGCGTGATCTGCCCGCCGTGATACGCGTTGTGCTCCGCGAGTCCCACGAGCATCCCCGCGAACGTCGCCTGCCCGCCGACCGCCGCGTCGTCGCTCGTGCCGACGCGCTCGTCCAGCCGGGCGGGCGGGAACGCCTCGACGGCGGCGAGCAGCGCGCCGCGTGCGGCGGTCAGCTCGTCGCGCAGCGCGCGCCAGCGCGCCTCGACGTCGCCGGCATCGTCGACGCGCTCCGGCCAGTCGCCCTCGCGCGGCATGGCCGCGGGCTGGCCCTCCAGGCGACGCGTGACCTCGCGCGTCCACGCCGTGAGATGGTGCGTCAGCTCCCAGATCGAGTGCGCGCCGGCGACCGGGTGCGCGAGCGCGGTGCGCGCATCCACGCCGTCCAGCACGTCGGCGAGCGAGGGGCCGTGCCACGAGTGGCCGTCGAAGGAGCGGCGCAGCACGCTCCGCAGCAGGGGAATCATCGACGCGATCTCCCGAAAGTGAGCGACGTCAGCGACCGACGCGGCGTGCGTGCCGCGCGCGGATGCGTGCCTTGCGCACGCGCGACAGGCCGACCAGCACCACCGGCAGCGTCGCCACCATCCACACGGCGGTGAAGATGCGGCGGAAGTTCGCCGGGCGGTGCTCGACGTCGAGCGCGTAGTAGAGCGCGATCGCGATCGCATGCACCGCGACGACGCCGAGCACCATGTGCAGCAGGTGGCGGCGCAGCTCGGGCGCGGCGGTGATCTTCGGCGGCGTGGGCGCGGACACGACGGTCAGGCGTAGAGGCGCACGATCCAGTCGGCGACGACGGCGGGCTTGTCGCCACCCTCGCGCTCGATCGTCACGCGCCACGTGACCTGCATGCTGCCGTCCTTCGCCGCCTCGGCCGCTCCGACGGCGACGCGGGCGCGCACGCGCGCGCCGACCGGCACCGCGCTCGGAAAGCGCACCTTGTCGAAGCCATAGTTCACCGTCATCCGCACGCCGTCGATCACGACCGCCTGCTGCACCAGCGCGACGATCAGCGAGAGCGTCAGCAGCCCGTGCGCGATCGTCCCGCCGTACGGCGACTCCGCCGCGGCGCGCTCGGCGTCGAGGTGGATCCACTGGTGGTCGTCGGTCGCGTCGGCGAAGCGCCGCACGCGCTCGGGGCCGACCTCCACCCAGTCGCCGACGGCGATCTCCTGGCCGAGGTGCTGGGCGAGCGCGGCGGTCGAGTCGAGGTGCGTGGTGGGCATCCGTCTCTGAAGCGGTGGGCGAGGGAGGGCGGGGCGGAGCGTGCGCGGTAAGCTCACCGCGTGGGGCGCGCGCGTCCAGCCGTCGGCTGGTCCTACGGCGCTCGTGCGGGGCTCGCGTTGACAGCGGGCGACCACGCGCGCGAGCTTCCAACCTCCCCTCCACTCGCCGCGACCGATGTCCCTCCCGACCGCCGCCCGTCGTGCGCGCCGTGGCGTCACGCTGCTGGAGCTGCTCGTCGTGCTGCTCCTGCTCGGGCTGGCCGTCGCGCTGACGCTGCCGCGCATCGCAATCCCGCGCGGCCCGGACGAGGACGATCCGCTGGCGCGCACCGTCGCGAGCGCGCGCGCGCAGGCGCTGCGACGCGCCGAGGCGCTGCGCCTGGAGGTGGACGCCGACGGGCGCTGGCGGCTGCTGGCGCGCGACTCGGTGCTGCAGGACGGCCGGCTGCCCGCCGCGACGCCGCTCCGTCTCGGCATCTCGCCGCTCGGCGTCTGCGTCCCGGAGCCAGCGGACGACGCGGCCGCGCCGGCGTGGGACGCGGCGGCGTGCGCGCCGCAGTCGCGCGCGGCCGCGCGAGGCGGCGCGTGACGCTGCTCGAGGCGCTGGTGGCGCTGGTGATCCTGGGCCTCGCCGCGACCGGGTTCCTGGAGGGCTTCCGCGCCGGCGGGCGCACCGCGCGCGAGGCCGCCGACTGGTCGGCCGCCGTCGCCGCCGCGGAGGTGACGCTGGAGGGCGCGCTGCTGGACGCGCCGCCGCCCGACTCGCTCGCCCGCTGGCAGCCGCGCGTTGCGCGCGAGCCGTGGACGGGTGCGACGCGCGGCCGCCTGGACGTCGTGTCCGCGACGGTGACGCTGCCCGACGGCGGCGAGCTCACGCTGCACCGCCTGGTGCGCCGCTGATGACCCGCAGGCGCACGCGCCGGGGCTTCACGCTGCTCGAGGTGCTCGTCGCGCTCGTGGTGACGGCGATGGTCGTCACGCTGTCATACGGCGCCGCGCAGGCGGGCTTCGACACGGAGGCGCGTCTGGCCGAGCGGCGTGCGGCCGCGGACGCGCTCACCGCATGGCGCGCGCTGCTGGGCGACGCGATCCGTCACGTGGAGCGTGGCGTGGCCGACGACGACGCGGTGTTCGTGCTCGCCGCCGACACGCTGCGCCTGCTGACGCGCGGCGTCGTGCCGCCGCACGGCACCGGCGAGCGCTGGCTGGTGACGCTCGCGCCCACCACGGAGGGCGTGCGCCTGACCGCGTCGCCGGCCGAGGGCGCCACGGGCGACGTCGTGTCGGTGCTGGTGCGCGAGGCGCGCGGCGTCAGCGTGCGCGTGCTGCCGTACGCGGGTGGCGCGTGGACGGACGCGTGGCCGCGCGCGTCGGCGGTCCCGGCAGCCGTGTCGGTGCAGCTGCGCGACGCCGCGGGCGGCGAGCTCGCGCCGGCGCTGCTGGCGCACACGCGTCCGGCTGGCGAGGCGGAGGAGTCGCCGTGACGCCAACCCGCACACGACGCGGCGTCGCGCTGATGCTCGTGCTCTGGCTGGTCGTGCTGCTGGCGACCGTCGGCGCGGCGGTCGCGCTGCACGCGCGCGGCGCGACGAACGTCGCCGTGAACGTCCGCGCGCGCGCCGCGGCGCGCTATGCGGCGGAGAGCGGCGTCGAGGCGGCGGTGGCGGAGCTGGAGGCGCAGCTGGCGGCGCGCCCCGACACGCTGGCGCGTCGCACCTACCTCAACGCGATCGACCGCGCGCTCGCGACGACCGACGCGCAGCCGCTCGGCGACGCGCGCTTCCAGGTCGCGCTCGTGGACGCGAGCGCGCGCCTCGACCTGAACCTGGCCGGCGAGGACGCGCTGGCGGCGCTGTTCGCGCAGGTGGGCGCGCCGGACGGCGGGCGCGGGGCCGCGCGCGCGGTGCAGGCGTGGCTGGGGGCCGAGGGCGCCCGCGACGGCGTCGGGGCCACCGCAGGCGTCGCGGGCGTGGCGCGGCGGCGGCAGTTCCGGTCGCTCGATGACCTCGCACGGGTCCCGGGCGTCTCTCCCGCGCTGGCCCGCGCGGCCGCGCCGCACCTGACGGTGGACGGCGACGGCCGCGTGAACGTGGCCGGTGCCTCGGCGGCAGTGCGCGCGGCCGCGCGCGGCGAGACCGTGCGCGAGCCGACGCGGCTGCTCGTCGTCAGCCGCGGGTGGCGGGACGGCTCGCCGCTGACGCACGAGATCCAGGCGGTGTACGCCGTGCGCGGCGACCGGCTGGCGTTCGTGCGGTGGCGCGAGCGCGACCTCTGATCCGTTCGACCTCTCTCCCTTCGCCTTCCGGAATGCCCGATCGCATCGGCCTCGAGCTGCTCGCCGACCGCGTGCGCGCCGTCGCCCTGGACCGCCGCGGCCGCGCCGCGCGCGCCACGGCGGACGTCGCGTGGGATCCCGCGCACCCCGACGCCGCGGTGGCCGAGCTGCGCGCGGCGCTGGGCAGCGCGCGGCGCATCGGCATCGCGGTGGGGCTCGCGTTCCTCGACGTGCAGCGCGTGTCGCTGCCGCCGGTGAAGGGCGACGCGCGCCGCCGCATGATCGCGCTCGACCCGTCGCGCGTCTTCCCACTGCGCGAGCCGGTGGTGGTCGCGCTGGCGGACGACGCGGCGCCCGCGAAGCCGACCGGCACCGACGCGGAGCGCGGCGAGCCGGCGTTCGCGGTGCCGCGCGAGCTGGTGCGCCGGTGGACGGCCGCGTTCGAGACGTGGGGCCCGGTGGAGAGCGTGGAGCCGGCGCCGACGGCGCTCGCGCGCGCGCTGGCCGTCGGCAGCACGCCCACCGACGGCGAGCACCGGCTCCCCGCGGCCGCCGACGAGGAGGGCGTGGTCCAGGTGCGCGGCGGGCAGGTCGTGAGCGTGCGGCGCGCACCGCGCTGGGTCGCGGGTGACGAGAACCCCGCTCTCTCGGTCGCCGCCGATCCGTGGCGCGTCGCGCGCGGCGCCGCGCTGGGGGTCGACGGCGCACCGGTCGCGGTGCAGCTGCTGCCCGAGGACCTGGCGCACGGCGTGTCGCGCCGGCGCGCGGCGGCCGTGACGCGCGCGGCCGCGCTGTGCGGGCTGGCAGTGGGCCTCGCGCTCGCCGCCGCCGACCGCCAGCGGCAGCGCGAGGCCGATGCGTTGGCGCGCGCGCTGCGCGCCGAGCTGCAGCGCGCGGCGCCAGCCGAGTCGCTGCAGGCGCGGCTCACGGCGTTCGACGCCGGCACGAGCGCGGGCGCCGCGCTGCTCGCGAGCCGCGTCGATCCGCTGGCCGTCGTCGCCGCGCTCGGCGAGCGGCTGCCCGAGGGTGCGGCGATCACCGCGCTCCGCATGCAGGGCGACGCCTGGACGGTCGAGGGCACGGCGCGCGACGCGGCAGCGCTGGTCCCGCGGCTCGCGGGCGATCCGCGCCTGGCCGACGTAAGAGCGCTGGCGCCGAGCAGCCGCTACGTGGAGCGCGGGACGCCGGTCGAGACGTTCTCGATCGCGTTCCGCGCCGACGGGCGCACGCGATGAGCGCGCCGCTCGAACCCGCGAGCGAGGCAACGCTCGCCTCGCGCACGCGCGATGCCCTCGGCAACGTCGGCATCGCCGGCGGCATCAGCCGGCGCGAGCGGCGCACGCTCACGATCGGCGTGATCGTCGTCGCGGCCGCGCTCTTCCTCACGTACGTCGCGCTGCCGTTCGCGCAGCGGTGGAGCGCGCGCGAGGCGGCGATCGACGCGCGCGCGGCGCAGCTGGCACGCGTGCGCGGGCTCGTCGCCGCCGAGTCGTCGCTCGCCGCCGCGGTGCGGCTGCGCGAGGCGCGGCCCGAGGCGGCGGCTGCGCGACCGATCACGGCGCGCACGTCCGCGCTGGCCGCCGCGGCGCTGCAGGCCGCGCTGCAGCAGGCCGCCGCGCAGAGCGGCGTGCAGGTGCAGCGCGTCGACGTGGCGGGCGACGCGGCGGCCGAGGAGGACGCGGCGACGGTGCCCGCGACGCTCTCGGCGATCGGCGACGTCTACGGCTTCACCGCGCTGCTCGAGGCGCTGCAGCACGGCCCCACGCTGCTCGAGGTCACCTCGCTCGGCGTGCAGGCGACCGTGGGACCGCGTGGTGAGTCGCTGATGCAGATGACGGTGGGCGTGCGCGCGCCGTGGGCCGCGTCGGGGGGCGCACGATGATGGCGCCGCGACGTCTGGCCGACGCGCTGTCGGTGGCCGCGCTGGCGATCGGCGCGATCGGCGCCGCGCTCTGGCTCTGGCCCGCGCGCGTGGACGTGGCGCCGCTGCGGCCCGTGCTCGCGAGCGCGCCCGCAACCGGCGCCGGTGCCGAGCCGCCAGATCCCGCGCGTGCGCTGCGCGTGGCGGAGTCGAACCCGTTCGCGCCCACGCGCACCGCGCCGCGCGCGCGCTGGGTCCCGCCCGACGCCCTCGGCCCGATGGCCGACGTCACCATCTCGCAGGCGCCGCCGCCAGGGCTGCTGCCGGATCCGAGCGTGGACGTCCCGGGCACGCTGCCCGCGCTGGAGCCGCCCACGCCTGCGCCGGCCGCGGTGGGTGAGGAGGCGCCGCGCGACGCCGCGCGCGAGGCCACGGCGCGCGCGCGCGACCGGAAGGTGCCGGCGCTCTTCGGCACGGTCATCGGCGCGGACGGCGCGCGCGCGCTGCTGCGGCTGGACGCCCGCGTGCCCGGCGCGCAGCTGTACGCCGAGGGCGCGCAGGCCGGCGGCTGGCGCGTCCAGCGCGTCGAAGCGGATCGTGTGACGCTGGTTGGCCACGGGCGCACCGTGACGCTGCGCATGCCGCGACCGGGCGTGCCGTGAGTCGGGAAGCGAGGCGCGTGCCCCCTTCCGCCGCACCCCTGCACGGCGCGAACGTCCCTGCGCCACGCTCGTTCCCCCTTCCGCCTCCCGTGCGTCGAACCCTCCGTCACGCGCTCGCGTCCGCGCGACCGTACGTGCTCGCCGCTGCGCTGCTCGCCGTCGCGCCACCCACGGTGCGCGCGCAGCAGCCCGTGGTCACGCCGGGCACGCGGCTCAACCTCGTGGACGCGCGGCTGTCGGACGCGATCCGGTCGCTGGCCGCGGCGCTCGGGCTGAACGTCGTGCTCTCCGACGTCCCGGACCGCCGCGTCACCTTCACCTCCGCGACCGCGCTCGGCGCGCGCGAGGTGGGGAGCGTGCTCGAGTCGCTCCTGGAGGCGCACGGGCTGGTGCTGGTGCAGCAGGGCGCGGTCGCGCGCGTGCTGCCCGCCGACCGCGCGCCGGCGACGGGCCCCGTGGGCGTCGGGATGACGCTGTCCGATCCGCCGCCGCTGGGGCTCATCACGCAGCTCGTGCCGCTGCAGGGGATCCGCGCGGACGAGGGCGCGGCCACGCTGCGCCAGCTCGCGTCGCCGACGGCGCGCATCGAGCCCGTGGCGCGCTCGAACGCGCTGCTCATCACGGATCGCGGCGCGAACGTCGCGCGCTACCTGGAGGTGCTGGCGCGGCTCGACGCGCCCGCGCAGGGCGAGGCGGGGCTGCGCACCTACGTCGTGCCGCTCAAGTACGCGGGCGCCGAGGATCTCGCGGCGACGCTCGGGCAGCTGTTCGGGCTGGGGAGCGCGGGCGGCCGCGGCGGCTCGCTCGCGGACCGCGGCCTCGGGCGCGCGCTCGACACCTTTCGGCAGCGCGAGCTCGATCAGTTCACGCAGCGGCAGCTGGTGCCGTCGCCGGGCGCGATCACGCGCGATGCGTCGCAGCCGATCGCGCCACGCGCGGCGGGGACGCCGTCGGACGCGCCGCCGTCCACCGCGTACGGCACGCGCCCCGACAGCGGCGCGCAGGCGGCGGGCGCGCTGGTCGGCCAGACTGTGATCGTCGCCAACGCGCCGACGAACGCGCTCATCATCCGCACGCAGCCGCCCAACTTCCCGCTGCTGCGCGAGACGATCGAGGCGCTGGACGCGCGGCCGGTGCAGGTGATGCTGGAGGTCACGGTCGCCGAGGTCGCGCTGGGGCGCGGCACGGAGTTCGGCATCGACTGGGCGGCCGAGGGGCGCAACACGACCGGCGGCGTCGCCAACAGCGCGGCGCAGTACGGCAACCGCGTCGCCGACACGCTGCCCGTCGGCAATCCGGGGCTGCTGGTGCGGCGGCTGCTGCGCTTCGACGACCTCGACGTGCGCGCGCTGCTGCGCACCGTCTCGACCCGCAACCAGGTGAAGGTGCTCTCGACGCCCGAGATCCTGGCGATGAACAACCGCGAGGCGCGTATCCTGGTGGGCAGCAAGGTGCCGTTCGTGGCGTCGTCGCGGCTGGGCGACTTCTCGCGCGACCAGGCGGTGCAGTACCAGGACGTCGGCACCACGCTCACCATCGTGCCGACGGTGAACGACGACGACTACGTGAGCGTGCAGATCCTGCAGGAGGTCAGCGCCCTGACGTCGCAGACGCTGCCGTCGGCGCTCAACGCGCCCGTGATCACGACGCGCGAGGCGGCGACGCGCGCGGTGCTGCGCGACGGGCAGACGGTCGTCATCGCGGGGCTGATCGGCGACGAGCGCTTCGTCGAGCAGACGGGCATCCCGCTGCTGATGGAGATCCCCTGGCTCGGCAACCTGTTCCGGAAGTCGAGCGTGACGCGCAACCGCACGGAGCTGGCGATCTTCGTGACGCCGCACGTCGTGCGCGCGGACGCCGACGCGGACCGGCTGCGCGAGCGCGCGCGGCGGCGCATCGACAGCGTGCCGTCCGCGCCGCCCGAGGAGTGACGGTGGAGCACGCGCCCGAAGCGTCGGACGCGGCGGCCGAGCTGCGCGCGGCGGCGGCGGGCGCGATGGCGCGCGAGCTGCCGTCGGCGTGGCTGGAGGCGCACCTCGTGCTGCCGCTGGGCCTCGCGGAGGACGGCGCGCTGCGCGTCGCGGCCGGCGGCCAGCCCGACGCGACGGTGGTGGACGCGCTGGCGCGCCGTTTCGCGCGACCGGTGCGCCTCGTGCCGGTGCCGCCGCAGGACCTGCGCGCCGCGGTGCTCGCCGCCGCGCGCGAGACGACGACGGTGACGGCCGATGCGAACGATCTGCTCGTCGGCGAGGAGACGTCGGACCTGCGCGCGCTCGCCGACGAAGCGCCCGTCGTCACCGTCGTGGATGCGCTCCTGCGCGACGCGCTGCGGCTCGGCGCGAGCGACGTGCACCTCGAGAGCGCCGCCGACGGCGTGCGGGTGCGCTTCCGCCTGGACGGCGTGCTGCGCGACGTGGAGCGCGTCGCGCCCGCGCTGCGCGCGGGCGTCGTGAGCCGCGTGAAGGTGCTCGCGGGGCTCGACGTGGCGGAGCGCCGACGCCCGCAGGACGGGCGCGCGCGCCTGCGCGTGGCGGGCGCCGACGGCGCGCCGCGCGAGGTGGACCTGCGCGTCGCGACGCTGCCGGCGCTGCACGGCGAGAGCGTCGTGCTGCGCATCCTCGACCACGGCGGCGGGGGCGGCGCCCGCGACCTGCAGGCGCTTGGCATGCCCGAGCCGGTGCGCGCGCGCTTCGAGCGGCTGCTGGCGCGCACGACGGGGCTCGTGCTCGTCACCGGGCCGACGGGCTCCGGCAAGACGACGTCGCTGTACGCCGCGCTGGCGCGCGTCGCCACGCCCGGCGTGAAGGTCGTCACCGTCGAGGACCCGGTCGAGTACCGCATGCCCGGCGTCGTGCAGGTCGCGGTGCAGCCGGCGGTGGGGCTGACCTTCGCGAGCGCCCTGCGCGCGATCCTGCGCCACGATCCCGACGTCGTGCTGGTGGGCGAGATGCGCGACCGCGAGACGGCGGAGACGGCGGTGCAGGCGGCGCTCACGGGCCACCTCGTCTTCTCGACGCTGCACACGACCGACGCGGTGGGCGGCGTCGCGCGGCTGGCCGACATGGGCGTCGAGCGCTTCCTCATCGCCGCGACGGTGCAGGGGATCGTCGCGCAGCGGCTGGTGCGCGTGCTGTGCGACGCCTGCGCGCAGCCGGCTGATCCCGACGCGTCGCCGCTGGCGACGCTGGCGACGCTGGAGGCGCTGGCCGGCGAGGCGATCGACGACGCGACGCCGCGCTGGCGCCGTGCGGTCGGCTGTGCGGCCTGCGCGCACACCGGCTTCCGCGGCCGCACCGGCATCTACGAGCTGCTGACGGTGAGCGAGGCGATGCGCGCGCTGATCGCCGCGGGCGCGCCGCAGGACGCGCTGCGCGCGCAGGCGCGCCGCGACGGGCTGGTGCCGCTGGCGGCCGACGGGCTGCGGCTGGCGCGCGCGGGACGCACGACGCTCGACGAGGTGCTGCGCGTGGCGCACCTCGACGACGCGGCGTGACCGGCGCGTGAACGGCGGCGCGATGCGCTTCCGCTACCGTGCGGCGACGGCCGAGGGCGGGGAGGTCGACGGCACGCTCGACGCGGCGTCGCGCGCGGCCGCGCTGGAGGACCTGCGCCGCCGCGCGCTGGTGCCGATCGCGCTCGACGACGCGGACGCGGCGCCCGCGCGCTCCGCGCGCCGCCTGCTCGCGCCGCGCGCCGGCCGCGCCGAATCCGCCGCGCTGTTCGCGCGCACGCTGGCGACGCTGCTGGAGGCGGGCGTGCCGCTGGAGCGCGCGCTCGCCTTCACGACCGAGCAGGCCGCGCACCCCGCGGTCGCTGCGGCGCTGGGCGACGTGCGACAGGCGGTGCGCGGCGGCGCGGGGCTCTCCGCCTCGCTGTCGAAGCATCCCGCCGTCTTCGGCCCGCTCGCCGTCGCGATGCTCGGCGCCGGCGAGGCCGCGGGTGCGCTCGCGCCGGCGGCCGCGCGCCTCGCCGACCACCTGGACGAGGCGGCGGAGCTGCGGGCGCAGGTGCGCGCGGCGCTGCTCTATCCCGCGCTCATGGCCGGCGTCGCGGCGGTCGGCGTGACGGTGCTGCTGCTGGTCGTGGTCCCGCGCTTCGTCGCGATGCTCGGCGAGGTGGGCGGGACGCTCCCGCTCTCGACGCGCGCGCTGGTCGCGGCGAGCCGCGTCCTCGTCGGCGGATGGTGGGCGTGGCTGCTGCTGGCCGTCGCCGGCGTCGCGGGCGCGCGCGGCTGGCTGGCCGTCCCGGCCAACCGCGTCCGCTGGCACGCCGCGCGGCTCGGGCTCCCCGTGGTGGGGACGCTCGAGCGCCGCTGGGCGACCGCGCGCGTGGCGCGCACGCTCGGCCTGCTGCTGGCGGGCGGCGAGCGGCTGCTCCCCGCGCTGCGCGTGGCCGCCGGCGCCTCGCCCAACCTCGCCTTCGGGGCCGGCGTGTCGCGCGCCGCCGACCGCGTGGCCGAAGGGGAACGACTCTCGCCCGCGCTCTCGGGCGTGGTGCCGCCGCTCGCCGCGCAGCTGCTGGCCGTCGGCGAGGAGACCGGCCGCCTCGGCCCGATGGCCGAGCGGGTCGCGGACGTCTACGACGTCGAGGTGCGGCGCGCGCTTCGGACCGCGGTCGCCCTGCTGGAGCCGGCGATGATCGTCCTCTTCGGCGCGATCGTGGGCTTCGTCGCGCTGGCGCTCCTGCAGGCCGTCTACGCGGTCGATCCCGGCCGCATGTGAGCCGCCGATGCCTCGCTTAACGTTCGGGTCGATGCCGCGTCCCACCCCGCCGTCCACCCGGTGCTCGATGCTCCACAGGCTTCGCTCCCGTCGCGCGTTCACGCTGCTCGAGGTGCTCGTGGTCCTGGTGGTCATCGCGCTGCTGGCGGCGCTGGTGGCCCCCCAGATCCTCGGGCGCGTGTCGCAGGCGCGCGGCACGGCGGCCAGCGCGCAGCTGGAGTTGCTCGGCACCGCGCTGGACAGCTATCGACTGGACAACGGGCGGTACCCGACGACCGAGCAGGGGCTGCGCGCGCTCCGGGAGCGCCCGACGCGTGCGCCGGTGCCGGCCGGCTGGCGGGGGCCGTACCTGCGCAAGGACGTGCCGCTGGACCCCTGGGGGCGGGCCTACGAGTACCGCAGCCCGGGGCGCAAGAATCCCGACGGCTACGACCTCGTGACGCTGGGCCGCGACGGCGCGTCCGGTGGCGAGGGCGAGGACGCGGACCTGGTCGTACCCTGACGTCGGGATCTCACGGCTGCTTGACACCCGGTCCTCTGCGACCGGAACTTGACGCACCGGTCCCACCACCGGTCGGCTCCGGCCGCCCGCCTGCCCGCCGCGGTCCGCGGCACCACCCGAGGGAGCCGATGTCGCATCCGCTGCTCGACCGCGACGCCGCGAACGCCGCCCCCGTCGCGGACGCCCCGACGACCGACGCGCCGTCGTCCGCCAGCCGCCGCGACCTGCTGCGCGGCGCGGCCGCGACCGCGGCGTCGGGCCTCGCCAGCGTGGCCGGCGTCGCCGCCCTCACGGACGCCGCCGACGCGCAGCCGCCCGTCACCCGGGTCCCGCAGGCGCCGCGCACCGCGCCCAAGCGCCTGACCGCGCAGCCGCCGATGCTGCCGCGGCGCTTCGCCGGCGTCGACCAGGCGCGGCAGCCGAGCTACCTGCTGGAGCCGACGCACGACTGGGAGAACTGGGCGCTCCGCCTCGCCCGCCGCGTCACGCTCGGCCTCACGCCGGAGGAGTCGGCGCGCGCGAAGCGCCTCGGCTACTACGGCTATCTCGACTACCAGCTCGCCTACGAGCAGATCGACGACTCGGCGGCCGAGGCGTTCGTCGCGCGCACGTATCCGTCGCTGGCGATGACCGGCACCGAGATGGCGGCGCTGGAGCTGGGCGTGCTGCAGCAGCAGCTGCAGGACGCGACGGTGTACCGCGCGGCGTTCTCGAAGCGGCAGCTGTACCAGCGCATGGTCGAGTTCTGGACCGACCACTTCACGATCTACTATCCGGAAGTCGGCTACCTCAAGACGCTCGACGACCGCGAGGTGATCCGGAAGCACGCGCTGGGGAACTTCGGCGACCTCGTGAAGGCGAGCGCCCACAGCGCGGCGATGCTGGTGTACCTGGACCAGAACGTCAGCCGCCGCGGCGCGCCGAACCAGAACTACGCGCGCGAGCTGCTGGAGCTGCACACGATGGGCGTCGACGGCGGCTACACGCAGAACGACGTGGCGGAGCTGTCGCGCATCCTGACCGGGTGGACCATCCGCGGGCGCGGCGAGTTCCTGTTCAGCCCCGCGCTGCACGACTACGCGCAGAAGGTGTTCCTGGGCCGGACGTTCCCGGCGATGGACTCGCGCAACAACACGAACATGGACGGCGTGACCGAGGGCGACGCCGTCCTCGACATGCTGATCGCGCATCCGAGCACGGCGAAGTTCATCGCCACGAAGATGCTCCGCCACCTGCTGTGGTACGAGCCGTCGGCGGCGATGATCGAGCGCGTGGCGGGCGCGTACACGCGCACCGGCGGCGACATCAAGGCGATGGTGCGCGCGTCGCTCGACTTCTCGCACCTCCAGCAGGCGCCCGCGAAGCTGAAGCGGCCGTTCCACTTCCTGGTGTCGGCGCTGCGCGCGCTCAACCCGACGGTGGGCACCGGCGTCGGCACCGCGACGCGCCAGCTGCCGGCGATGGGGCAGGCGCTCTTCCAGTGGCTGACGCCCGAGGGCTATCCCGACACGGTGGAGTTCTGGGCGGGCAACCTGCTGCCGCGCTGGAACGCGGCCAGCACGCTGTCGTCGCTCAACAGCGCGGAGATGCAGGTCAACGTGACGGCGCTGCAGGCGCTCAACAACGCGGACGCGATCGCGAGCGAGATCGGCCGCATGATGTTCGGCGGCGAGCTGCAGGACCGGCTGCGCGAGGAGCTGGTGGCCTACCTGCGCCCCGCGCCCAACAACGCCACGCGCATCCGCGAGGCGCTGGGGCTCGCGCTCGCGTCGTCGCCGTTCCAGTGGTACTAGCCCGGTACTGACCCGCTGCCAGCCGTTCCGCACGCCCTTCCGACGCCCGAGCGCAGAACAGGACCATGAGCGAGCTGCCCGACTTCGAGACGCCCGACACCGGCTGCGACGAGTACCACTCGCTGTCGCGCCGCCAGTTCGTCGCCGGCGCGGGCGCGGCGTTCGCGGCGGTGACCTTCCCCGCGTGGCTGCCGCGCGTCGTGCTGGCGCAGAGCCAGACGAGCGCGCGCGACATCGTCGTCAGCGTCTTCCTGCGCGGCGGCGCCGACGGGCTGTCGCTCTGCACGCCGTTCTTCGAGGGGAACAACTACTACGGCGTGCGCCCGAACATCGCGATCCCGGCGCCCGACAGCCTGTCCTCCAACAAGCTGACGGCGCTCGACGACCGCTTCGGCTTCGCGCCGGCGATGTTGGGGCTGCTGCCCGCGTTCCAGGCGAAGCAGCTGCTGGTGACGCACGCGACGGGCGTGACGGTCGCCAACCGCTCGCACTTCGACATGCAGCGCTTCATCGAGGTCGGGAAGGCGAACGACCCGAGCCTGATCACGGGCTGGCTGGGCCGCCACCTGGCGACGGTCCCGCCGCTGCGCACCAGCGCGCCATTGCGGGCGCTCGGCCTCTCGGCGGGGCTGCAGCAGTCGCTCTACGGCGCGCCGCGCGCGCTCCCCATCGCCGACCCGACGAACTTCGGCATCGCCGGCAGCGCGACCTCGCGCGACGCGCGCACCGAGTGGCTCACCGGCGACTACTCGCTGACGATCGATCCGCTGCGCAGCGCGGCGCTCGACGTGTCGAACACGCTCAAGCTGCTGCGCACGATCGACTTCGCGAACTACCGGCCGGCCAACAGCGCGGCGTATCCCAACTCGGGCTTCGGCCGCTCGCTGCGCTCGACGGCGGCGCTCATCAAGGCCGACGTCGGGATCGAGGCGGTGCAGGTGGACATCGGCGGCTGGGACACGCACCAGAACCAGGCGCCCAACGTCGCGACCGGCTCGATGTACCGCACGATGGCCGACTTCTCCAACTCGATCGGCGCGTTCTGGGCCGACGTGATGCAGGGCGGCGGCAACTACAACGTGACGCTGGTCGCGATCTCGGAGTTCGGCCGCAACGTGCGCGAGAACGGCAGCGCGGGCACCGACCACGGGCGCGCGGGCGCGATGTTCGTCCTCGGCAAGGCGATCGCGGGCGGGCGCGTGCTGACGGTGAACTGGCCGGGCCTCGCGCGCGAGCAGCTGGAGTCGGGGCAGGACCTGCGCGTCACGCTCGACCACCGCGACGTGCTGGCGGAGATCGTCGCCAAGCGGCTCGGGAATCCGAACGTGGCGACGGTGTTCCCGGACTACACCCCCACGTTCCGGGGCGTCGTCGCGGCCTAGCCTTCCCGGGTCGCGTGACACGAGGGCCGGCTCCTGCTGCTGCAGGGCCGGCCCTTCGTCATCCCGAGCGCAGCGAGGGATCTCTCGTGCCGGCGCGCGCGGCGGGGCACGGCTCCGGCTCCCAGCGATCTCACACGGCGGAGCCTCGCTGCGACGCGCGAGTCTCCTTGGTGATCTCGCAGGTCGCCTCCGCCGCACCCCGCCGCGCGCGCCCACGCATCGTCGCGGGCACGGTGACCTCCGCATCAGGTGGTCGGCGCTCCGCGCTCGGCGCTCGGGTCGGCCGCGCGTCGTGCTTCGCGGGCGCCTACCGTCGTGTGCCCGCGCGGAGAAGCGGGTGACGCCGCCTCAGGGTACGACGACCACTTCCGACACCATCCCCGGGTGGATCGTGCAGTTCACCGGGAACGTCCCGACGGTCGCGAAGGTGCGCCGCACGACCGCGTTCACGGTGGGGGGAATGTCGGCCGGCGCGCCGGCGAGCGGCGGGTTGCCCGGGTTGAGCCGGAAGATCGCGTTGTGCGCGATCCCGCCCTCGAACATGAACACGACGGTCCCGCCGGCCTTCAGCGTCAGCTGCGGCGACGACCACTGCGACGGGAAGGTGAAGAGCGTGTCGACCAGCACCGCGGTCGTCGACGGGGGCTCCTGGGTGCCCTTGTCGCCGCCGCCGCACGCGGCGACGAGCGCGAGGGGGGCGAGCAGCATTGCGAGCGCAGCGGCGGCCGAACGGCGCGGCAGGGGGTGCGGGGACACGGAGGGGAGGGGCATCGGAGAGGGGAGGAATCCTGGGGCACCGGTTGGACGCCGGGACCCGGTCGGACGTCAACGCGCGGGTGCAGCGCTTGCCCTTCGGGACGGGTCCGAACCGATCACAGGAGGAGCACGATGGCCGACTTCACGAGGAACAGCGTGGCCGACATGGCCGCCGGCAACCCGGGCATCAACATGGGCACGTCCGGCAGCATGCACGAGACCGATCGCGTCTCCGACGAGCTCTGGGGCCAGGACGACGCGCACTGGCGCGAGCATCACGCGAGCCGCCCGTACGTGCAGGCCGACCGCGGCTACGACCACTACCGCCCCGCCTACCGCTACGGCCACTCGGCCGCCCGGCACCACGTGGGGCGCGAGTGGGACGACGTCTCGGACGACCTCGAGCGCGGCTGGGACACGGCGCGCGGCGAGTCGCGGCAGACGTGGCACGAGGCGAAGGACGCCGCACGCGACGCCTGGGACCGCGTGCGCGCCCGCCGCTGATCAAACGCTGATCGCATGCCGGGTCAGGCGCGCAGCGTGTCGGGCTGCCAGTCCCGCACCGCGCGCTTGACCGCGTCGGCGCCGCGCAGCTCGCCCGCGAGGCACTGCCGCACGAGCGCGGGCAGCTCGGCGTCCGACGCGAAGCGCAGCCCGATCAGCTGGCCGACGCGCAGCTCGTCGATGCGCGCCGCGAGGTCGGCGGGGAGCACGCGCGCGAGCCGGAGCGCCATCTCGAGGCGGATGACGCGGTTCTGCACCGCGAGCGCCTGCTCGCGCGCCGCATAGCTCAGGAGCAGGAGCGCCACCGCCATCGTGGCGGCCCACGCCGTCCCCGCCGACGGCGCGCGCACGAGCGCGCGGCCCGCGACCACGATGTTCGCGATCAGCAGCGGCGTGAGGACGAAGTGGACCAGCGGGTTCCAGCGGCGATGGGTCGCGTAGTCTTGCGAGCGCGGCGTCGAGGACATGCGAGGCGATGGGGAGTGGGGCACGCGGCTTGTACCGCCGCGACGTCCCGGATACTCGCGTCCGAGCGTGACGCGGGCAACGCCCGGGGCTGGCGCCTTCCCTGATTCCATGCGACTCGCCGATCTCCATCTCCCCGACGCCGGCCTGCGTCCGCCCGGCGACCTCGCCGGCGCCCCGATCCCGCTCCTGCCCGACGTCGCGTGGCTGCGCACGGGGATCGTGAACGTCGTCTTCCTGGGGCTGCCCGAGGCCGGCGACGGCGGCTGGGTGCTCGTGGACGCGGGGATCCCCGGCTTCGCGACGCACATCGCGCACGCGGCCGCACGACGCTACGGCGACACGCGGCCGGCGGCGATCGTGCTCACGCACGGGCACTTCGACCACGTGGGCTCGCTGCGCGCGCTCGCCGACCGGTGGGACGTGCCGATCTACGCGCACCCGCTCGAGCTGCCGTACGTCACGGGCCGCGCGGCCTATCCGCCGCCCGATCCGACCGTCGGCGGCGGCGCGATGGCGCGGCTGTCGCCGCTCTATCCGCCGGGGCCGTTCGACTTCGCCGACCGCGTGCGCCCGCTGCCGACCGACGGCACGGTCCCGGGCGCGCCCGGCTGGCGCGTGCAGGCGACGCCGGGCCACTCGCCGGGCCACGTGTCGCTCGTGCGCGACGCCGACCGCACGGTGGTCGTGGGCGACGCGTTCGTGACGACGCAGCAGGAGTCGGCGACCGCGGTGCTGACGCAGCGCGTGGAGCTGCACGGGCCGCCGATGTACTACACGTGCGACTGGGACGCGGCGCGCGAGTCGGTGCGCGACCTCGCCGCGCTCGATCCGTCGCTCGCGATCACCGGCCACGGCCAGCCGATGCGGGGCGACGCGCTGCGCGAGCAGCTGCGCGCGGTCGCGCGCGACTTCGACCACGTCGCGCGTCCGGCGCACGGCCGCTACGCGCGGCGTCCCGCGATCACCAACGAGAGCGGCGTCGTCGAGCTGCCGCCCCCCGTGCCCGACGCGACGTCGATCGGCATCGCGGCGTCCGCGGTGATGGTCGGGATGCTGGCGGGCTCGGTGCGGAGAAGTCGCTGACCGCCCGCGTGTATCCGTCGCGCCGGACCCGAACCGCGAACGGCTTTGACAGGATTTGACGGATTGAACGGACAAGATCGGATTACTTCCTCTGCCGCGCGTAGCTCCATGCGCCGCGAGGAGCGTACATCAGATCTTGTCCGTTTAATCCTGTAAATCCTGTCTGTAGTTGTCGTTCGGGTCCCGCACACATCACTCGTAGTACCGCCGCATCTGCGCCGCCACGCCGTCGAGGTCCGGGAAGAGCCGCCGCTCGTCCATGCTCACCATGTCCAGCTGATCGCGCACGCGCCTCACGTGCGCGGCCGGGATCACGACCCGCGTGAGCGCGTCCGCGATCCCGTGCTCCTCGAGGAACGTGTCCAGCGGGCGGTCGGCGGTGGAGCACACGGTGAACACCGCGGCCTGCGCGGCGATGCGGGCGTCGAGCGTCGGCGGCTCCATCAGGCACGCGAACGGCGCGATCCCCTCGCCGCGCATCAGCTCGAACGGCGAGAAGTGGCCGTCGCCGTCGGCGTCGCGCAGCCGATCCAGGTCGTCGGCCAGCAGCGCCAGCTCGGGGAAGCCGAAGTGCTGGTGCATGCGCCGCCAGTCCAGCCGCCAGATCGCGCGGTCGCACTCGCTCGCCGGTGCCTGCGGCGACACGTCGCGCGTCGCGAAGTGCGCCGCCACGAGCGGGGAGTACGACCAGTCGAGCAGGCGCGTCGGGAGCCCGTGGTGCTGCGCCGCGACCAGCAGCTCCCACGCGTTGTGCGCCTGCGCGAAGTGCGGCCGCGAGTAGCGCACGAAGTTGCGGAGAATGTGCTCCTCGAGCCCGCGCTTGGTGTGCGCCGGTCGGACGCCGCCGAGCCGATCGAGGCTCGTGTAGAGGGGCCAGCTCGCGTCGCCCGCGCCGCGGTAGACGCCCGTGTCGCGATGGCGCCCCGTGACGGGGTCGGGTTCCGCCGGCGTGAGCCGGTCCACCAGCTCGCCCAGCGACGTGACTTCGGTCGTGCGGATGCTCATGACCTGCGCGCAGGTGCAACGCGCGTGCACCTGCCGGTGTCCCGCGCCGCGGCGCGACCTCAGAGCGCCAGCCCCCAGAGGCTCGGCGACGCCAGCTCGACGCTGTTGCCGGCCGGATCGCGCACGTACAGCGAGCGCCCGCCGCGCGGCCACGTGATCTCGGCCTCGATGGCGACGGCGTGCGCCGCGAGGTGCGCGCGCCACCCGTCGAGCGTGTCGTCGGCGACCGCGAACGCGACGTGCCCCGGTCCGTGCGCGCCGTGCGCGGGGACCGGGACGCCGCCCACCGCGCCCGGCGTCGTCGCTGTCACCTCGGGTGCGAACAGCAGGAAGACGCCGGGGCCGCAGCGGAAGAAGACGTGCCGCCCCTCGACCCGGGCGAAGGGCGTCAGGCGCAGCACGTCCTCGTAGAAGCGCGCGGCCGCCGCGAGGTCGGCCGCGTAGAGGCAGCTCTCCAGGACCCGCGCCGGCGGGGCGGGGGCGTCCACGGGGCGGTGCCTTCGATCAGGCCGCGGCCAGCTGGCCGGCGCCGCGGGCGAGCTGGCGCTCCCGGAGCCATCCACCCAGCCACGCGGCCGGCATCACGAGAGCGAGCGCGACGACGTGGTACCACGCCGGCGCGGTGTCCCACATCGCGATCGTCCCCGCGACGTTGAACGCCAGCCCGAGCGCGCCCAGGATCAGCGCGTGCCGCATCGGGCGCGAGGGGGCGAGGCGCGCCGTCAGCCAGCAGCCGAAGGTCGCATACACGAAGACGTACAGCTGCGTCAGGAGCAGCAGCCCCACGTCGTCCAGCCGCCCGCCCGCGCCGAAGTGCTGTGGGACGGTGCTGCGGATGGCCGCGTCCGTGCCGAACGCGAGACAGCCGATGACGAGGAAGCCGAGGGCGATGGCGCCGATGCTGCGCAGCATGGGACCTCCGCGAGGTGGGGGCGGGACGACGGGGAGCCAGCGTAGTGGGTCGAACATGCACCCGCTCGTCACGCCCCGATAGGCGGAGGACGATGGGGCGGAGGCCGGTGGAGCGGAGGACGGAACGGCGCGATACGGTACCGCGGACCTGTCGGCTCGAAGCGTCAGCTCCAAGGGGCCGCTCCACCGTTTCACGCTCCATCGTCCTCCGCCGTTCCGTCCTCCGCCCCATCGTCCTTCGCGGCTCAGCGCCCGTTGACACTTTTCGGACGGGCCGAGCGTAGGCCCCACTGTCCTCACCCAGGCCGACATGACTGCTCTGCTCAAGCTGTTCCTGCTGCGCTGGTTCGCGACCAAGAGCCTCGGCGGCGTGGTCGCCCTGCTCGCGGTCATCGCGCTGCCGCTCGCGGGCGTCCTCAAGGTCGTCGGCCTCCCGATCCTCGCGGTGCTCGGCGTCGTGGCGCTGCCGATCGCGCTCGTGCTGGGCATCATCGGGCTGCCGCTGCTGCTGGTGGCCGGCGCGGTGGGGATGATCGTCGCGGTGCTGGGCGCCGTGCTCTCGCTCGGGCTGCTGGCCATCAAGATCGTCGTCCCGATCGTCCTCGTCGTCTGGTTCGTGCGATGGATCTTCCGTCGCGACAAGGAGCCGAAGCCCGCCGACACGGTGGGCACGGCCATCTGACCTGCTGCCGCGTGCGCACGTGGCGCGGTCCATAGAGTTGCCGTCATAGAGTCGTACCGGCTGGACCTGCTCTCATAGCTGTTTCGCGTCGGGCGCCCGCTAGCTTTCGCGGGCGCCCGACGCGTCTTCATGCCCCTCCCGCCGAACCTCCCGCCGCTCCCGATCGACGACGCGCTTCCCGCGCTGCGCGACGCCCTGCGCGCCCGCGCCTGTGCGGTCCTGCAGGCGCCGCCCGGCGCGGGCAAGACGACGCGCGTGCCGCTGGCGCTCCTCGACGAGCCGTGGCTCGCGGGGCGGCGGATCGTGATGCTGGAGCCGCGCCGCCTCGCCGCGCGCGCCGCCGCCCGGCGCATGGCCGCGACCCTCGGCGAACCGGTGGGCGCGACGGTCGGCTACCGCATCCGCCACGAGTCGCGCATCGGGCCGCGCACGCGCATCGAGGTCGTCACCGAGGGCGTGCTCACGCGGCTGCTGCAGGACGATCCCGCGCTCGAGCCGTACGGCGCGGTGATCTTCGACGAGTACCACGAGCGCAGCCTGCACGCCGACCTGGGGCTCGCGCTCACGCTGCAGTCGCAGCAGCTGCTGCGCGACGAGCTGCGCGTGCTGGTGATGTCCGCGACGCTGGATGGCGCGCGCGTGGCGGCGCTGCTGGGCGCGGCCGAGGGCGCCGACGCCCCCGTCGTCACCAGCGCTGGACGCAGCTTCCCGGTGCAGCTGCACTGGCGCGACCGCCGCCCCGAACCGCGGCCAGGACCGGGCGGCGTCGAGAGCGCGGTCGCGGCGACGGTGCGCGCCGCGCTCGCCGCGCACGACGGCGACGTGCTCGTCTTCCTGCCGGGGGCGGCCGAGATCCGCCGCGTGGGCGAGCTGCTGGACGACGGCGCGCTGCCGCGCGAGGTGCGCGTGCGCGCGCTCTTCGGCAACCTGCCGCAGCAGGAGCAGGACGCGGCGCTCGATCCCGCGCCGCCGGGCGAGCGCAAGGTCGTGCTCTCGACCGCGATCGCCGAGACGAGCCTCACCATCGAGGGCGTGCGGGTGGTGGTGGACGCGGGGCTCGCGCGCGTGCCCCGCTTCGATCCGCGCACCGGCATGACGCACCTCGAGACGGTGCGCGTCTCGCGCGCGGGCGCGGAGCAGCGCGCGGGACGCGCGGGGCGCGTCGCGCCGGGCGCGTGCTACCGCCTGTGGCCCGAGGCGGAGCACGTCGGCCTGCTGGCGCACGCGACGCCGGAGGTGCTCGATGCCGACCTCGCGCCGCTGGCGCTGGAGCTGGCCGCCGCCGGCGTCGCCGATCCCGCGGAGCTGCGCTGGCTGGACGCGCCGCCCGCCGCCGCGTTCGCGCAGGCGCGCACCCTTCTCGCGCAGCTCGGCGCGCTGGACGCGGGCGGGCGCGTGACGACGCACGGCCGCGAGATGGCCGCGCTGCCGCTGCACCCGCGGCTCGCGCACATGACGCTGCGCGCGCGGGCGCTGGGCCTCGCGGCGCTGGCGTGCGATCTGGCCGCGCTGCTGGCGGAGCGGGACGTGCTGCGTGGCGACGGGCCGCGGCCGCCGGACGCGGACGTGCGGCTGCGCCTCGACCTGATGCTGCGCGGCGACGTCCCCGGCACGCTCCTCGGCTGGAGCGTCGATCGCGAGGGCGTGCGGCGCGCGCGGCAGGAGTCACGCGCGCTGCGCGAGGCGCTCGACGTGCGCGGTGCCGCGTCGCACGACGACGCGGCGTCGGCGGGGCGGCTGCTCTCGCTCGCGTATCCGGACCGCATCGCGCGGCGGCGCGAGGCGGGCGTGGGGCGCTACGTGCTGCGCAACGGCCGCGGCGCGGTGCTGCCCGAGGGCCAGCCGCTCGCGCGCGAGCCGTGGCTGGTGGCCGCGGAGCTGGGCGGCGGGGCGACGCAGGAGCGACGCATCCTGCTGGCGGCGCCCGTGTCGGTCGAGGAGCTGGTGAGCGAGCACGGCGCGCTGCTGGACCGCGTGGAGGAGTATGCGTGGGACGCGGAGGCGGGCGCCGTCCGCGCGCGGCGCGCCGTGCGCCTGGGCGCGCTGACGCTCGAGGAGTCGGCGCTGCGCGACGCGGATCCGGCGCGCGTCGCGGCGGTGCTGCTCGCGCAGGTGCGCGATGCGGGATTGGATGCGCTGCCGTGGAGCGACGATGCCGTGCGACTGCGGGAGCGGCTCGCCTTCGCGCGCGCGTGGGACGGCGACGCGTGGCCCGACGTGAGTGACGACGCGCTGCTGGCGTCGGCCGAGGACTGGCTGCTGCCGTCACTGGTCGGGCTGCGGCGGTGGGACGAGCTGCGGCGGCTGGACCTGGGCGAGCTGCTGCTCGCGCGGCTCGACTGGTCGCGGCGCGGCGTGCTCGATCAGGTCGCGCCGACGCACGTCGCGGTGCCCAGCGGCTCGCGCATCCGCGTGGACTACGCGGACCCGCAGGCGCCGGTGCTCGCCGTGCGGCTGCAGGAGCTGTTCGGGCTCGAGGAGACGCCGCGCGTCGCGCGCGGCCGCGTGCCGCTCGTGCTGCACCTGCTGTCGCCCGCGCACCGGCCGGTGCAGGTGACGCGCGATCTCGCGGGCTTCTGGCGCTCGAGCTACTTCGACGTGCGGCGCGACCTGCGCGGCCGCTATCCCAAGCATCACTGGCCCGAGGATCCCCTGCAGGCGACGCCGACGCATCGCGCGAAGCCGCGCGGCACCTGACGGGTTCGACGGTGAGCGCTGTGTGCGTTTGCGTACAGCACAGCGTGACGCAGAAATAACGTGACCGGCATCGCGGCGCGGGCGTCGAGCATGTGAGTCAACGATGCGTCGCCGTCGCGCGCACGCCACGAAGCCCGGCAGATCGTGCCGAGCGGTGGTGACGCGGATCACGGCGCGAGCGACGGATCAGCGCGACCCTCCCGGTCGCGCGGCGGCGGGTGTCCTGGCAGTACCGAGGTCAGGTGTAGTCGTCGCGTCCTCCGGTCGAGACTGTTGGATCGGAGCCTTCCGGCGATGTCACCCACCATCCCAGCCCGCGCCCACACCGTGCCCCACACCGGACGCCCGCTGCGCTCGCCCGCGCTGTACGTCGCTGGCGGCTCGACGTCAGACGGTCAGGACCCGCTCTTCCTGCGCTTGCCGAGTCCCCCGTCGTGGGACGACCGGCCGCCGTCGGCGCGGGCGGCGGAGCGACGCGCGCGGAAGGCGTACTTCGCCGCGCTCGACGCGCTGTACCAGGGCCAGGTGAGCGACGAGGCCGTCGACAAGCTGCAGCGTCTCGTCGCCGACGTGCGCTCGACCTCCGCGCGGAGCGCGCTGGAGCACCTGCTGCGCGTGTTCGGGTTCGTGCGCCGTGAGGAGTCGGGGCCCGTGCTGGTCCCGCCGGCGGCGCCGTGCGCCCGGATCACCATCGGCGTACCGGCCGAGGAGTGGGACGCCGATCGCGCGCGGCTCGCGGAGCGCTACGCCTGGCCGCTGGAGTGGCTGCGGATGCGCCGCTTCGTCGCCGGCAAGGCGCTGGTCATCGACTGGTACCCGCTCCCCGCCTCGTCCGCGGGAGCACGCGAGCCCGTGCGGTCCCTGGCCGCCGCGCGGGCTCGCCGTCGGTACAGGGGAGCGGCCTAGCCATCCGCCGACGCCGCCGCGGCGCGGTATGACGCGCCGCGAGGTGACGCGCCGCGAGGTGACGCGCGCCGCGTTAGCGGCGCACGCCGATGCCGGCCGCCGCGGCCGCGAGCGCGGCGCCGAGGAGGACGAGGGCCGCGCTGCGCTTCCGGTTCTCGCGGTGCGCGGCGTACGCCGCCTCCTCCAGCCAGTAGCCGTGCGGCGTCTCGTGGACGGCGCCCGCGCGCACCAGCCGCGCCAGCCGGCGGCGGTCGGGCGGGGCGTCGGAGATGATCGGGACGGCGTGGGCGGGCGTCAGCGCACCCGCGCTGCGCAGCCGCTCCACCAGGCGGCGCTCGGCGCGCGCGGCGGCGACGGCGATGACGGCGGCACCCATGGGGCCTCGCTCAGGCAGAGGGGTGGAGAGACGCGCACGGCGCTCCCGTGGGGGAGCGCCGTGGCGAGGAGGCGGCGGGACGGGGCGTCACGCCCGCTCCGTCAGAAGATGAAGACCGGCGTGCCGACCGGGACGTTCTGGTAGAGCCACGCGATGTCCTCCTCGTAGAGGCGCACGCACCCGTGGGTGGCCGCGTCGCCGATCGTGTTCTCGTAGGGCGTGCCGTGCAGCAGGTAGCCGTTGCCCAGGTCCAGCTTGTAGCGCCCCAGCTCGCCGGGGATGCGGCGGTTCGCGGTGCCGTGCGGGGGCACGAACAGCGTCCCGTCGAACACGATCTCCTCGTCCGTGGGCAGTGCGGTGAAGGTGCCCGACTGGAGCAGGCCCACACGCCCGCCGCGGATGGTCAGCGCGCGGCCGTCGGAGAGGCTGACGGTGCGACCCGACTGCAGGTGCGCCATGCGCAGCCCGCGCTTCGAGGCCACCTCGGCGTAGTGCCACTCGGGCGGGACCCAGACGGGGTCCTTCTCCTTCTTGAGCACCGAGCGGCGGCCGCGCGGCGTCTCGAACGTCCAGCTCTTGCTGCCGAAGACGATGGTCGTGTCCATGCCGATGGCGACCGGCGCGACCATGAGCGTGTCGAGGCCGTTCATCACCGCGAGCTGGCGGTCGTCGAGCAGCACGAGGACGCGCAGGCCGGTGTAGGCGTCGGCCAGGGTGCGGGTGCGCTCGTAGGCGACGCTGTCGGCGGTGGAGCGGAAGCGCGACGTGAACGGGACGGTCGGCCGCGCCATCGAGACGGTGGCGCTCTCGGTCGTGTCGGCGGCGAGGCTGGCGGCGGACGCGACCGTGCCGGCGGAGGTCTGGGTGGTGATGGGCCGCGGCTGCGCGCCGGCGGGCAGGGCGAGCGCGAGCGCCGCCAGCGTGCCGAGGGCCGCGGCGACGGCCGCGCGCGCGGGCGTGAGCGCGGACGCCCGGCGCATCGCGGGGACGCGTCGGCGGGCGGCGGGAGCGAGCGACGGGGACTCGAACATATCAGTCAGCATTTCGGCGCTATCCGGCGAATGGGTCGGTGCCGCGGCGCGTGATCGCGTCCTGCAGGCACCTTCACCAAGGGCAACGCCTGTGCCGGCGACCGACGAATATGCTGCGGCGTCGCGCCGCACCATGCCGTGCGCCGCGTCACCGCGTGTCGTGGGTCACCGGTCGCGCGGCATCGTTCCGGAGGGTACGCGGCGTGTGGCACGCGCACCGTCGGGGAACTGCCGCGACCTGCTCTGGCTGTCGTCGCTGCTCGCTGCTGCCGCTTGCGCTGCTGCCTCGTCCAGGCGCAGGTCGCGCGCCGTCCGCGTCGGCCGAGCGTCTCGCGGGTCGTACGCGATGGCGGCCGGGGCGTGCCCCGGCCGCCATCGCCGTCTCTCCCTGCGGCCCGTCGGAGCGCCCGGCCCGGCGCGCCCCGACGGTGGCCGTCAGCTCAGGCTCAGTGGAACGTGATGCCGACCGTGACCGGCACGTAGTCGGTGCGCGGCCCCTGCGTGAAGACCCGCACGTAGCGGCCCTCGACGAAGAGCGACGCGTTGCCGACGCCGAAGGAGAGGCCGCCGCCGCCGTTGAGCGCGAACTGCGTCTTGTCCTCGGGGTTGAACGTGTTCGTCACGCTGTTGCCCGGGTTGATGCCCGTGCCGCCCTGGAAGTTGGCGTAGTTGCGGAAGTACGTCACGCCACCGCCGCCGACCACGTACAGGCCGCTCGTGGCGCCCGCGAGGCGGCCGAAGGGCAGGCGGAGCTTCGCGTCGCCGAACACCGAGTACAGGTCCGCGTTCGGGACGTTGTTGTACGTCACGTTGTTGATCGGGCCGTCCGCGACGTCCTTCCCGTTGAGGCGGTTCCACATCGCGTTCACACGCAGGCCGAGCGGGCTGTTGGTCGGATCCCAGCCGAGCTGCGCGCCGGCGCCGACGCCGGCCTCGTAGACGTTGTTGATCTCGTTCTGCGGGAAGTTGGCGCCGCCCTGGATGCCGAAGTACAGGCCGTTGCCGAAGCGCGTCGTGCGCGTCGGCGGCGCGACCTCACCCGTGCTCTCGACGGTGGTCGTCGTCGTGGTCGTCATCGACGTCGTCGTGTCCCGGCGCGTGGTCGTGTCGACCGTCACCGGCGCGGGAGCCGGAGCCGGCGTCTCGGGCGCGGGCGTCGGGGCCGGCGCAGGCGTCGGCGCGGGCGTCGGCGCCTCCTTGCGGACGGGCATCGGGTCCTTGCGCACCGGCACGGTCTGAGCGGCGGCGGCGGTGGCGCTGATCGTCAGGGCGATGGCGGCGCCGATGGCGCGCGAAGTCGTGAACCGAAGAGTCATCACGTCAATCCTCCAGAGTGCTGCTGAAGCTGCCGGGTCCCATGCGGGCGAGGCTGGCAGGGTCGTGCCGCGGTGCCCTGGCGTCGCTCCCGTTGTCGGGGCGTGCGCTGCGCACCTGCGATCCTCTGCATGCGGTGCGCGGGCCGGAGAGGTCCGTCGCGGCACGCAGCACTAAGGCAGGCTGCATGCCGCCGACGGAGGCAACGTGACAAAAATCCCGGATCTACGGCGGGAATCGCCCAGCAGCGTGACGCGCGCCACGCCTCGGGCCGCCCGCCGCCGGCGCCAGGGGACGCACGGTGCGCGGACGGCCGCCGCTGCTGCAACGGCGCGAGTGGCGTCGGCGCATGCACGGCAAAACGAGCGGGCCGGCACGCCCCAAGGCATGCCGGCCCGTTCGCCGAAGGAGGAGTGACGGCGCGCGCTGCGGCCGCGCGCCGTCGCCCGACGATCAGGGTCCTGCGAGGGTGTTGCAGCTGCTCAGTGGATCTGCACGCCGATGATCACCGGCATGTAGTTCAGCGCGCGGAACTCGGTGAACACGCGCTCGTAGCGCGTCTCGGCGAACACCTCCGCGGTGCCGATGCCGAGCGAGGCGCCGAGGCCGGCGTTGAGGCCGAAGCGCGTGCTGCTCTCGCTGGCGTTGCGGCTCGAGTTCAGGAGCGAGACGTCGTTGTTGAAGCTGTTGATGCCGCGGCCGTAGAACTGGTTGGTCAGGAAGACCGTCGAGTTGTAGTCGCGGAAGTGGTGGATGCCACCGCCGGCGAGGGCGTACACGCCGCTCGTCGCGCCGAGGAAGCGGCCGAACGGGATGCGCAGCTTCGCGTCGATGAGGGCGCTGATCTGCTTCGCGTCCACGCCCGAGCCACCGAAGTCGTTGATCACGTCGACGCGGCCGAGCGGATCACGGATCTGCGGGCCGGCGGCGCGGCCGTTGAGCGTCGTGTACGCGAAGGTGCCGCGCACGCCGACCGGGCTCGCCTTCGGATCCCAGCCCACCACCGCGTTCAGGCCCCAGCCCTCGTTGTACGCCTTGTACGCGTCGCCCACCGGGATCGTCGCGCCGCCACCGAGGCCGGCATAGAGCCCGTTGCCGAACAGGCGCTCGCGCAGCGCCTTGAAGGGCAGCACCTCACCCGTCGCGGCCTGCGTCGCCGCGGCGCAGTTGCACTGCACGACCGTCGTGTCCGAGCGGCCGACGTACACCGTGTCGCGGCGCATCATCGTCGTCTCGCCCGTCGTGGACGGCGCCATCGGCGACGTCGGCTGGCCGGTGGTCGGCGACGTCTGGCCGGTGGTCTCCTTGCGCACGCGCTGCCGCTCGGCGCTCGGGCGCGTCGGCTCGCGGCGCGTCGTGTCGACCTGTGCGGCCGCCTCGTTCATCGAGGCGCCGAGAGTGAGCGCGAGGGCGGCGCCGAGCGCGCAGGTAGTCGTGAACCGCAGAGTCTTCATGGCTCCTCCTCTTCTCGAAAGCCCAGAACTCAAGCCCCCGCGGGCGCTGCGGGCGGGAAAGGCGACGGCGGCTCATGCGCAACCCACTGGCACGACGGACGCACTGGAGACTACGCAGCAGACTACGTGTCCTCAGCGCGTGGGGCGCCGTACCATCGAGCTACTGGGGCCGTCGGCCCCGTGCGACGACCGTTCGTCGCGGCACCATCGCCTAAAGCACGGGTCGTGCCGGCGCGGAGACGAACGCGACAGGAATTCGCGATCCAGTCGCGCCCGCCGGTCCGGACGGCCAC
The DNA here is from genome assembly GCF_030159095.1 of Roseisolibacter agri. Lineage (NCBI taxonomy): Bacteria > Pseudomonadati > Gemmatimonadota > Gemmatimonadia > Gemmatimonadales > Gemmatimonadaceae > Roseisolibacter > Roseisolibacter agri. The sequence goes on from NZ_BRXS01000001.1 coordinate 860,974, forward strand.
ACGGTCGAGCCGCCGGGGCCCTCGCGACGCCCCGAAAAAGAGGCGGGACGCCTCCAGTGGAAGCGTCCCGCCCCGGTCCCTCGCTGCCCTGCGCGCGTGCCGCGCACTATCCCGGACGCCCGTGCATGATCGCGTAGCCGAGGAGCGCCACCGCCAGCGCGCCGGCCGCGTAGAGCATCGCCGCGCGGCCGACGGCGGACGCCTCGCGCACGACCGCCTCGCGCCACCCGCGCAGCGCGCCCGTCGCCAGCATCACCGCCACGAACGCGGCGGGACGCACCAAGCCGGCACCCGGCGCGAACGGCCAGAGCACGTGCCCCGCGACGCCGCCGACGCCGGCCACCACGAGCGCGGTCGTCACGCGCGACAGGCGGACCGCATCCACGGGCGCGCGCTTACTTCGCGCCCGGCGTGACCTTCAACCCGTCGATGTGCACGTCGAGCTGATGGTTCACGCGCACGCCCACGATGCCGTCGGTGCCCATCTTCGGCAGCGCGACGACCTGCGTGCCGTTGACGTCGAGGCGCACCGAGTCGGCGGCGACGCGCACGCGCAGCGCGTTCGTCGCCTTGCCCGCGGCGTCGGCCGGCCGGATCGCGGGATGCGCGGTCCAGTCCTGGATCGTGTGCACCTCGCTGCCCGCGCGGTGCTTCACGAGATACTTCCCGTCGCCGCGCACGACGAAGTACATGTAGCTCTGCTGCGGGCCGCCGAGCCCCGTGCCGCCGAAGATCAGGCCATACGCCTCGGCGTGCGCGGGCGCCTTCGTCTGCGTGAACGTCGCCTCGGCCGTGTACGCGCCGGTCGCCGTCATCGACGGATCGTAGAAGATGCCCGACGGACCGGTGGTCGCGTGGTAGCCCGCGCCCATCGCCGCGAACGTCAGGCCGGCCGTGCTCGCGCCCTCGCGGTCGAGGCGCATCGCCCAGCCGCCCGGAAGCACGACGGGCGCGGCGGCGGTCGGCGCGCCGACGCTCTTCTGGACGGGCTGCGCGCGCAGCGCGCCCGGCGCGGCGAGGAGGGCGGGCACGAGCGCGGCGAGCACGGTGGGGCGCATGCGGAAGTCCATGGTATGATCGGGAAGTGGTGGGTCAGCGCATCGCGCCCGCGGGCGCGCAGCTCGAGGCGCCGGCCGGGTCCGCGGGGCCGTACTGGCCGCGGACGAGGCGCGGCGTGCCCTCGGCCGGCAGCGTCAGCACGAACAGGTTCGAATGCTCGGCGTCGCACAGGTCCTTCAGGCGCGGACCGCCGAGGGCGCCGATGATCGCGGGGATCGTGTTGCTGTGGCCGACGACGAGGATGACCTGCCCCGCGTGGCGCCGCACCGCGTCCGCGACCGCCTTCACGTGGTCGCCCGAGAGCGGGACGATCTCGGGAACGAGGCCCAGCGCGTCGGCCAGCGGCTTCGCCGTGTCCGAGGTGCGGCGGCGCGGCGTGGCGATGACGGCCTGCACGCCGGCGTCGGCCAGCGCGGCCTGGAGCGCCCTGGCGCGCGTCGAACCGAGATCCGTGAGCGGCGGGTCGTCGGCCGGCTCCGCGGCCTTCTCGGCGTGGCGCACCAGCAGGACGAGCGTGGGGCTCGCGGCGCGCGCGACCGCCGCACCCGTGGGCGCATCCTTCGTGACGGCCTGCGCGCCGCCCGGCGCCGCGACGGCGAGCGAGGCGGCGAGGAGCGCGGCGGCGAGGCGGACGAAGCGTCGGGGCATGGCGGCGTGGCGGCTCAGTGGGACGCGAAGCGCCGCGTCGTGCCGTCGGCCAGGAAGGCCGTGACCTCGTAGCGGTCCACGCGGCCGCCCGGGACCTCCATGCCGGGAGAGCCGGCCGGCATCCCGCCGACGGCGATCCCCTTCACCTTGGGGCGCTCCTTGAGCAGGCGGCGGATGTCGGCCGCGGGCACGTGGCCCTCGACCACGTAGCCGTCCACGAGCGCCGTGTGGCACGACTGGAGCGCGCCCGGCACGCCGTAGCGGCGCTTGATCGGGTCGACGTCGGGGACGTCGTTGACCGCGGTCTTGAAGCCGGCGCCGGCCACGTGCAGCACCCACTTCTGGCAGCAGCCGCACTCGGGCGTCTTGTAGATCGTCATCGTCGGGCCGGGGGCCGCGACGAGGGCGTGGGCGGAGCCGCCCAGCGCGAGCGTGGCGACGCCGGCGGCGGCGCGCGCGAGCCACTCGCGGCGGGAGAGCGCGTCGGACATGGGGACGGGGAGGGTGGGAGGCACGGACCGGCGGTGGCGGGCGCGAGCGGAGTCACCGCGCCCGGCCGGAGTACCCGCCGGCCGCCCACAAGATCGCCGGGCCGGGGTCGGACAGCCACCGGCCGCGAGTGCGGCCCGCGTCAGGACGCGGCGGGCGGCGTGGCGGGTGGCGTGGCGGGCGGCGGCGCGGGGCGGTCGGTGAAGCCGCGCGCCGTGTGGCTGCCGTCGCAGAACGGGGCGTTGGCGGTGCCCCCGCAGCGGCAGAGCGCCACCCGCTCATCCTCGGCGATGATCTCCCCGGCCTCGGTGACGATGCGGACGGGGCCGCGCACGTACAGCGGGCCGTCGCGGCGGGCCCGGATGGTCAGCCCATCATCGGGCACCGCGCTCGCCTGCGATCCGTCGGGCGCCCAGGCGCGCAGCGCGCCGGTGGGGCAGCGCGTCACCGCCGCCACGACGTCGGCCGCGGGCGCGAGCTCGGGCCGGATCCAGCGGCGCTCGCGCGGATCGAACACCAGCGGCAGCGCGCGCACGCACGCCGCCGCGTGGATGCACCGGTTCGGGTCGAAGGTGACCGTCACCTCGTCGGTCGCGTAGGTCTGCAGGCGCTTAGGCATCGCGGCTATCCGGCCGTGGTGAGCGCGCGCTGCTCGGCCGCCGTCAGCGCGCGCACCGCGCCCTTCGGCAGGTCGCCGAGGGCGAGCGGGCCGATGGCGACGCGCACGAGGCGCAGCGTCTCGACGTCGCGCGCGGCCAGCATGCGGCGGATGTGGCGGTTGCGCCCCTCGTCGAGCACGACCTCGAGCCACGCGGTGCGGTCGCCGCTGCGCAGCACGCGCACCGCCTTCGCGGCCAGCGTGTCGCCCTCCTGCGTCGCGACGCCCGCGCGCAGCGCGTCCAGCAGCGCGTCGTCGGGCACGCGGTCGATCTGCACGTGATAGGTGCGGTCGACGTGCGATGCGGGATCGAGCAGGCGCGCGCCCCAGCGCGTGTCGTTGGTGACGAGCAGCAGCCCCTCGCTCGCCTTGTCGAGGCGCCCGACGGGCGACAGGTGCGCGACGCGCGACGCGACGGGATGCGTCGCCAGCAGGTCGTGCACGGTGGGCGCGCCGCGCGCGTCCTCGCGCGACACGACCACGCCGCGCGGCTTGTTCATCGCCAGGTAGACGCGCGCGGCGGCGCGCACCGGGTCGCCGTCGACGGCGATCGCGTCACGCCCCGGATCGACGCGGTGCGACGGCTCGCGCACCACGCGGCCGCCCACGCGCACGCGCCCCGCGCGGACCCACGCCTCGGCGTCGCGACGCGAGCAGACGCCCAGCTTGGACAGCGCGCGCGCCAGCGAGACCGCGTCGCGCGGGCCCGCGGCGTCAGGGCGAGACCGCACCCGCGCCCGCGGCGGCGACCACCGCGTCCTGCTGCGACGTCACGCCGCTCACGCCCACCGCTCCCACGACGACGCCGTTGACGACGATCGGCACCCCGCCCTCCATCGGCAGGCCGTTGTCGGCGTTCAGCAGCGCCATGCGGCCGGCGGTGATCGACGAGTCGAGCGACTTGGTGGGGCGGCGAAAGCGTGCCGCCGTGCGCGCCTTGGCGCGCGACAGCTCGATGCTGAGCGGCGGCGCGCCATCCAGGCGCAGGAAGGCCGCGAGCTCGCCGTACGCGTCCACCACCGCGATCGACACGTCCCACTTGTTCCGGCGCGCCTCGGCCTCGGCGGCGGCCAGCGCGCGGCGCGCGGCCTCGGTGGAGAGCACGCGGGCGTCGCGCAGCTGCGCGGACAGTCGGCCGGGCAGCGCGAGCGCGACGACGGCGACGAGCGCGGCGAGCGAGCGGCGGGCGTTGGACATGGGGGCGTCGTGGAGGGAGCGGCGGCCGGTCGACCGCGCGCCCGCAAGCTACGCGTCGGAGGGCGCGTCCCGCGAGGCGTCGCCGATGGGATGCTCGTCGGTGTGCAGGCGGAACTCCGGCAGCTGCAGCCCCCACCAGATGGCGGCGAAGCGCACGCTGGCGACGACGCCCATGCCGACCAGCGTCGCGGCGCCACGCGCGACGCCGAGCGCCTCGAGCGCGAAGTAGACGCCGGTGCCCGCGATGGCGGCCGTGGCGTACAGGCTGCCGCGCCGCAGCACGACCGGGATCTCCGCGCTCAGCACGTCGCGGATCGCGCCGCCGGCCGCACCCGTGACGGTGCCCAGCACGATGCCGCCCGCCGCCGAGATCCCGGCCCGCTCGGCGATCTGCGCGCCCGAGACGCTGAAGAGCGCGAGGCCGAGCGCGTCGGCGACGAGCATCGCGGTCTCGTGCGGGCGGGTGCGCTGGTGCCGCACCAGCCACACGGTGCCGAGGCCCGACACCGTGATGACGACGATGTAGCGCGGGTCGGCGAGCCAGAAGATCGGGTGCCGGTCGAGCAGCACGTCGCGGATGGTGCCGCCGCCGATCGCGGTCACGAGCGCGAGCGCGAGCACACCGATCAGGTCGAGCCGCTTGCGGCCCGCGGCGAGCGCGCCGCTGACGGCGAAGACGGCAACGCCGATGAGGTCGAGGACGTACAGGAGCACGGCGGGGGCGGAGCGTGAGGAGCGTCGGACGGACCGTGGAATCTGGCGACGTCGGCGGCCAGCGGGCTCGGCGATGTTGTCAGGGAAGTCAGTACGTCTTGTCGGGGATTCCCTGTTGCGCGCGTGCTGTGCCGCGGGCGACCGTCGCACCGGCCCGTGGGTCCGACCGCTCTCCCGACGGAGGACGTATGCCCGCCACCGTTCCGATCGATCGCGAGGTGCTCAGCAACCTCCGGCATGGGGACGAGCAGGCGCTCGAGCGCCTGTTCCGATCCAACTACCCGCAGCTCGCCGACAAGGCGCGGGCGGAGCTGGACGATCCGGCCGTGGCGCCGCGCGTGGTCGAGGGCGCCTTCCTGAGGGTCTGGGCGGACCGGGCGCAGTTCGAGACGCCCGAGGCGCTCGACCACTTCCTGCAGCGCTCGGTGCACGAGGGCGCGGTGCGCGAGAAGAGCCGCCGCGCGGCGCTGCACCGCTTCGAGCAGCGCGAGGGGGTGAAGCCCGGGACGACCGGCGCGCACGCGGTCGCCGACCTGCCGGTGGACGCGGCGTGGGCGCACGTCAGCGCGATCCTCCACGCGCCGCCCGTCGACGCGGCGCACGTGGCCGACGTGCGGCACGAGCACTCGCGCCACGAGGCGGCGCAGCACCTCGCGTCGGTCGCGAAGCGGCCGCCCTGGGTCGCGCCGGTCATCATCGCGGTCGCGCTGGCGGCGGCGTTCACGCTCGGCATGCGGTGGATGGACCGCGCGGGCGGCGACGTCGCGGTGAACAGCGCGCTCTCGTCGCCCGACCTGCGCGTGCGGGTGACGCGCCCGGGGGAGCGCGCGGCGCTGACGCTCACCGACGGCAGCCGCGCGACGCTCGGCGCCGACTCGAAGATGAGCATCCCGCCGTCGTTCGGTGAGCCGATGCGCGCGCTGGCGCTCGAGGGCGCGGCGTCGTTCAACGTGCAGGACGGCGGCACGCGCCCGTTCCACGTGCGCACGCCGCAGGCGATGGTATCGGCGGTCGGCACCGCGTTCGACGTGCGCGCCTTCCCGGCCGACGCCCGCACGCTGGTGCGCGTGCGCGAGGGCACGGTCACGGTGCGCGCGCGCGAGGGCGACGAGACGCGCACGCTGGCGGCCGGCGACTACGTGGAGGTCGGCGCGAAGGGCGAGATGCGAGACGTGGCGAACGACGCGCGCGACGGCGCCTTCGCGTGGGCCGACAACCGGATGGTGCTCCGCGGCCGTCCGCTGCGCGAGGCGATCGCCGAGGCGCATCGCTGGTTCGGGCTGACGCTGCTGGTGCCCGACTCCGCGCTGCTGGCGCGTCCGGTGAACGTGGACGTGGAGCTGGGCTCGACGCGCGCGCTGCTGGCGGACCTGGAGAAGAGCGGGCGCCTGACGTTCGGCTACGAGGACCAGCGGATGGTGCTGCGCGACGTGGCGGACAAGCGGGCCGCCACGAAGGCGCCGGCCGCGAAGCCCACGCGCTGACGCACCCGCACTGCGGACTGCGCGCTGCGGATCCGAACGACAACTGCAGGGCGGGATGACAGGATGACCAGGAGGCTCCGCGGAGCGCATGGAACGTCACGCCGCGCGGAGCCCCCTTGGTCATCCTGTCCAGTGTCGTTCCGCGTCCCGCGCGCCGGTCCCCTGTGCCTTCGGGAGGGATGCGGATGCTGCGGATGGAGCGGATCTGACGGATCGCCCCACATGGCGGCGACGTCCCATGCGCCACACGGCGCGATCCGTCAGATCCGCTCCGATCCGGAGCATCCGCATCCTCCCCAAAGGCCAGCAGCCCGGGCGCGACGTCGGCTGCCGAGGGCACGGAGCACGAGAATCCGCAGCCCGCAGTCCGCAGCGCCCTTCAATCCAGTCGCACCGCGTCCGCCCCTGCCGTCCGGCGCTCCCGGGCCTGCGCGCGCGGCAGCGGCGGCACGTCGCTGCCGACGATGTTGAACACCTCGCGGTGGCCCGACTGCACGAGCGGCACGAAGCGCTGGTACCATGCGCGCCACTCGTCGGTCATCGCCTCGCGCATCTCGCGGTCGAACGTCGACAGGTCGTCGTACGTCGACTCGAGGACGAGCGTGTAGTACGGGCCGGCGAGGTCGGTGAGGAGCCGCACGTCCTTGGCGAGGCCGCCGCGCCGCAGGAAGTCGAGCCCCTCGCGCCACAGCGCGACGGCCTCGCGGGCGGCGCCGAACTTGAGCTGGAACACGTCGCGGATGAGGATCATCTCGCACCTCCGTGCTGGACGGTGAGCGACGCGGGGTGAAGCGGCGTCGGGGCGCCGACCCCGCGACCCTCCACGGTGTCACGCGCCGACGATTCCGTCGAGAGGCGGATCCTCCCACGCCACCGCGTCGCCGACCGCGAGCACGCCGTCCTCGAGCACCTGCGCGTACGCGCCGCCGCTCCACGGCGTGCGCCGCATGGCGGCCTGGAGGCCGGGAACGGCCTCGTCCATCCGCTCGCACGGCTTCGTCTCGCCGCCGATGCGCAGGCGCACGCCGCCCACGTGCAGCACGCGGCCGCGCGTGCCGGCGAGCGAGACGCCGCGCACGAGCAGGTTGGCCCGGCGCGCGACCGGCGGCGCATCGCCGCCCGTCTCCTCCATCAGCGCCTCCCACTCCTCCTCCTCCAGCAGCGTCACCTGCCGGAAGCGGCTGCGGTCCGCGCTGCCCACCAGCCCGCGTCCGGCGACCACCTCGGCGCGCGCCACGGCGTCCATGGGGCCGCGGTGCGCGCGCTTCACCCAGATCGCCGCCAGCGTGCCCGTCGTGCTCACCGGCGGCCCGCCAGCGCGAGGCGCACGCCGAGCGCGACGAAGAGGGCGCCCGTGGCGCGCTCCAGCAGCTGCGCGGCGCGCGCGCTGCGGCGCAGGCGGCCGGCCGCGCCGCTGGCGCCCAGCGCGACGGCGAGGTTCACGATCGTCCCCGACGTGTCGAACAGCAGGCCGAGCGCGAGCACCTGCAGTGCCGCGCTGCCGCGCGCGGGATCGACGAACTGCGGCAGGAACGCGAGGAAGAAGAGCGCGACCTTCGGGTTCAGCACGTTGGTGACGACGCCCTGCCGGAACACCGCCCAGCGCGACGCCGGCGCGAGCGCACGTTCGGCCAGCGCCGACGGACGCCAGAGCGCGCGAACGCCGAGGTACACGAGGTACGCCGCGCCCGCGAGCCGCACGATCGTGTAGGCGACCGGCACGGCGGCCAGCAGCGCCGCCAGCCCGAACGCCACCAGCGCGATGTGCACCAGCGTGCCCGCCGCGATGCCGAGCGCGGAGGCGACGCCCGCGCCGCGCCCCTCGGACGCGGAGCGCGCGGCGACGTAGAGCATGTCCGGGCCGGGCGTGAGGTTCAGCGCCAGGCCGGTGGCGAGGAAGAGCAGGAGGGCGTCACGATCGGGCACCGAGGCAACCTGCACGGGTCGCGCGCGGCGCGCCACGGCTCCATCCTTCCGCGCCATGGACCGCCGACTCTTCCTCGCCGACCTGACGCGCGCGGCCGCGCTGTGCGCCGTCGTGCCCAACGTCTGGCGCGTCACCACGCGCCCGCGCCTCGCCGACGATCCGTTCCAGCTCGGCGTCGCGTCGGGCGATCCCACGCCCACCGGCGGCGTGCTGTGGACGCGCCTCGCGCCGCGGCCGATGGAGCCGGAGGGCGGCATGGACGGGCAGCGCGTCGTCGTGTCGTGGGAGGTGGCGGAGGACGAGGCGTTCGCGCGCGTCGTGCAGCGGGGCCGCGCGACGGCGGCGTTCGAGCTGTCGTACAGCGTGCACGTGGACGTCGACGGCCTGCAGCCCGACCGCTGGTACTTCTACCGCTTCTCGACCGCCGGCGCGACGGGCGCGACGAGCCCCGTCGGGCGCTTCCGCACCGCGCCCGCCGCGGGCGCGATGACGCCGCTGCGCTTCGCGGTCGCGTCGTGCCAGAACTACGAGCAGGGGCTCTTCACCGCCTACGCGCACATGGCGCGCGAGGAGCTGGACCTCGTCACGCACCTCGGCGACTACATCTACGAGTACGCGCCGGTGCCGCGCCGCGTGCGCCAGCATGCGGGGCTCGAGATCCGCACGCTCGACGACTACCGGCGGCGCTACGCGCAGTACAAGGCGGACACGATGCTGCAGGCCGCGCACGCTCGCTGCCCGTGGGTGCTGACGTGGGACGACCACGAGGTGGACAACAACTACGCCGGCACGCACGGCGAGAACGGCTTCGAGTCCGAGGAGCAGATGCGCACCCGCCGCGCGGCGGCCTACCAGGCGTGGTGGGAGCACCAGCCGGTGCGCGTGCCGCGCGCGCGCTCGTGGGCCGACCTCACGATCTACCGCACCATCCACTGGGGTGGGCTGGCGCGCTTCGCGATGCTCGACACGCGGCAGTACCGCAGCCCGCAGGCGTGCGAGGGCGGCTCGCGCGTGGTGCCGTGCGGCGAGTGGGCGGAGCCCGGGCGCACCCTGATGGGCGAGACGCAGGAGCGCTGGCTGGCCGACGGCCTCGCCCGCGAGCGTGCGCGCTGGCAGGTGCTCGGCAACCAGGTGATGGTGGGCTCGTTCGACCAGGACGCGGGCGCGCCCGTGCGGCTCGACATGGACCAGTGGGGCGGCTACCCCGCCGCGAAGGCGCGGCTGCTGCGCACGATCGCCGAGCGGGCGCCGGGGCGCACGGTCGTGCTGACGGGCGACATCCACTCCAGCTGGGCGAACGAGCTGCGCGCCGATCCGCGGCGCCCCGACTCGGCGCTGGTGGCGGCGGAGTTCGTGGGCACGAGCATCACGTCGGGCGGCGACGGCAGCGACCGCTGGCCGAGCGTGACCGAGGCCGCGTTGGCCGCGAACCCGCAGCTCAAGTGGCACAACGCGCGGCGCGGCTACCTGTCGTGCCACGTGACCGCCGACGCGTGGCAGACCGACTACCACACGCTCGCGCAGGTGACGACGCCCGACGTGCCGCTGGAGACGCCGGCGCGGTTCCGCGTGGAGCACGGCCGCGCGACGCTGATCCGCGTCTGATGGGCGCTCAGCGCGCGGCGGTCGCCTGCGCGTGCGCCCGCGCGACGGCGGGCGCCGCGACGTAGGCGTCGAACAGCGCGCCGCGCACGCGGCTCTCGCCCGCGAACGCGCGGCGGAAGTCCGAGAGGTCGACGCTGCGCTGCGCCTGCTCCGCGGTCTCGCCGCGCGCCACCGCCGCGGCGGTGCGCGTCTGCACGGCCTCCAGCAGCGCCTGCACGCGCGCGACGTAGGCGTCGTCGCGCATCACCGGCCCGTGGCCGCCCACCAGCACGCGCGGGCGCAGCGCACGCAGCCGGCCCAGCGCGGCCGCGTAGTCGGCGGGGAACGACGTCGTGCCGACGAGCGGCACCGGCCACGCCGCCAGGTCGCCCGCGTACACGATCCCCTCGGCCGGCAGGTGCACGACGACGTCGCCGGCGGTGTGGCCGCGGCCGAGGTGGCGCAGCATGACCGCGCGACCCGCGCGCCGCAGCAGCAGGCTGTCGCCGTCGAAGGTGCGCGTGGGCGGCGTCGGGCGCCACGACGGCGCGTCCGCGAGGTAGCCATCGGCCAGCGCGAGCAGCGCGGTGAAGCTCGCGCGCTCCTCGTCGTCGATCGCGCGGCCGTCGCGCGCGCGGCCCGTCTCCAGCAGCGTGCGGTAGCGCGCCGTCCCGGCGCGCAGGTTGTCCACGAGCTCGCGGCGCCGCTGCTGGTAGCCGCCGGCGAGGTCGTCGCGCGTCGCCGCGTGCGCGACGATCTCGACGTCGGGGAAGCTGTCGCGGTACACCTGCAGCCCCGAGACGTGGTCGTCGTGCGCGTGCGTCACGACGACCGTGCGCACGGGCAGACGGGTCACGCCACGGATCGCGGCGATCACCTCGCGCGTGTGCGCCGCCGTGAACTGCGCGTCGATCACCAGCACGTCGCGATCGCCGACGACGAAGCCGCCGTTGGACTCGAAGAGGAAGGCCGGCGGCTCGTGCCGCAGCACCGCGTACGCGCCCTGGCCCAGGGCCACGACGTCGATCGAGGCGGTGGGGCGGGCAGGGGCCGGCATGGGGCGCCGGCAGCCCACCGTGGAGACGGCGGCGCAGAGCGCGACGAGGACGGCGAGGGCGCGTGAGGGCATGGAGCGCAACGCTGCGCGCGCACGGCGTCGCGCGCAACGCGACGCCGTCCAGCCGCGTGCGGCCACCGGCAGGACGTGCAGGGCGAGGGCAGCCCGACGGCATGATGCGGGAGTCATGCGATATCGTCACGCTTGAGCACTCAAGTCGGTGCGCGACGGCTGCCGATCCTCTGGGGAAGCCGCTCCCGACCCGACCAACGTCCCATGCCTCCGCTCACCCGCTGTCTCCTGCGCATCGCCACGCTGCTGCTGGCGTTGCCGGCGCTCGCGCCGGTGACGCCGGGCGCCGCGCAGCCGGCGCGCGCGGGAGGGCTCGCCGGGTTCGTGGTGGTGGTGCACGCGGACAACCCGACGCCGTCGCTGCCGCGCGAGCACCTCGCGCGCCTCTTCCTGCGCAAGGTCGCGCGCTGGCCAGGCGGGCAGCCCGCGATGCCGGTGGACCTGCCCGCCGACGCGCCGGTGCGCGCGGCGTTCACGCGCCACGTGCTCGCGCGCACCGTGACGGCCGTCCGTGCGTACTGGCAGGAGCGCATCTTCTCGGGCCGCGACGTGCCGCCGCCCGAGCGCGCCGGTGAGGCCGAGGCGCTGGCGTACGTGCGCGCGCACCCGGCGGCGGTCGGCTACGTGTCCGCGACCACCGCGCTGCCGCCGGGCGTGCGCGTGCTGCCGCTCACGGAGCCGTGAGCGGGTTCTGGGAGCGGCGCTACGCCGCGCTGCCGGTGGCCGCCAAGCTGCGGCTCTTCCCGCTGCTGACCGCGGTCGCGCTGAGCCTCGTGCTGCTGGTGACGGTGGCGTTCGGCCTCGTGGGCGAGCGCCGGCTGGTGCGCATGGGCGACCAGTTCTACCCGATGGTCGAGGCCAGCGACCGGGTGGAGGAGGCCTTCACCGACGTCCAGCGCGCGCTCCAGAACGCGGCCGCCACGAACGACGCCGAGCACCTCGCGCGCGCCGACTCGCTGGCGCGGGCGTTCATGGCGGCGGCCGACGCGCCCGTCATCACCGACGACGGGCACCAGCACCGTGAGCTGCGGCGTCGCTTCGACCGCTACTACACCGTGGGACGCGCGGTCACGACCCGGCTCATGGCCGACGAGGGGGGCGACAGCCTGACCGCGGCGCTGCGCGACTTCGCGGTGCAGCGGCGCGCGCTCGCCGCCGCGCTGGCGGAGGACGCGCGGCATCATCGCGGCCTGCTGCGCGACGCGTTCCGCGAGGAGCAGCTGTGGCAGCGCGCCGCGTGGATCGTGGGCCTCGCGCTCGGCCTCGCGGCGGTGCTGATGGTGGCCGTGCTCTCGCGGGTCGCCACGCGGCGGCTCACCGCGCCGCTCGGCGAGGCGGTGCGCGCGGTGGACCAGCTCGCGACGGGCGACCTCACGATGCGGCTCCCCGACGCCGGGCCCGACGAGGTGGGCCATCTCCTGCGGGCGATGGGCCGCATGGTGGCCAGCCTTCGCGGCAGCGAGGAGCAGCTGCGCCACCAGGCGACGCACGACGCGCTCACCGGCCTCGCCAACCGCACGCTCTTCCGCGAGCGCGTGGCGCGCGTCGAGGCCGATGGGGAGCGCGGCGCGGTGGCGGTGCTCTACGTCGACCTCGACGACTTCAAGGCGGTGAACGACGGCATGGGCCACGCGGCGGGCGACCGGCTGCTCGTGCTGGCGGCGGATCGCCTGCTGAGCGCGACGCGCGGCTGCGACACGGTGGCGCGGCTGGGCGGCGACGAGTTCGCGGTGCTGCTGCGGCGCGTGCGCGACGAGCGCGAGGCCTCCGTGGTCGCGGAGCGCGTCACGCGCGCGCTCGGCGCGCCGTTCGCAATCGGCGGCGCGGAGGTGCGGGTCGGCGCCAGCGTCGGCATCGCGCTCGGCGCGGCGGTGGAGGATGCCGACGACCTGCTGCGCTTCGCCGACCTCGCGATGTACGCGGCCAAGAACGCCGGCAAGCGCCGCTTCGCGTTCTTCGAGGCGACGATGTACACCGCGGCGCTGCACCGCGTGGCGCTGGAGTCGGACCTGCGCGAGGCGCTGGCGCGCGACGAGCTGCTGCTGCACTACCAGCCGATCGTCGAGCTGGCGACGGGCCGCATCGTCGGCGCGGAGGCGCTGGTGCGCTGGCGCCATCCGGTGCGCGGGCTGATCCCGCCGATGGAGTTCATCCCGATCGCCGAGAGCACGGGGCTCATCGTGCCGATCGGGCGCTGGGTGCTGCGCGAGGCGTGCGCGCAGGCCGCGCGCTGGCGCGCCGCGGGAACGACGGACTTCCGCATCGCGGTCAACGTCTCCGCCTGGCAGGTGCAGAGCTCCGAGCTGGTGGCCGACGTGCGCGAGGCGCTCGCGCACGCGGGGCTGCCGGCGTCGGCGCTGTCGCTGGAGATCACCGAGAGCACGATGCTCACCGACACCGAGGTGACGCTGGGTCGCCTGCACGAGCTGAAGGCGCTCGGCGTCACGCTGGGCGTGGACGACTTCGGTACCGGCTACTCGTCGCTGTCGTACCTCCAGCGATTCCCGATCGACCAGCTGAAGATCGACAAGTCGTTCGTGGACGGGCTGGGCGGCGCGGCGCACGACCCGGCGCTGACGCGCGCCATCGTCGCGATCGGCGGCGCGCTGCGCCTGCCGATGGTGGCCGAGGGCGTCGAGCGCCCCGAGCAGGTCGAGGGGCTGCTCGCGCTGGGCTGCGAGCTGGCGCAGGGCTTCCACTTCGCGCGGCCGATGCCGGCGTCGGAGCTGAGCGCGCGCCTGGCGCCGACGCCGGAGCGCGCCGTCGCCTGAGCGAGCGCGACGCGCGTCAGAGTCCCAGCTCGCGGTACCAGGCCGCGAATGCGCGCTCGAAGAACACCCGGTTGAACAGCGTCCACTCGCCGAGCGTCGGCGGGAGCGCGAAGGTGGCCGCGGCGGCGGCGACCGGGAGGCCGCGCGCGTGCGCGGCGCGGGCAGCGCGCTCCACCTCGTCCAGCAGCGCGACGTAGCGCTCGAACTCCGCGCGGCGCGCGAGCGGGCCGTGCCCCGGCACGTAGACGACGGGATCGGGGCGGCGCAGCGCGTGCGCGGCGGACGCGAGGCGCGACGCCGTCGCATCCACGTAGTTCGGGAAGACGCCGTTCCACAGCAGGTCGCCGCCGAACACCACGCGCGGATCGTCGACCTCGATGGCGACGTCGCTCGCGGTGTGCGCGGCGCGCGGCGTGATGCGCACGCTGCGGCCGCCGAGGTCCAGCGTCGTCCCCTCGCCCGACGGCAGCAGCACGCACTCGCGCAGCGCGGCCTCGCGCGAGGCGTCGGCGGGCTGGTTGCGCGCGACGACCGCGTCGCGGGTGGCGGCCGTCGCGTGGATCGCGCAGCGCGCGCCGCTGGTGTGGGCGCCCACGTAGCCGGCGACGCCGTTGGCGTGGTCGGCGTGGAAGTGCGTGAGCACCGCGTGCGTCGGCCAGCGGCCCGTCAGCTCGCGCGCGCGCTCGGCCAGCCAGCGCGCGCCCGCGGGCGTGTTGAACCCCTCGATCGCCAGCACGCCGCTGCGGCCCGCGACGATGCCGCCGTTGGCGAGCGTGGTGCGGTCGCCGCCGAACGGCGTCGAGATCAGCGCCCACACGCCCTCGCCCACCTGCTCCAGCGCCCCGAACGGCTCGCGCGCGACGACGCGCCCCGCGGGCTGCGTCCAGAGCGCGGCGCGCAGGGCGCGGGGGACCAGCGCGCCGGCGAGCGCCAGGTGCGCGGCGCACGAGGCGCCGGCGAGGAAGTCGCGGCGGGAGAGCAGGGAGGGGGAGGGGGGCATGGCGAGAGACGGGGGCCGCCCGCATCGTACCGCGCGCTGCGGCCCGGTGCCACGGAAGGACGACCGGCGCCAACGGTCCGCCACGCCCCCCCGTACTCGGGACGATCCCGTCCCCGATCCGGCCGGCCGCCTCGTGCGCCCGGCCCGGACGCCCATCCCAGGAGTCCCCTCCATGGCGTTGCTCTCCCGCCTCGCGCGCGTGCTCGGCGCGGCCGGCGCGGTCGGTGCGGCCCTGCCGCTCGCCGCGCAGCCCTCCAGCCCGCGCGCCATCCCCTCCACGTACGCGATCACCAACGCGCGGCTGGTGCCGGTCAGCGGCCCCGCCATCGAGCGCGGGACGATCGTGGTGCGCAACGGGCTGATCGCCGCCCTCGGCGCCGGCGTGTCCGTGCCCGCCGACGCGCGCGTCATCGACGGCGCCGGCCTGACCGTCTATCCCGGCTTCATCGACGGCCAGTCGACCCTCGGCACCGCGCCGGCGCGCGCGGCGGGCCAGGGCGGTGGTGGCGGTGGTGGCGGCGGCCTGGCCGCCTTCGGCGCCGCGGCGACGCCCGCGTCGACGGCCGGCCGGCTGGTGGTGCATCCCGTCGGCCTCACGCCGGAGGCCACGGCGGTGGACCTGCTGCGCGTGGACGCGGACGCCTTCGGCAACGCGCAGGCTGGCGGGATCACGGCGGCGCTGACGGCGCCCGCCAGCGGCATCCTGCAGGGCCAGAGCGCGCTCATCACGCTCGGCGACGACGCGTCGGCGCTGGTGGTGAAGGCGCCCGTCGCGCAGCACGTCGGCTTCACGCCCGTGCGCGGCGGCGGCTACCCCAACTCGCTGCTCGGCGTGTTCAGCGCGCTGCGGCAGATGCTGCTGGACGCGCAGCACTACCGCGACGAGCAGGCCGCCTACGCGCGCAACCCGCGCGGCATGAACCGCCCGACGTTCGACGCGGCGATGGACGCGCTGCAGCCGGTGCTAGCGCGCACGCAGCCCGTCGTCATGCGTGCGGACAGCAAGCGCGAGATCGAGCGCGCGCTGGACCTGGCGAAGGAGTTCAACCTGCGCGCGATCATCGCCGGCGGCGCCGAGGCGCACCTGGTGGCCGATCGCCTGAAGGCGGAGAACGTGCCGGTGCTGCTGTCGGCCAACTTCCCGAAGCGCCCGACGACGCAGAGCGCCGACGCCGACCCGGAGCCGCTGCGCGTGCTGCGCGAGCGCGCCGAGGCGCCGCGCGTGGCGTCGCGCCTGCAGCAGGCGGGCGTGCGCTTCGCGCTGCAGTCGGGCGGCCTCACGAACGGCACCGAGTTCCTCGGCAACGTGCAGAAGGCGGTGGAGGCGGGGCTGACGGCCGACCAGGCCGCGCGCGCGCTGACGCTCGCGCCGGCGCAGATCCTCGGCGTCGACGACCGGCTGGGGAGCATCGAGGTCGGCAAGATCGCGAACCTGACGCTGATGCGCGGCGCGCTGGGCACGAGCGGCGCGCGCGTGGCGCAGCTGTTCATCGACGGCAGGCCGGTGACCGTGCGCGCCGCGACGCCCGCGGGCGACGGCGCCGCGACCGCGGCCGGCGCGTGGACGGCGACCGTGGCGCTCGACAACCAGAGCCACGCCGTGACGTTCACGCTGCGGCAGGAGGGCGAGCGGCTGCTCGGCCAGATGCAGGGCGACCTCGGGACCGCGGAGCTGACGAACGGCTCCATCGGCGCCGACGGCGCGCTGCGCTTCACCGCGCCGATCACGCTCAAGGAGGGGACCGAGGAGGCGACGTTCACGGGCACGCTGGAGGGCAACGCCATCCGCGGCCGCGTGACGATCGTCGGCCACGAGCCGGGCACCTTCAACGGCACGCGCCCGGGCCGCGGCGGCCCGCCGAACGGCGGCGCCGGCACTCCGGGCGGGCAGCGCCCGCGTCCCACCACGCCGCCGCAGGACTGACCGCCATGCGACTCCCCATGAATCCGATCCTGCCGCGCACCGTCACGCGCTCGCTCGCCGCGCTGGCGGCCCTCGCCCCGGCGATGCTCGCCGCGCAGGCCGCGCCCGTCGCGTCCAAGGGCCCGACGCTGATCAAGAACGCCACCGTCCTCACGGTCACGAAGGGGACGCTCCAGAACACCGACGTCCTGCTGCAGAACGGCAAGATCGCGCGCGTCGGGCAGAACCTGCAGGCGCCCGCGGGCGCCACCGTCGTCGACGCGACGGGCAAGTTCCTGATGCCGGGCATCATCGACCCGCACTCGCACATGATGAGCGACGCCATCAACGAGGGCTCGCTCTCGGTGACGTCGATGGTGCGGATCACGGACGTGCTGAACCCGACCGCGATCAACGTCTATCGCGCGCTGGCCGGCGGTGTGACGACGATCAACATCCTGCACGGCTCCGCCAACACGATCGGCGGGCAGAACGCGACCGTGAAGCTGAAGTACGGCCGCGAGGCCGACGAGATGGTGTTCCCGGGCGCGCCGCCGGGGATCAAGTTCGCGCTCGGCGAGAACGTCACGCGCAAGAGCCGCACGTCGCTCCCGGGCGGCCCGCCGGCGCGCTACCCGACGTCGCGCATGGGCCAGGAGGAGGTGTTGCGCGACGCGTTCACGCGCGCCCGCGACTACAAGGCGTCGTGGGACGACTACCGCCGCGGCGGGAGCAAGGGCGTGGCGCCGCGCCGCGACCTGGAGCTCGAGCCGCTGGTGGAGGTGCTGGAGGGCAAGCGCCTCGTGCACGCGCACTCGTACCGCGGCGACGAGATGCTGATGCTGCTCAACCTCGCCGACGAGTTCGGGTTCAAGGTCAAGACGCTGCAGCACGGCCTGGAGGGCTACAAGATCGCCTCCGAGATCGCCAAGCACGGCGCGGGCCTGTCGACGTTCGCCGACAGCTGGTCGTACAAGATCGAGGCGTACGACGCGATCCCGTACAACGTCGCCATCCTGACGCGGAAGGGCGTCGTGACGACGATCAACTCCGACTCCGACGAGCGCGTGCGGCGCCTGAACGTCGACGCCGCGAAGCTCATGAAGTACGGCGGGCTGACGGAGGAGGAGGCGCTGAAGACGATCACGTACAACGGCGCGATCCAGCTCGGCGTGCAGGACCGCGTCGGGTCGATCGAGGTCGGCAAGGACGCCGACGTCGCGCTCTGGAGCGCGCACCCGCTCAGCGTCTACGCCAACGTCGACCGGACCTACATCGACGGGGAGCTGTTCTTCGACCGCCAGAAGGACATCGCCGAGCGCGACGCCAAGGCGCGCGAGCGGCAGCAGCTGGAGCGCGCCGAGCAGCAGACGCCCGCGCGCCAGCAGCGCCCCGCCCAGCCCTTCATCCCGAACGAGGAGCGCCGCTGATGCCGCGCATCTACACGTCGACGGCCGCGCTGCTCGCCGCCGTCCTCGCGCCCGCGGCGCTCTCCGCGCAGCTCGGCTCCTACAATCCGCCGCCGGGCCCGCAGGGCACGTTCGCGATCCGCGGCGCGCGCATCGTCACCGTCTCGGGCCCCGAGATCGCCAGCGGCACCGTCGTCATCAGCGGCGGGAAGATCGCGGCCGTCGGCGCGGACGCCGCGGTGCCGTCCGGCGCGACCGTGATCGACGGCGCGGGGCTCACGGTGTATCCCGGCATGATGGACGCCGGCACGTCGCTCGGCCTCTCGGAGATCCCGCAGGGCGCGCCGGCGACCGTCGACGCGAGCGAGGTCGGCACGTTCAACCCGAACGCGCAGGCGTACTACGGCGTCAACCCGCAGAGCGCGCACATCGGCGTCACGCGCGTGGTCGGCATCACGCACGTGCTCACGCGCCCCAGCGGCGGCGTGATCGCGGGGCAGGCGGCGCTGCTCAACCTCGCCGGCTCCACGGTGCCCGAGATGAACCTCGTGCAGCGCGCGGGCCTCGTGATCGAGCTGCCGCGCTCGGGCTTCGGCGGCGGGCGCTTCGGCGGCGGCTTCGCGTTCCAGACGGCGGGCAACCAGCAGGACGTCGCGCGCACGCGCACGCGCCAGCTCGACAGCCTGCGCGCGATGCTGCGCGACGCGGACGCCTACCAGAACGTGCAGGACGCGTACGCGAAGGACCGCTCGCTGCCGCGGCCGAAGCAGGACGTCGTGCTGGCCTCGCTGGTGGCGGCGGCGCGCGGGCAGATGCCGGTGCTGTTCATCGCCGACCGCGCGGCCGACATCCGCGAGGCGATCGCGTTCGCGGACGAGATGAAGCTCAAGCCGATCATCGTCGGCGGCCGCGACGCGTGGCAGGTGGCGTCGCTGCTGAAGCAGAAGGACGTGCCGGTGCTGCTGAGCAGCGTCATGGATCTGCCGTCGCGCGAGGACGACCCGTACGACGTGAACTTCGGGGCGCCGTCCAAGCTGGCCGCGGCGGGCGTGCGCTTCGCGATCACGTCGGGCGACCAGGGCGCGGAGGCGCGCAACCTCCCGTACACGGCGGGCATGGCGGCGGCGTTCGGGCTCTCGAAGGCGGACGCGTTGAAGTCGGTCACGCTCTGGCCCGCGCAGATCCTCGGCATCGGCAGCCGCCTCGGCTCGATCGAGGTCGGCAAGGTCGCGAACCTCGTCGTCACCGACGGCGACCTGCTGGAGGCGCGGACGCAGACGAAGCACCTCTTCATCGACGGCCGCCCGGTGCCGCTGGAGAGCAAGCACACGGACCTCAACGACCGGTTCAAGGACCGGCCGTGATGGCACGGCTGCGGGCTGCGGGTTGCGGATTCTGAAGCAGCGATCCTCAAACCGTCTCGCCGGGCCCGAACGGCATTTGCAAGGATAAGATCGGATAAGGTCTGATAACGACGGATGGCTCCATGTGGCCGACGAGTGACGTCGCACCACGCGGAGCCATCCGTCGTTATCAGACCTTCTCAGATGTTCATCCTTGCTGCAGTTCGCAGTTCAGGATCCGCAGCCTGCAGCGCCGTTCAGGGCCGTCGACTGAGGTTGTACCCGATCGTCGCGCCCACGCTCGGCAGCACGGTCACGGCGATGCCGGCGAGTGTGCTCGTGATGCGCCCGCCGCGCGGCGGCTCGTCGCCGTCGCGGTCCACCAGCCGCACGATCGCCCAGCTGGCCAGCCCGCCCACCGCGGCGCCGCCGACGCCGGCGAGATACTTCCCGCTGCCGGGGCCGCGCGCGCCCACCAGCGCCGGCCCGGCGGCCGCACCCAGCGCGCCGCCCAGGTACGCCGCGCCGAGCGAGAGCTTCGACGTGGTCGGATCGTCGCGGCCGAGGCTCTCGAACAGCTGATCGGTCAGCACGCCGACGGCGATGAAGCCGATGGGCGTGCCGAGCGTCCCGGCGCCGACCTGCAGGGCGACGCGCGCCGGGCCGAGCGACCGCACGTCGTGCTGCGGCGCCTGGGCAGCGAGCGGCGCGAGGGGGAGCGCCGCGCAGGCGCCCGCGAGAAGGAGGGACCGGAGCATGCCCGAACGCTGGGCACGCCCCGGGCCACGCCGCAAGCGGCTCGCGTCCGTCAGCCCGTTCGTCAGCCCGCGCGGCGGCGTCGCGCGGCGATGCCCGCGATCGCCACGAGCCCGGTGCCGAGGAGCGCCCACGTGCCCGGCTCCGGTGTCACGACGGCGGCCCGGCCGGCCTCGAAGGTGAAGCTGGCCGCGCCGTACCACCCCGGGCTGCCATCGCCGGAGCGCAGCGTCGGGACGCCGCCCGGCGCCTCCGCGTAGTACACGCTGCCGAAGTCGAGCAGACCGCCGCCGTCGGTCGTCATCCGGGCGAACCCCGACTGGCTGACGTCGAAGGCGTTGAAGTAGCGGTCCGCGCCCACGAAGCCCCACGCGCCGATGCGGCCCACGAAGCCCGCCGGCAGCTCGAGCGGCGCCGCGAGCGCCTGGTACCGGAAGGCGCCGTCGAGCGTGCCCTGCGTTCCGCTGAAGGTCAGCGCGCTGCCATACGCGGCGACCACGTCCTGCGACGGCACGGCCCCGCGCTGCAGCAGCTGGAACAGCTGCACGGTGATCGTGCCCGCGAAGCCGTCGCGCACGCCCTGGCCGCCGGGCGTGGAGGCATCGAAGGCGCCGAAGCGGGTGATGCGGACGGGCGCGGCGCCGACGGTGAACTCCTGCGACAGCGTGCCGGCGAAGGTGTTGGTGCCGTCGTAGCTGGTGGCGAGCGCGTTGGTGCCCTGCGCGGCCGCGGGTGCGGCGGTCAGCAGGAGGACGAGTCCCGCGCGGAGGGCGGGGCGGATGGCGGACATCGACGATGGGGTTGGGGACGCGTGGGGCGCACCGCACGATGCGCCCGTCTGCCGCCAACGTCGCGTCGGCCGCGTCCGGCGACGTAGTGCAGCTGCACCACGTCGTGTGAGCGTCCCGTCAGGCCGCCTGCGCGTGCCCCTCGCCGTCCGTCACGACGGCGTCGAGCGCATCGAGCGCCAGCGCGCAGATCTTCGTGCCGCGGTCCTTCGCCAGCAGGGCGAGCGCCTGCGCGGGCGTCATGCCGGCGCGGTACGGACGGTCCGCGGTGAGTGCCTCGTAGATGTCGGCGACGACCATCACGCGTGCCGACTGGTCGAGCGCATCGCCCGTCAGCCCCCACGGATAGCCGGAGCCGTCGAGCTTCTCGTGGTGCAGCGCGGCCGGCCGCGCGAAGTCCGCGAACGCGCGCACGCGCGTCAGGATCTCCCACGTGAAGCGCGGATGCTCGTTCACCGCGCGCCGCTCGTCGTCGGTCAGCGGTCCCTGCTTGTCGAGGATGCTGTTCGACACGCCGAGCTTCCCGACGTCGTGCAGCATGCCCGCGCGCCACAGCCGCTTGCACGCGACGGCGTCCATGCCCGCCGCGGCGCCGATGCGCTCCGCGAAGTGCGCGACGTTGGTGGAGTGGCGGTAGGTGTACGGCGACTTGGCGTCGATGATCTCGGCGAACGCACGCGCGATGTCGTCGAGGCCCGTGTCGTCGACCGTGCGGCGGCGATCGTCGGGCTCCAGCGCGGCGGCCGCCGCGTCGGCGTCCGGATCGCGCAGCGCCGCCCACCACTTGGCGTCGCGGCGCCACGCCTGCACGTGGTCCACCAGCCGGGGATCGAACCACGTCCCGCGCCGGGCGCGCAGCACGCGCAGGGCGTGGTCGGGGCCGTGCGTGCGCGCGAACGTCTCGAGCGTCTGCGCGAGGTTGGCGATGCGCGCGCCGAGCGGGATGTCGTGGCCGCGCAGCCCGGCGGGATAGCCGCCGCCGTTCCAGTGCTCGTCCAGCCCGTGGATCGCGGCGGCCGTGCCCTCGGGAAAGCCGAGCCGCCGCGCGATCTCCGCGCCGCGATCGCAGCGGATCTGGATCAGGTCGCGGGTGACGCCGGGCGAGCGCGCGATGGCCGCGAACTGTCGCAGCTTGGCCGGCAGCGAGCCGCCGAGGCTCGCGCAGCGGAACGTCTCGACGGCGAGGCCGAAGCGGCGGTGCCAGTCGACGATCTTCATCCGCGGCTTCACGGCGCGGTCGTCGGCGCCGAACAGCGCGGTCATGCGCGCCGCGTTGCTGGAGCAGCCGGCGTCCTTCAGCAGCAGCGCGTAGTACAGCGCCGAGCGGTCCGCGAGCGGCATCGGCAGCTCCTCGGCCAGGCGCATCCCGATCAGGCACGTGCGCACCGTGTGCCCGAACGGCTGGCCCTCGGTGAGGTCCAGCGCGTGCGAGAGCGCGGTCAGGACCTCCGAGAGCGACAGCTGGGCCTCGCCGGGCGCGTACGGCACGGCGGGCGCGGAGCGGGGCGTGGGACGCGAGGCGGGCATGAGAGGGGAGGGCGACTCACGCTGGACGACCCCCCTCGGTGCACCGCAACGGCGCGCCGCAACGGCGCGTCGGTCCGTCGTCAGTCCGTCTGGATCGGGTGCCGCACGACCTCGCCCGCCAGCGTCTCGCCGCCAAGCTCGATGTAGAGGTGCCCGTCGGTGACCGACAGGTCGAGCTTCATGCGGCGATCCAGCCGCTCGGCCAGCGCGGCGAGCAGCTCGCGGTCCACCGCCCACAGCTCCACCGCCTCGGCGCGGTGGATGCGCTCCCCGGCGAGCTGCCGCTGCAGCTGCGCGGGATCGCGGTGCGTGTAGATCGCGACGCGCGGCGCCGCCTTGCTCGCACGGTGCAGGCGCGCGGCGTCGGGCGCGCCGATGTCGATCCACGCCTGCCGCGTGCCCGTCAGGTCGCGCACCTCGACCGCCGGCTCGTCCGGCTCGGCGAGCCCGCGCGTGAACGCGATCCCCTCGCGGTACTCCAGGCAGTAGGCGAGCACCCGGGTCAGCAGGTACTCCTCCGTCTCGGACGGATGGCGCGCGACGCGCAGCGCGAGCGTCTCGTACACGCCGCGGTCGACGTGGGCGAGCTGGATTTCGAACGTATAGACTGTCGCGGAGACGGCCACGGAAGTGTCGAAGCGGAGGACGGTGGAGCGGAGAACGAAACCGCGGAGAACGATAAGGCGTGGAACGATGAGGCGTCCACCGATCCGCGCTTCCGTGTCACGCTCCATCGTCCTCCGCCGTTCCGTCCTCCGCCTCACGGTCCTCCGCTCAACCGAACCGCGACGTCTGCGCGTCGCGCCGCGCCGAGCTTCTGCATCACCCGCTCCGTGTGGTGCCGCGCCGTGTGCGCGCTGACGCCCAGCGCCGCCGCCACCTCGGCGTTCGAGAGGCGGCGCGCGAGCAGCCGCGCCACCTCGGCCTCGCGCGCGGTGAGGCCCAGCGCGTCGGGGATCGCGAGCGGAGGCGTCACGATCGCGGGCGTCGCGGCGTCGAGCGCCACCTGCACCAGCCCCTCCTCGCCCCACAGCGCGGCCGGCGCGAGCGAGGCGCGCAGCGCGTAGCGGGCGAGCGCGGTCTGCACGGTGCGCGCGGGGATCACGGGCGCCGTGGCCGCGCGGCCGCGCAGCGTGCGCACCTCGGCCGCGAGCGCGTGCATCGCCGCGAGCACCTGCTCGCGCGCGGGCTCGCCGGCCAGCGCGCGCTGCAGCGCGGCGTTGTGGTGCAGCGCGCGGCCGTCGGCGTCGACCACCAGCAGCGCGTCGCCCATCGCGTCGAGGCTCGCCAGCAGCGCCGAGCGGCGCGCGCCGAACGTCGCCAGCGCGTGATGGGCGACCTGCAGCGCGGGGAGCAGCAGGCCGACGACCTCGCGCTCGTCGTCGAAGTGGCGCCGCGCGGTCGGGCGCTGGTAGCCGACCGTCAGCCACATCTCGCCAGCGTCGTTCTGCGACGCGGCGCACACGAAGTCCGCGAAGCCCGCCGGCGCCAGCCCCTCGTGGTAGACCGTGTTGCGCCGCAGGTCGTGGCCGTGCGACTCGAGGATGCCCCCGCCCTCGGCCAGCGTCCACAGCTCCAGCGCGTGCGCGCGGCGGTAGCGGTTGAACCACGCGCTCGCCGGGTCGCTGCTGCCATGGAAGCCCGTGCGCGGATCGGCGCGCGACATCTCGTTCATGCGCTGCAGCTGCGTCGGGTCGACCGTCTGCGAGTCGTTGCGCAGCCGCGTGCCGTTCGGCATCGACAGCATCGCGTTGGCGCCCGGGAAGAGCGCGTGCAGCCGCGCCTCCGCGTCGCGCCACCACGCCCGCGGATCGGGGCCGGCCAGCGGCGCGAGCAGCGCC
Organism: Roseisolibacter agri; assembly: GCF_030159095.1. NCBI lineage: Bacteria > Pseudomonadati > Gemmatimonadota > Gemmatimonadia > Gemmatimonadales > Gemmatimonadaceae > Roseisolibacter > Roseisolibacter agri. Next base: position 885,201 of record NZ_BRXS01000001.1, read on the forward strand.
GCCGTCGCCTCGCGCAGGCGGCGCGCGTCGTCGCTGGTGAGGCGCAGCGTCATCTCGCGTCAGCTCGGCGTCGGCCCACCCGCGGCTCAGGCCAGCTGCTCGGCGATCGAGCGCGTGCGGTCGGTGACGACGTCGCCGGTGTGCTTCGTGGCCACCGGCTCCACGAGCACCACCCAGCACTCCTCGGCCGCCATCGGGTTGTGGCGCACGCCGCGCGGCACCACCACGCTCTGCCCGGGGCCGAGCACGACCTCGCCGTCCTCGAGCTGGATCACGAGCTGGCCGCGCATCACGAGGAACAGCTCGTCCTCGTCCGCGTGCGCGTGCCACACGAACTCGCCCTGCAGCTTGGCGACCTTGACGTACGAGTCGTTGACGCGGGCGACGACGTGCGGCGACCAGAAGTCGGCGAGCCGCTCGAACTCGGCCGCGAAGTCGATGGGGACGAGCATGCGAACGTCCGGCTGGGGAGAGGAGGAGGGGCGCTCCTCAGGGTACGACCGCCGCCGCGTCGGCGCCACCGCCGGCACCACCGCCGGCGCCGCCGGCCGCGCGGCACATGGGCACGAAGCGGATCCCGTTCCGCTCGACCACCTCGCCGGGCGCCTCCGCCACGAAGCCCAGGCGCTCGTAGGCATCCACCGCGCCCGGCGTGCTGTTGACGGTCAGCGCGGGCCACGCCTCCGGCGCCCCGAAGGCGTGCCCCAGCAGCGCGCGGCCCACGCCCGCGCGCTGGCAGCGCGGGTCGACGAACAGCATCGACACGTGCGTGCCGTCGCGCACCTCCAGCACGCCCACCAGCGCGCCGTCGTCCTCCTCCGCGACGGTGACCGCGTGGTTCGCGGCGCGGGCGCGCATCGCCTCGGGCGAGGCGTACCGCGCGTAGCTCGCGCGGCCTTCGGGCGACTCGTGCGGCGCGATGGCCGCGTCGTACACGCGCTGCGCCAGCGCGGCCGCCGCGTCCGTCTCCTCGGCGCGCATCGCGCGGCAGCGCGGCACGCGGGCCTGCGCCGTCAGGCGGTGGCGTGCACGCGCGTGGGCAGCGCGCGCAGCTCCTCCAGCAGCGCGTAGCCGGTCGGCCACATCCCGAGCCCGCTGGCGCTGTTGACGTGCCCGCACGGCGGGAGCTCGACGTAGCGGCTGCCCCACGCGTCGGCGTAGGCGCGCGCCGTCGCCGGCGTCACGTACTCGTCGTCCGGGCTCGCGACGACGATGCTGGGGAAGGGGAGCGGCCGCATCGGCATCGGCGCGAAGCCGGTGGGGCCCGCGGGGTAGCGCGGGCCCTCGGGATCCGACGGCGCCACCAGCAGCGCGCCGCGCACGCGCGCCCGCTGGGCGGGCGCGGCGTCGCGCGCCCAGTGCGCCACCATGGCGCAGGCCGCGCTGTGGGCCACGAGCGTCACCGGTCCGCCGTGGGGCGTCGCATGGGCGCCGATCGCGGCGTCGAGCGTCGCCACCCAGTCCCCGCAGCGCGGCGTCTCCCAGTCGGCCTGCACGACGCGGTGGCAGCTCGGATCCACGCGCTCCCAGTGGCTCTGCCAGTGCTCGGGGCCCGAGTCGTAGAGGCCCGGCAGGATCAGCGTGGTGATCACGGCGCGCGGTGTGGAGCGGAGGGACGGACGGCCAGCGAGGGGGGAGCGAGGCGCGTCCAACCTACGCCGGCGGCGGCGGCGGCGACAGCGGGGCGACGTGCAGCTGGCAGTACACCTCCTCGAAGTGCGGGTCGCCCGGGTTGTAGTCGGCGCGCGCGCCGTCGAAGCGCTCGGGGAGCAGCGACAGCGAGTCCAGCTCCTCCACGAGGAACATGCGCCAGCCGCCGTCCGGATCGGTGCGGCTCCAGCCCGGGCGCATCCAGGCGCTGAGCGCGTCGTGGCCGGCCGTGTTGCGGCCGTACAGGTGCGGCTCGACGACGCGCACCGCGCCCCGGTAGCCGAACATCAGCAGGGCGCGCTCGGCGATCGCGTGGCAGATGCGCAGGTCCATGGTCAGCCTCCGATGGCGCGGTAGGCGTCGAGCGCCGCGCGCTGGGCGTCGGTCCAGGGGCGCGGGCGCTGCGCCGCGTAGTCGAACGACACCACCACCGAGCGCACCTCGGCCGCCACCGCGTCGTCCGCGCGGATCGCGTGCAGGATGGTGACGCTCGTCTGGCCGATGCGCTCGACCCACGTGTCCACGACCACCGTCTGGCCGAACGTCACCTGCCGCCGGAAGTCGATGGCGAGGTGCGCGAGGATCAGCGACTGCACCGCGCCCCCCAGCGCGCCCAGGAACTCCAGGCGCGCCGTCTCGGCGTAGAGGACGAAGCTGCCGTTGTTGACGTGGCCCAGCGCATCGGTGTCGGCGAAGCGCATCTGCACCGCGGTGCGGTGCACGCGCGGCGTCGTGTCGCGAGGAGCGGTCACGCGTCGTCGCGCGCGTAGCGGCTCTCGACGGCGGGCATCTCCTCGCCCTCGGGCGTCACGTTGTACATCAGGATGCGGAAGGTCGCGGCGTCGGGCGTCTCGATCGCGATGCGCCAGCTCCAGGGCGGCCCCTCGGGCGCGGGATAGCTGCCGCGCACGCTCAGCGCGCCCGATGCGTCGACCTCGCCCACGCACGTCAGCGGATGCTCGTGCTGGTGCCACGAGTCGACCCACGACGCGTGCGCCACCTCGCGCTTCGTCTCGTGGCCGATGAAGAGCAGGCCGTTGCACGGCTTCCCCTCGTGCGACCACGTGTAGGCGACGGTCACGAAGTTGCCGCGGCCGATGGGCGTCACCACCGCCGTCGTGTCGGAGTCGTGCTCGGCGGGCGTCGTCCAGGGCGTGAACAGCCGGCTCGTGCCGCGCCAGCGGCCGGCGAGGGAGGCGAGCGGCGTCGCGGCGGTCGGGGTGCTCATGGGACGGGATGGGTGGGAGGTTGAGTCGCGGCGCGCGTCAGTCGGTGACGCCCGCGCGGCGGTACGCGGCCAGGGCGTCGTCGCTGAAGCAGGCGAAGTGCACGAGCGCGAGCCCGCCCGCCTCCGGCGCGAAGGCGCGCACGGTGGCGACGGCCACGCGCGTCGCCGCCTCCAGCGGGTAGCCGTAGACGCCGGTGCTGATGGCGGGGAAGGCGACGCTCGCGCAGCCGTGGTCGCGCGCGAGCACGAGCGACGCCCGGTACGCCCCGGCCAGCAGCTCGGCCTCGCCGGCATCACCGCCCTGCCACACGGGACCGACCGCGTGGATCACGTGGCGCGCCTTCAGCCCGAAGCCGGGCGTGATGCGCGCCTCGCCGGTGGGGCAGCCGCCGATCGCCGCACCCGCGCGCGCGAGCTCGGGACCGGCCGCGCGGTGGATGGCGCCGTCCACGCCGCCGCCGGGGATGAGGGCCGAATTGGCCGCGTTGACGATCGCGTCGACGTCGAGCGTCGTGATGTCGACGCGGCTCGCGCGCAGTCGCAGCGCGCCGCTCATGCGGCGCCCGCGCCCGCGTTCGCGCCCGCGTTCGCGCCCGCGGGCCACAGCCACGCCGCGCCGCGCACGCCGCTGGAGTCGCCGTGCCGGTTGCGCACGACGCGCGTCAGCACGGTGTCCGAGAACACGTACGTCGGGAGTCGCGCCGTCACCGCGTCCGCGAGCCCCGCGAGGTTGGACATGCCGCCGCCCAGCACGACGACGTCGGGATCGACGACGTCGATGACGGTGGCGAGGCTGCGCGCGAGGCGGTCGTGGTAGCGCGCGAGCGTCGCCACGGCCGCAGGCTCGCCGTCGGCGGCGGCGCGCTCGATCTCGCGGCTGGTGAGCGCCTGGCCCGTGTGCCGCTCGTGGTCCTTCATGAACGCGGGCCCCGACAGGAACGCCTCGATGCACCCGTGCTTGCCGCAGTAGCAGGGCGGGCCGGGCGTCTCGTCGGGCGCGGGCCACGGCAGCGGGTTGTGGCCCCACTCGCCGGCGATGAGGTTCGGGCCCACCAGGCAGCGGCCGTGCACGACGATCCCGCCGCCCACGCCGGTGCCGAGGATGACGCCGAAGACGACGTCCGCGCCCGCGGCGGCGCCGTCGGCGGCCTCGGAGATCGCGAAGCAGTTGGCGTCGTTCATCAGCCGCACCTCGCGGCCGAGCCGCGCCTCGAGGTCGCTGCGGAACGGCTGGCCGTTGAGGCAGACGGAGTTCGCGTTCTTCACGCGCCCCGTCGCGGGCACGACGGTGCCCGGGATGCCGATGCCGACGCGGCCGCGCGCTCCCGCCTCGCGCTCGACGTCGGCGACGATGCCGGCCAGCGCGTCGAGCGTGGCGGCGTAGTCGCGCGGTGTGGGCACGCGCCGCCGGACGGTGATCGCGCCCGCGTCCGACAGCGCGATCGCCTCGATCTTGGTGCCGCCCAGGTCGATGCCGATGCGCATGCGCCAACCTGTCACGCGCGCCCCCTCAGCGGAAGTCGTGGCCGCGCGCATGCTCGGCCCCCACGGGCGCCTCCAGCCGGCGGAAGCGGTCGGCGCGCACGTTGACGACGGCGTGCGGCGCCGTGCCCTCGACCTGCAGCCGCCCGCGGATCAGCAGCAGCGGCGACGTCGAGATGAGCAGCGCCTCGCGCTCGAAGCGCTTCGGGTTGATGACGACGTTGATCGTCCCCGTCTCGTCCTCGAGCGTGAGGAAGACGAAGCCCTTGGCGGTGCCCGGCCGCTGCCGGCAGATGACGAGCCCCGCGACCGCCACCAGCTCGCCGTCGCGCCCGTCCTGCACGGCCGCGCGCGCGGTGCGCACGCCGTTGGGCGCGAGCAGCTCGCGCAGGTGCGCCATCGGGTGGCCCACGAGCGAGACGCCGGTGACGCGGTAGTCGGCCTCGGTCAGCTCGTAGGGCGTCATCGCGGGCACGGCCGCCGGCACGTCGAGCGTGCGCGCGCGCGGCGCCAGCGGGCCGGCGTCGCCGCGCTCCGCCTCCAGCAGCCGCCACACGGCCGCGCGCCGCCGCCGCAGCTGCGGCTCGTCGGGCACGAACGCGTCGAGCGCGCCCGCCTCCGCGAGCACGCGCAGCGCGCGCCGGTCGAGCCCCGCGCGGGCGACGAGATCGTCGATGGACCTGAACGCGCCGTTGGCGACCGCCGCTTCCAGTCGGGCGCGCGCCCGGCTTCCCAGTCCGCGCACGAGTCGTAGCCCCAGGCGGACTGCGGGCGCCGCGCCGCGGTCGGATTCGAACGTCGAGTCGAACGCCGACCGCGTGACGTCCACCGGCAGCACCCGCACCCCATGCCGCTTCGCGTCCTCGATCAGCGTCCCCGGCGCGTAGAAACCCATCGGCTGCGCGTTCAGCAGCGCGCACAGGAACTCCGGCGCGTAGTGGTGCTTCATGTACGCCGACGCGTAGACCAGCAGCGCGAAGCTGGCGGCGTGGCTCTCGGGGAAGCCGTAGTCGGCGAAGGCATGGATCTGGTTGTAGATCCTTCGCGCGGTCTCCTCCGGGATCCCGTTGCGCGCCATCCCCGCGACCAGCTTCTCGCAGATCTCCGCCATCTTCTCGTGGCTGCGCTTGTGCCCCATCGCGCGGCGCAGCGCGTCGGCCTCGCCGGGCGTGAAGCCCGCGGCCGCGATCGCGACCTGCATCCCCTGCTCCTGGAAGAGCGGCACGCCCATCGTGCGCTCCAGCACCGGCCGCAGCGACTCGTGCGGGAACGTCACGTCCTCCAGCCCGGCGCGGCGGCGCAGGTACGGATGCACCATGTCGCCCTGGATCGGTCCCGGGCGGATGAGCGCCACCTCCACCACGAGGTCGTAGAAGCAGCGCGGCTGCAGGCGCGGCAGCGTGTTCATCTGCGCGCGGCTCTCGATCTGGAACACGCCGATCGTGTCGGCGCGGCACATCATCTCGTAGACGTCGGGGTCGTCCGTCGGGAGCTGCGCGAGGTCGAGCGCCAGGCCGCGCGTGCCGCGCAGGTACAGCAGGCAGTCCTGCAGCACCGTCAGCATGCCGAGGCCGAGCAGGTCGATCTTCACCAGCCGCACGGGATCGAGGTCGTCCTTCTCCCACTGGATGACGGTGCGCCCCGGCATCGACGCCGGCTCCACCGGCACGACGGTCGCCAGCGGCTCGGCCGTCAGCACGAAGCCGCCGACGTGGATGGAGCGGTGGCGCGGCAGCTGATGCAGCCCGTCGACGACGTCGGCGAGCACGCGCACGCGCGGGTCGCGCGCGTCGAGCCCCGCGCGCGCGAGCACGCCGTTCTCCGGCGCGGGCGCGGTCGGCAGCACCGCGGTCGTGGGGTTGCGGCGCTCCTCGGGCGTGGGCGCGGCATGGGGATCCTGCCACGGAGCGCCGGTGGCCGCCTGGGCACGCGCATCATGGAAGCGGCGCAGCGCCTCGTCGTGCGCGGGCGTGCCGCGGACGTCGGCGCGCGTGGGGTCGTACGGCAGCTCGACGCGCGGTGCGTCCAGCGGCGCCGCCACGACGCGCCGTGCCGCGTCCTTCACGGCGCGCGCCCGCGTGGTGGCCTCGGTGCCGCGCACCATGCCGTCGCCGAGCGTGCGCGCGACGGATGCCGCGGGCAGCCCCGCGCGCAGCGCGTCCGCCGTCGCCCGCGCGGAGAAGCGATCGCTGAACGCGCTCAGCGCGTCGCCCTGCGCGGTCGAGAAGCCGAGCGCGCGCGCCGCGTCGCGCACCGCGCTGCGGCCGCGCCACGTGATCTGCTCGCACACCATCGCCGCGTGCGCGCGCCCGTACTTCGCGTACACGTACTGGATCACGCGCTCGCGCTCGCGGTGCGCGAAGTCGAGGTCGATGTCGGGCGCCTCCTGCCGGTCCTCGCTCAGGAAGCGCTCGAACAGGAGGTTCATCGCCACGGGATCCACCGCGGTGATGCCCAGGCAGTAGCACACCGCGCTGTTGGCCGCGGAGCCGCGCCCCTGGCAGAGGATCCCCTCGCGGCGCGCGAAGCGCACGATATCGTAGACGATCAGGAAGTAGCCCGCGAGCCCCAGCCGCCGGATCACCGCCAGCTCGTGCGCCAGCTGCCGGTCGTGCGCGGCGGTGCGCCGCGTGCCCGTGCCCTCGCCCCACCGGTCGCGCGCGTGGGTCTCCACCAGCTCGGCCAGGTACGTGTCGGCGTCGACGCCCGGCGGCAGCGGGAACGCCGGCAGCGTGGGCCGCAGCTGCTCCAGGCGGAACGTGCACCGCTCGGCGATCGCCACGCTCTCGCGCACGCCCTCGGGCGCGTGGCGCCAGCGGCGCGCGACGGCGGCCGGGCCCTTGAGGTACCACTCGCCGTTCGGCGGCAGGCGCGTGCCCATCGCGTCCAGCGGGCGCCCGTGGCGCAGCGCGCACAGCACGTCGTGCGCGACGCGCGCGCCGGGATCGGCGTAGCGCACGTCGTTCGCCACCACCCACGGCGCGCCGACCGCGCGCGCGAGCACGACGAGATCGGCCGTGAGCGCGCGCTCCTCGGCCAGCCCGTGGTCCCAGCACTCCACCGCCACGCGCCCGTCGAACGCGTCGCGCAGGCGGCCGAGCGCGCGGCGCGCGTCGTCGCTGCGACCGTGCGCGAGCAGCGCGGGGACGCGGCCGCGTGGCCCGCCGGTGAGCGCGTACACGCCGCCCGCGTGCGCGGCCAGCTCCGCGAACGACACGCACGGCCGCCCGCGCGGCCGCTCCATGCGCGCGCGCGTGACGAGGGTCGAGACGTTGGCGTAGCCGGCGCGCGACTCCGCGAGCAGGACGAGCGGCGCGGCGTCGGCGCCGTCGTCGTCCCACGCGACGTCGATCTCCGCGCCCACGATCCCCGCCAGCCCCGCCTCGCGCGTCGCCTCCGCGAATCGCACCACGCCGCCCAGGTCGTGCCGGTCGGTGAGCGCGAGCCCCGGCAGCCCGACCGCCAGCGCGCGCGCCACCAGCATCTCGGGAAGCGATGCGCCGTCGAGCAACGAGAACGCCGAGCGGCAGTGCAACTCGTAGAAGCTTGATGAAGCGGAAGACCGAGCGGCGGAGGACGGAAGGGCGGAGGACGATGAAGCGTGAGACGAGAGGGCGGATGCTTCGCGCTGGGAGCTCACGCGCCGTTCCGCCGTCTCGTATCGCGCCCTTCCGTTCTCCGCTGCATCGTCCTCCGCCGTATCGTCCTCCGCCGTATCGCGCTCAATCGTACCAGCCCTGCACCCACCACCCGCCCCGCGCGCGGTCGCGGTAGGCGAGCAGCAGCCCCGCCGCGGTCGTGCAGCGCCAGTAGTCGCGGCGGTACGGGTCGGCCCACCACTCGCCCGACAGGCGCTCCGGGCCGTCCGCGCGCGTGACGGCGAGCGCGCGCCCGCGCCAGTGCACGGTCGTCGGCGCGCCCACCGCGTCGGGCGCCACGTCCGCCGACTCGGCCGGCTCCAGCAGGCGCAGCGCGGCCGGGACGTGCGTCGACTGCGCATGCACGTCGCGCGGTGCATCGGATGCGTCGCTCGGTGCATCGCTCGGCGCGTCCACGCCCTCCACCGGCAGCCACTGGCCCGCGCGCTCGGGGCGGTGATGGTCGCGCGCGACGGCGCGCACGACGACGTTGGGCCCCAGCTCCGCGCGGATGCGCGCGAACGCGGCCTCCACCGCGGCCGGATCGTGCCACGCCGGCGAGAGCAGGTCGCCCTGGTCGCTGCCGAGTCGGCCCGTCGCGGGCACGCTCACCGTCACGCCGCACACCGGCGCGGGCAGCGTCGCGCGCTCCAGCAGCGCGCGGCACCGCTCGAACAGCGGCGCCACGCGCGCCAGCGGCCGCGCCAGCCGCACCTCGCGCGTGAGCGTGTGCGTGGCGCCGACGTCCAGGTGCAGCGTCAGCGCGACCGTCGCCGCGCCCAGCGCGTCGCGCGCCAGGTCCGCGACCAGCCGGTCGAGCGCCGCGCGCACGAGGAACAGCACCGGCTCCAGCGTCGCCGACGGCGCCGCCAGCTCGGTGCTCACGCTGCGCCGCGCCTCCACGCGCACGAGCCCCGGCCGGCGCCGGTCCTCGCCGCGCGCCAGCCGCCATGCGCTCAGCCCCGCGGGACCCCAGCGCGCCTCCACGTCGCCGCCGTCGAGCGCGGCCAGCCCGCCGGCCGTGCGCACGCCCAGCGCGGCCAGCCCCGCGCGCACCTCGACGTCCATCTGCACCAGCGCGAGCGGCACGGTCGCGAGGTACGCCGCGCATCCGCCGCGCGGCACCACGACGCAGCCGCGCGGCGGCGGCAGCGGCGCGGCCTCCACCGGCGGCGGGGTGGGGGCAGGGGGGAGATACCGCGCATACGCCTCCGCATACGGATCGGGCACCGGCTCGGCCGGCCCGTAGTCCCACGTCGCCGCGCGCGCCGCGACGCACGAGTCGGCGACGCCCACGCGCGCGCCCGGATGCCACGCGCCCGCGAGGCGGTGCAGCGCGCGCGCGAGCCCGCGCTCCCCGCCGACGCCGTCCACGCCGCCCGCGCCGATCCACCACATGCCGGGCGCGCCGGCGACCGGCGTCACCTGCGGGCTGGCGATCAGCAGCAGCGCGCTCACCGCGTCGGTCGCGCGGCGCACCGCGTCCTCGTCCCATGGCCACACCACCAGCGCGGCGCAGCGCGCGCGCGCCGCGGCGACGGTCATGCCCGCGCGCACGCCGAGCCGGCCGGCGCCCGCCGACACGACCCGCAGCCGGCGCGCCGGCCCCGCGTCTCCCTCCGCGATCGCGATGGGCTGCGCGTCCCAGTGCTCCTCGGCCCCCGTGTCAGCGGCGGCCGAGCGCGGGCTCGGCGCAGCGGCGCCCCCGGCGGACCGGGTCGGCGACGCGGCCGGCGTGGTCGCGGGAGACGCCGTCGGCGGCAGCGGGAGCGCCAGCGCCAGCTGCATGGCCATCGGCGGGCCGTCCGTCGGCGCTCCCGACGACGCGCCCTGCCGCGCGCGCCACAGGGCGCCGATCGGGAACCTCGGGATGCGCACACAGGCAACGCGCCACACCGACCGCACAGCTCACCTCCACGTTGCGATGCGTCCCACCCTTCTCCACCGTGATCACCGCGCGCTGCACCACGCTCCACGTCCCGCCACTCTCGGGGCGCCACCGCCGTGCGGGCGGCCGCTCCCCCGCGCCCGGCGCGGCGTTGGCCGCGCGCGCGCGCAGCCGCAGCGCCCCCGCGAGGTCGCTGGCGCGCGACCCCGTGCCCACCAGCACGAGCGCCGCGTCGGCGTCGCGCGCCAGCTGCAGGAGCCGCATCGCCACGGCGCGCGACAGCACCGGCGCGCCGTCCACCACCACCAGCCCGAAGCCGCCGCTGCGCAGCAGCACGTCGGCGCACCACGCGGCGCGCGCGGCGTCGGGGGGGCGCACGACCCACAGCCGCTCGGTGTCCGCCCAGTCGCGCGGCGCGAGCGTACAGGTGGCGTCGACGTAGGCCACCCACGCGCTCGCGGCGAGCGCCTGCCCGACCAGCCGCCGCGCGAGCGTCGTGACGCCGCTGCCGGCCGCGCCCAGCAGCTCGGTGAGGCGGCCGCGCGGCACGCCCCCGGTGAGCTGCAGCGCGGCGTCGAGCGCGCCGACGCCGGTGCGGAAGCCCTGCGTCGGCGCCGTGTCGCCGTCGACGACGTCGGCGATGCGGCGCCGCAGGGCGTCGAGCACGTCGGAGGTCGGGGTGGCATCGGGCGCATGGACGGGCGCATGGACGGCGAGCGCATGGGCGACGCTCATGCGATCCGAACAGAAGCCGAAAGTCGGCGGCGCGCGACGGCGCGAACGGAGACCGTCATGCGCTCAGCGCCCGAACAGCGACAGCTGCGCGCGGTCCGCCACCGGCGGCAGGTCCGGCTCGGCCACCCGCCCGACGGCGATGGTGTGGCTGGCGATGAACGGGCGCCCGTCGCGGAACGCCAGGTAGAGCTGCGCACGCGGGTCGTCCACCGACTCGGCGCGGGGCGAAGCGGGGTACGCGGGATGCGACGGATCGGGCAGCGTCATCGGCGTCTCTCCGGGCTCGAGTATGGGCGTCCTATTTACCGAACAAAAGCCGAAGATGCAAGCCGGGTTCCGCCGCGACGTCGTGTGTGATGTAAACAGATGATGCGCGACAGGTGATGGACGGAAGGCGCGCGTGACCGACGTGAGCGCGACGACGCGTGCGCGAGCGCGTGTGCGTCGGCACGACACGACGCGCGGGTCCACGACTTGAACCTTGTCCGCGACCACCGGAGCGTTAACGTTGCGCGCGGCGCGTCCGACCGCGCTTCCACCCCTCCGCACCACCGATGAGCGCCCGCGAACGACTGTCCGACATCGCCATCCAGCGCGAGCTGGGCCGACTGCCCGGCTGGAGCCGTCGCGGCGACGTGCTCACGAAGACCTACCAGTTCCCGGCGTTCCTCGCGGGCATCGCGTTCGTGAACCGCGTCGCGCAGGCCGCCGAGGCCGCGGATCACCACCCGGACCTCGACATCCGCTACACGAAGATCGTGTGCACGCTCAGCACGCACAGCGCGGGCGGCATCACGCAGCTGGACCTGGACCTCGCGGGCGAGATCGAGCGGCTGGCGAACTGACGGCTGCGGGCTGCGGACTGCGGGTCCTGCATCCTGCAACTGGGAACGGCAGCAAGGATGAAAATCTGAGAAGATCGGATAAGAGCGGATGGCTCCGCGTGAGTGCGAGGAACCTCGCCGCCACGCGGAGCCATCCGTCGTTATCGGACCTTATCCGATCTTCATCCTTGCAAATGCCGTTCGCCGTTCAAAGATCCGCAGCCCGCAGTCCGCAGCCTCAGGGGGTTCTCCCGTACGCCCCCACCTCGCGATGCGTGCGCCGCCACACGTCGTCGAGCGCGCCGTCGCGCAGCATCTTCGCGATCCACACCATCTGCCCGACGTGCGTCGACATGTGGATCGTCACGTTCAGCACGTCCTCCAGCACCGTCGGGTAGAACGCCGGGTCCGACGACCGCTCGGCCAGCCGCGCGGGCGTGAGGTCGGCGAGCACCGCGTCGGCTTCCGCGATCGCGGCGTCGAACTCCTCCAGCAGCGCGGCGCGCGGGATCGGCGGCGCGTCGAACTCGGCCTCGCGGTCGCGCACGTAGCCCGAGCGGCCGATCCCGTGGCCCACGATCGCGCGGATGTTGCCCGCGAGGTGCCGCACGAGGATCCCGACCGAGTTGCTGTGCGCGTTCGGCCGCCACCAGAGCTGCGCGTCGTCCAGCGCCTCGACGGCGGCGTGGATCTGCCGCGGGAACGCACGCGCGATGCGCAGGCGGCAGTGCACCAGCGCGGCCAGCGCGGGGTCCGCCGGCACGGCGGACGGGATCGACGGCACGACGGGATCCGACATGCACAGCCCTCCGAAGACGGGAATCGCGACCCACCCTCGGAGATACGGCGGCCGCGCGCGCGGCGTTGCGCGCTGGAGCGTCTAGAGCCGGCCCAGCGTCACCGAGCCGTTCACCGTCTTCAGCGACACGCGCTGCCCGCCCGCGCCCAGCGTCCCGCGCAGCGACCGGCGGTTGCCCTCCTGCAGCGCGATCGGGAAGTCGCTCTTCGCGCGGCCGTTCACCGTCTGCAGCGAGACGTCGGCGTCGACGCTCGCCGGCAGCAGCGCGGTCACCGAGCCGTTCACCGTCGCCAGCTCCACCGACGCGCCCGGCGGCAGCCCGTCCACGCGCGCGCGCACGCTGCCGTTCGTCGTGCGCCCCGAGACGCGGCCGGCCGACGTGCCGATCGTCACGCTGCCGTTGGTCGTGCGCGCGATGACCTCCGACGTCGCGTCGGCGACGATGACGCCTCCATTGGTGGTGCGCGCATCCACGCGCACGCCGGCCGGCACCGCGACCAGGTAGTCGATGCTGACGCTCGAGTGCCGCCGGAACAGCCGCTGGAACCAGCCGCCGCCGCTGCGATGCATCGTGTTCTGGTAGCGCTCCGCGGTGCACGCGCCGCTCCCCCAGATCGCGCACGCCGTCACGCCCTCCTCGTCCGGCGTCGCCACCAGCCGCACCTCCTGCGGCCGGCGACCGCGGAAGCGCCGCGACGCGGTGATCACGACCTCGCGGCCCGGCGCGCGCGCCACGCGCACCGAGCCGTTGAGATCGCGGATGCGCACCCAGCCGCCCTGCGGCACGGTGCCCGACCAGCGGAACGCCTGCTCGGTGCGGGGCTCCCCATCCTCGGAGTGACGGCAGCCGGCGAGCGGGACGAAGGCCAGCACGGCGAGGGCGAGCGCGGAGCGCGAGCGGATCATGGCAGTGGACCGGTGAGGGGAAACGCGGTACGGCGTCCCTACGCTGCGCCCCGGTTCGGCGTTTCGGAACCGCAGGCGGACTGCGGATCCCTCTCGGCTCAGCGGTCGCTCGCGCGTCGGAGCTCCACGCTGCCGTTGACCGTGCGCATCGACACGCGGCGCGACCCGTCGCCGACCCGCGCGCGCAGCCGCTTGGGATCGATGCGGCCCGAGATCGTCACCGGGAACTCGGTGCTCACGCGCCCGTTCACCGTCGACATCTCGACCTCGGCGCCGAGCGAGGCGGGCATCTCGACCGTCACGGAGCCGTTCGTGGTGCGGAAGTCCAGGTCGCGCGCGTCGCCGACGCTGCGCATGCTGGCGAAGATGCTGCCGTTCGTCGTCCGCGCGTCCACCGGCCCGCCGAGCGTCTCCGCGCGCACGCCGCCGTTGGTGGTGCGGGCGACGACTTCCGCCGTCGCGCCGCGCACCTCGAGGCTGCCGTTCACGGTGCGCACGTCCACGCGCACGCCGCTCGGCACGCGCACCACGAAGTCCACCGCCACCCAGCCGTCGTCGCGGTCGCCCCAGCGGCTGTCGCGCTCGCGCGAGTAGCCGTCCTCGTCGCAGCTGCCGCTCTCGCTCCAGATCGCGCACACGACCATGCTCTGGCCGTCGCCCGCCTTCTCGGCCGTGAAGCGCACGCGCTTCGGGTCGGCGTCGCGGCCCCAGCGGCGCTCGGCCACCACCTCGACGCGGTCGCCGCCGCGCTCGACGCGGATCGGGCCGTTGAGGTTGCGGACGTAGATCCAGCGGCCGGCAGGGATGCTGCCCGTCCACGTGAAGGCGTTGGGCTCACTCCGCTCGTCGCGCTGGGCGGCGGCGGTGCGGGGCAGCGCGACGAGTCCTGCGAGCGGGAGGAGCAGCGCGGCGCCGGCGAGCAGGCGGACGACGGGCGAGACGACGTGCGAGACGACGGGCGAGAGGCGGGAGGCGGTCACGAGAGGCATCTCCGGAGGATCGCGAGAGGTCGGGTCAGCGCCGCGAGCCGGCGCGGGCGATGTCGATGCTGCCGCTGAAGGTCTCGGCCACGATCGTGGCGCCGCCGTTGCCGAGGGTGAACTCCATGCGCCGGTCACGGCCGCGCGTCGGGCGCCCCTGGTCGTCGCGGGTCGTGCCGCCCATCGTCAGCGGGAACTCCGTGTCGATCGAGCCGCTGAAGGTGCGCAGCGAGAGCCGCGCGCCGACGTCCGACGGGAGCGCGAGGTGGATCTCGCCGGAGTGCGACGAGAGCTCGTAGCGGCCGTCGCGCGCGATCGAGCCATCGTACGTGAGCTCCCCGCTCACGGATTCCATGCGGAGGCGCGAGGTGCGCGCGCGGCGGACCTCGACCTCGCCGCTGACGGACTGCGCGTCGATGTCGCCGACGATCTGGTCGAGCATGACCTCGCCGCTGACCGAGTTGGCGCGCACGTCGCCCTCGAGGTTGGTGCCGCGCACCGACCCGCTGACGCTGCTGAGGGCGATGCGCCGCGCGGCGTCCGAGGCCTCGACCTCGCCGCTGACGGTGCCGGCCTCCAGCTCCCCGCGCACGCCGGTCACGCGGACGTTGCCGGACACCGTCTGCGCGGAGACGCGCGTGCCGATGGGGACCACGACCTCCATCCGCTG